>CAZVEV010000011.1:0-46702 GCA_964625865.1 uncultured Planctomycetaceae bacterium | reverse complement strand
CACATCTTCGAGGTCGATGCATCGGCGATACCCCAATCGGGCAGGTATCCAGTCAAACAACTGACCAGCGCGCCGGACGTCAGCGACGTGGATCCGATCTATCTGCCCGACGGCAGCATTGTGTTCGCTTCGTCCCGTCAGCGAAAGTGGGTGCCCTGCGGCACGCAGTTGGTTCCTCAGTTGTTCCGCATGACCGGCCGCGGGGCGAACATTCACCAGATCACGCGAAGTCTTGTACACGAGAACCAGGTCTCGCTCATGCCCGACGGGCGCATTCTCTACAGCCGCTGGGATTATGTGGACCGCAATTTTGCGGACGGTCACGGCTTTTGGGTGGCCAATCCCGACGGGACGAATCAGGCCATCATCTGGGGTAACAACACCGCGCATCCGTCGGCCGGCTGGAACGCAAGGGCGATTCCCGGCACGAGTCGGCTGGTGTGCATTCTTGGCACGCATCACGGGTCGTTGGGCGGGGCGCTGGCGGTGCTCGATCCGGGCAAGGCGATCGACGGGTATGATTCTGTCGTCCGGACGTGGCCGGAGTACGTGAAGCAGCGGTTTGACAATCTCGAGAAGCTCGACCTGGGCAAGGAACAGTCGAGGCACACGTCAGCGTGGAAGGCATACAGCACCTGGCCCGCCGAGGCCCGCCGACTCGTGGGCAAAGACCCCAATCTTCGCATACATCGCTGGGAAGATACCCAGAGCAACGTCAAGCCGTGGTATGACACGCCCTGGCCGCTGAGTGACGTTGCGGGGCGTGGTGCGGGAAAGTACTTCCTGTGCTCTCGTGCGTCTGCGCGCGGGGGAAAGAGCGGGATATGGCTCGTCGATGTGTTTGGTAATGAGGTCGCGGTGTACGGCGAGGGGCCCGGCTGCTACAGCCCCATGCCGCTGGCGCCGACCCGCAAGCCGAATACCATGGCGCCTCGTCGCGACTACGGCAACGGTGACGCGTATTTCTACGTGCAAAACGTGTACGTGGGTACGCACATGAAGGACGTCGCCCGCGGGGCGGTCAAGACCCTCCGCGTGATCGAAGTGCCCGACAAGGCCGGCCTGTCCCGCAACTGGTGGAACTGCCTCGGCAGCCAGAAACCCGCGATCAACTGGTCGGACTTCAACACGAAACGGATTTTAGGTTCCGTCCCGGTGGCCCCGGACGGCAGCGCCTACTTCGCCGTGCCCTGCGACCGCTTTGTGTACTTCCAGTTGCTGGACAAGGACGGCATGATGATCCAGTCGATGCGCAGCGGCACGTCCGTCCATTCGGGTGAGACCCTTGGGTGCGTCGGCTGTCACGAGTCGCGACTGACGGCCAACCCGCCGCTCAGGCAAACGTCCCTGCCAAGGTCGATGCGCCGCAAGCCGAGCACGCTCAAACCGTGGTACGGTCCGACGCGCCGATACAGCTATGTCAAAGAGGTCCAGCCGGTGCTCGACAGGCACTGCCTGAAATGCCATGACTTTGGCGGCAAGGGCGCCAGGAAAGTGGTCCTGTCCGGCGACAAGACGTTGACGTTCAACTTCTCGTACATGGAATTGTGGGTCAAGGGCTACGTAGGCGCCATCGGCGCCGGGCCGGCGGGTCACCTGCCGCCGTACAGTTGGGGCTCGCATGCGAGCAGGCTCATCACGCATCTGCGCAAGGGCCACCAGAAGGTCAGGCTGGGCGACGAGGACCTAACTCGTCTCATCACGTGGGTGGACCTCAATGGCCCGTACTATCCGACGACGTGCAGCACCGACGGCGGGGGCGGGCGCAGCGATCTGAACGTCAACAAGATCCTCTCCCTGGCGCGGCTGCGCTACGTGGACGTGTTCAGGACGGAGTTCTTCACCCGGCCGATGGTCAACCTCGATCGGCCCGACCTGAGTCCATGCCTGGCCGGACTTAGGAAGAGCGATCCGCGCTACGCCAAGTTGCTTGATGCGATCCGCGAGGGCAGCAAGCGATTGAAGGACCGGCCGCGCGGCGACGTGATGGACGGCTTCGTGCCCCACGACGGGGACCGCCGCAACCTGGCCCATCGAAAGAGATACAGCGAGTACGAACGCAGGGTCCGCCAGGCCATCCGCGAGGGGCGCGAACTGTACGATTCCGACCTGGTGAAGGAGCGCTGATGACATTCGCGCTGGCGTGGCTTTCGCTGCCGGAGGGCATAGGCTCCATCACGACGTTCCTCGTGCTGGGAACGGTTGCCGCCCTGCTGGTCGGAATCGCCAAGGCCGGCTTCGGCGGGGGCATTGCGATCCTGTCGGCCCCGCTGATGATCTACGCCTGCGGCGAGCAGGCGCAGGTGGCGTTCGGCATCATGTTGCCGATCCTGATGGCCTGCGACCTGGTGTCGCTGGCGGTGTGGCGCGGCAAGTGGGACCTGGCGAGCCTGCGCCTGCTGGTCCCGTTCGGCCTGGGGGGCATCGCCGTGGGGGCGGCGGCTCTGTGGGGATTCCAGCACCTCGGGGCCTCGGCCGAGCAGAAGGACCTGACCAACGCAGCGATGAAACTGGGCATCGGCCTGATCTCGCTGGCCTTTGTCGTCCTCCAGGGCGCCCGGACGCTTCGCAAGAACCGGGCGGTCTACGCGCCCGCCGCGTGGCACGGTGCGTGTGCGGGGACGGCCGCCGGCATCACCTCCACCCTCGCCCACGCCGCGGGCCCCATCGTTAACATGTACCTCCTTCCCCAAGGCATGACCAAGGCCTGCTACGTGGCGACGACCGTGGCGTACTTCTGGCTGATCAACCTGGTTAAGCTGTTTCCATACCTATACTTGGGGATGGTGCGCGCCGACACGCTCGCCGCGTCGGCCCTGCTGCTGCCCGCCGTCGTCATCGGCGCCGTCGTCGGCTGGCTGCTCCATCACAAGGTGGGCAACCGTTCGTTCGCGGGCATCGTCTACACGCTGCTGGCCCTTGCCGGCGTGCACCTGTGCACCAAGGCCGCCATCACGCTGTGGTAACGGCGCAATTGTAGGGCGTGCAACTCGTTACACGCGGGAAGGACAACGCATTCGTTCCGCGTGCAAGCGAGTTGCACGCCCTACGGACTCAGGCGTGCTCAGCCAGACCCCTTGGCACGCACGAGGCCGCGGCCTGAGCAACGATCGGACCGTCCGAAGGGGTGAAGGTCATCTTTCGTCGGCCGAGGGCGGCCAGGGGCGTTGGCCGCCCTTGGCCGGGACGCCGGCGAATGGTACACTACGTGCCGATTACCGGCCCCTGTCGGTTCCAACCTGTCCAACCCGTGTAGAAGGAGTTGATCATGAGAAACGCAGTCGCTGCTGTAGCCCTCGCCTTCGTGGTTCTCGCAGTCGCCCTGCCCTGCCCCGCTGACCAGTGCAAAACGGGCGCTGCAAAGGCGGTTGACACCGCCAAACTCCTCAAGGACGGGTTCGTGTCGCTGTTTAACGGCAAGGACCTGGCCGGCTGGAAGGTGCCCGTCGGCGACAACGGGCACTGGAAGGTCGTCAAAGGCGTGATCGACTACGACGCGGCCAGCGAGGCCGCCGGCGACAAGAACCTCTGGACGGCCGAGTCGTACGAGGACTTCGTCCTGCACGTCCAGTGGCGGCTGAAGGACACGCCCGCCCTCTACAACATGCCGATCATCCTCCCCGACGGCTCGTACAAGACCGACGCGAATGGCAAGAAGATCGTTACGCCCACGCCGAACGCCGATTCGGGCATCTTCATGCGCGGCACGGGCAGGGGGCAGATCAACATCTGGTGCTGGCCCTGCGGGTCCGGCGAAATGTGGTCCGTGCGGAACAACAAGTCCCTCCCCAAAGACGTCCGCGCGGGGGCCGTCCCGAAGGTCAAAGCCGACCGGCCCGTGGGCCAGTGGAACACGTTTGTGATCACGATGAAGCGCGACCGCGTGACGGTGGTGCTCAACGGCAAGACGGTGATCGACAACGCCCGCATGCCGGGCATCCCCGCCGCGGGGCCGATCGCATTGCAGCACCACGGCGGCCTGAACAAGAAGACGGGCAAGTACGGCGGCGCCTCCAGCCTGATCCAGTTCAGACACATCTACATCAAACGCCTAAAACGCACCGAGCCGTACACCCCCGACAAAGCAGGCCAATCCCCCAAACGCAAGCCCGGCCGCAAGAAGGCACAGTAGGCAATCGCCACGGAGTAGTTGAAGAAGAGAATGTGTCCACGAATTTCACGAATTACACGAAGGGTACGGGGGGCAATCAGACCTCATTCGTGCAATGCGTGTAATTCGTGGACGAAGTGAGGTCGCTTTGAGATGAATAGACGCGCGTTTCTGAGAAAGACGGCAGTGGGGACTGTGGGTCTTGTCGCCTGGGGGCAGGCCCACGCGGCGGACAGGACGACGCGTCCTAACATCGTCCTGATCATGTGCGACGATATTGGGTACGAAGCCGTCGGGGCGTACGGGTCGACGCTCAAGACACCCAGTTTGGACCGTGCGGCCGGGCGAGGCATGCGGTTCAATCACTGCTACGCCCAGCCGCTGTGCACCCCGTCGCGGGTCAAGATCATGACCGGGCGATTCAATCACCGCAACTACAAGGCTTTTGGGTATCTCGACAGCAAGGAAACGACGTTCGCCAACCTGCTGAAGACCGCGGGGTATGCCACGTGCGTGGCGGGCAAGTGGCAACTGTGCGGCGATGCGAAGACGATTGCGGACTTCGGCTTCGACCGCCATTGCCTGTGGAACATGATCAGCTACAAGAAGGGGCCCGGCATCCGGTCGGTCACCGAGCCGCCCAACGCCCGCAACCGCTTCAAGGACCCGGTGCTGTACCGCGACGGCAAGTGGATTCGCCCGGGCGCCGAGGCGTACGGGCCGGATGTGTGCTGCAGTTTCATAGAATCGTTCATCGCCGCCAATAGCAAGAGCCCGTTCCTGGTCTACTATCCGATGATCCTGGTCCACTCGCCGTTTGTCGCCACCCCCGACTCGCCCGACTGGAAGACCGCCAAGACGACACCCAAGGCGGCCGGCAAGAAGAAGGGCAAGGCCAAGGGCAGACCCAAGCAGGGATCAGCCCATCGCCACTTCGCCGAAATGGTCGCCTACACCGACAAGATCATCGGGCGCATCGAGGCCGCCCTGCGCAACGCCGGCGTCCTGGACAACACCGTGCTGATGTTCCTCGGCGATAACGGCACTCATAAGAGCCTGACCACCCCGCTTCGCGACGGCAGGACAATCAAGGGCGGCAAGGGCGATACGACCGACGCCGGCACGCGCGTGCCCTTCATCGCCTGGGGCCGCGACGTCCTGAAAGGCAAGGTCACCGACGCCCTCGTCGATTGCGCCGACTTCATGCCCACATTGCTCGACTATGCAGGCGTCACCCCGCCACGGACTCTGCAACTGGACGGCAAGAGCCTGCGCCCCGTGTTTGACGGCCGACAGGAGGACGTCCACGACAGCATCTTCTGCTACTACAACCCTATGTGGGGCGCCCGCAAGACGCCAAAGATCTTCGCCCGCACCCAAACCCACAAACTCTACGCCGACGGCCGCCTCTACCACGTCGCCACCGACCCCCTGGAGAAGACCGACCTGGCCCAGGGGACGCTGACGGCCGAGCAAGCCGCCATCCGCAAGGTCCTAAAAGCCCGCATGGACGCCGCTCTCGGCCAATCCGGGCCGAACTGTTGAGACTATCCGACACGCTAGCGCTTCACTGACCTGCATGGTCCAGGCCACCACCGGGCTTGCCCCGGTGGAGCACTGATTTGTCACTAGCCGGGATGTCCTTTCCATTTCCTCCTCCTCCCCGCCCGCCGAAGGCGGGCGGGGAGGAGGAGTGTTTGGGGGCGCGGGCTAGTGACGAATCACCGTTCCACGGGGACTAGCCCCGTGGTGACGTCACGACATTGCACGTCAGTGAAGTCCTGCCCGATACGAAGAAACGGGGAGTCCGTCTTTCAGTTGTCCCGTCTCACGCGTGATATATGACGATGCCGGCGGCGATGAGCCACCAGATGACGCCAGCGAGCTTCCAGACGCAGCCGGGGGTGGCTTTACTGATGTGGTGGGAGTGGACGAAGAACCCGGCTTCGGTGAAGTACTCCGAGAGGATGAAGAAGAACAACGCGCCGATCATAGCAAACAACACGGACCACCCGGACTCAAGATTCGCCGCGTCGGTGACAACGTGCGTGATGAACGTCACCAGCGCCACGCAACCGACTCTGCGAAGCAAGCCGATCATTGCCTTTTCCCTCGCTTGCCGGTCTTGGATCGCATCGGTGCCGGTCGGGCGTTGGCCGCAGGCGCCGATGCCCCTGCGCCCATTGCCTTGACGAGGCGCTGGACGTCTATGTCGCGGATGGACTTTTGGGTGCGTGCGGCTTCGGCGGCGGCCAGGCCGGCGGCGTGGCCGAGGGCCATCATCGTTCGGGACAGGCGGCAGCTCGAGGCGGCGACGTGAGTGAAGCCGGCGCCTCGACAGGCGACCAGCAGGTTTGTCCAGCCTTTGGGGATCAGGCACCGGTAGGGGATGCCGTAGGGGCCTTTCAGTTCCCTGACGCCCGTCCCGCCGCCGTGGGTGTCCAGGGGGTGGTCGGCGGTGGCGATGATGTCCGCGTGTTTCTGCCCGGCCAGCCCCGCCCGCAGGTCGCGCTCGGTCAGGATGTACTCGGTCACCACGCGGTAGCTCTCGCGGATGCCCAGCATCGGGGCGATATCCTTCAGTTCGTAGCCCCTGAAATGTGGGTACTGCTGCAGCCAGTGCCAGTGGGCCTCCGCGCGCCTGCGGGTCAGGGCCATCGTTTTGGCATAGCCGGAGTCGATCAGGACGCGACCGGGCACGAGCGGCAGGGGGTTGACGATCAGTTCGGTCTCGTCGACGCCGGAGACGAAGGCCGTCTTGCCGAACCGTCCCACGGGCCCGGCCGGCGCGGGCTGGCGTTTGGGGGCGGCGGACTTGCGAATGCGATAGCACAGCGAGATGGCATTGAGGAACGGTGAAGCCTTCTCCGGGGCGGCCGGCTCGTTGAACCGGCTGCGCGGCTCGGCGCCGAGCATGGTTTCGCACCCGACGGCCCGACAGAGGTGCGCCCCGCCGGTCGAGTCGACGAACACCTTGGCGCGGATGACGATGCGCCGGCCGTCGGCTGCAAGGGCGTCGATCTCCCGGACGACGCCGTCGCCCGCGCGGACCTTGGTGAACGTGGTTTCCAGGAGAACCCGCACGCCGGCGGCCTTCAGCATGGCGCCCATTGTGGCGGCCAGCGCCTCGGGCTTCATCACCACGCTGCACCGCTCTTTACGGGGCACGCCGGCCCGGCGTAGCGTGTGGTCATACGTAAACGCCGTCCCGGGACGGCCATACGTCAGCCCGTACGGCTCGCTCTTGGTGTAGCTGTGCATCCGCGGCGCGATGGCCACCGCGCCCGGCACGGTCTTGAGGCGACGGTAGAGTTCCCTGGCAAACGAGCACCCCGGGCCCGGTTCCCAGTTGGTGACCAGCGCCGACGTGCTCGTGCCCCCCAGCGCCGGCTGTTTCTCCACGAGAAAGACCTTCGCGCCGGCCCGCGCGGCAGCCAGGGCGGCGCCGAACCCGCCGCTGCCTCCCCCGACGACGCACACGTCGCACGTCAGCGGCGCCGGCTGGGCTGCTGCGAGGTCCACCGCCGCCGCGACGGCCAGCCATGCCAGCGCCCGGGCTATCGATGTCAATTGCCCCATCGTCACCTCCCAGGCGGGGGGCTGGCCAGGTCGAACTGCGATTAGTGCTTTATCGCCTCGGCGTCGGTGGGTCGGTCGCCGTAGGCGTGGATGCCGGTCCGGTTGTGGCGGTAGAAGAGCTTGGCGACCTTGTCGGCCATCTCGGTGCAGAGGCTCTTGGTCAGGGCGGTGGCGTAGACGTCGGAGGCATTTGTGGTCTCGTCGCGTTCAACGGGGCCCACGGCATGTCCGGCCGGGCTGTCGGTGGGCCAGAGGCGGGCGCTGGTGTTGTCGGTGGTCACCGCGACGACCTTGACGCGCGTCTCCATCTGCCCGTGCCACATCACGTCCATGGGGTTGTCCTTGAGCTTGAACGTGCTGATGTGGACGCAGATGACGGTCTTGGCCCCGAGCTTCTCGCCGACTTCCGTGACGGCGAGGCGATTGTATTCGGGTGTCCGGGTTCGCAGGGCGACCACGTCGGCGTAGGGGACGAGGTTGCCAAGCAGCTTGCGGGCGGTCAGTTCCTTGTTGAGGGCCTGGGTCAGCGTGCGTTTGACGACCTCCGGGCTGCGAGGCGCATCGACGAGGACGAGGGTCTTGGGGCTCTTGTCGAGGGTGTACTGTGCGGGGATTTTCTCGGGCCCGTGGATCTGTGCGGTGAGGTAGGCGACGACGGCACAGCCGCTTTGGGTCAGGGCCAGGGCGATGCAGAGGGCGGCGGCGAGTCGGGTGGCGTTAGAGGTCATCTTTTTGCCCTTCCTTGGTCTTGACGTGGTGGGTGCGGAACTTGTTGACCAGCGCGATGGCGAATCGGGTTTCGATCTCGCGTCGCAGTTGGCCTATTTCGGCGGCCCCGGCGCGGGTCAGGGGCCGGTCGTCCTCGGGGTAAGCCACGGACATCTCGGGGCTCCACAGCACGCGGGAGGTCGCCAGCGGGCGCCCCGCGTCGAACAGCTCGGCATCGCCGGTCACCCGTGCGCGATAGAGGTTCGTGCTGCCGGGCAGGCGCAGGCCGTAATCGCGAACGGTCACCACGAGCAGGTAGTCGGCCCCGAACGTCGAGGCGAGCTTGTTCTGCTCCATGGCGTGCCAGTCCGGATGGGCCTTCTGGAAGCCCACCACGCGGAAGGTGTCGATGGTCTTGACATCGTCGAGGTGGTTCTTGAGTTCCCGGGCGATGACCATGGACAGTTGCTCGCGGAAGTAGTCGTAGCTCTTGACGTACTCGTCATCGGCGACGATCAGGATCGCCACCGTCTTGCCGTCGAGCTTGCTGAACTCGGGGGCGACCTTCTTCCCGTAGTCGCCCGGCGAGATCAGGTAGCCGAAGTAGCCGATGATATTGCACCCGGCATTGCCGCACACAGCGGCCGACAGGACGCCAATCAGCAGGGCGCGGGTTGCTCGTGGGTATCTCATGTTGGCGGTATCTCCGTATCGGCTCGCACGGACGGCGTACTTCGCCGCCGCGTGCGGCGCGCAAGTCAGCGTACAGGGAACGTCCCGTCAGCGGCTCCGACGGCCAGCACCACGCCCCAACCCAGGAGCATGCCCGCCAGCGCACCGCCCAGCCACCACCCCCATCGTCCCAGGCGAAACGGCCCCAGGGCGGGGCGGGCGGTGACCGCCTGGGCGCCGCCGGCGATGGCGAGCACCGCAGCCGCCAGGGCCAGCACGAGTCCGAACGGCTGGGCCCTGACGCTGGAAGCAAGCTGCCCGTGGACAGCCGCCGAAACCGACGTCGTCATGCCGCAGCTCGGACACGGCCAGCCGGTATCCACCAGCATGGTGCAGGCGGGCGTGCCCAACTGCTCGGCCGTTCCGTGCCCGCTCTTGTGCGGTGTCAGTGACCATCCGATCGCGAGCATCGTGGCGCACGGTGCGGCGACCAGCAGACCGACGAGACGCATTCGCAGTGCGGTCTTTGCGGGCCGGGGCGCCCGCGCCGGGTTGTCGTTGCCTGAGTTCATGCTCCCCGGTCGGTCGGTCAACCGGACGCCTATCATAGCAATACCGGGCACGGCACGTCAACGGGATCGAGCGGGCGACGGAGAGTCGGGTGCCGTTTTCGTCAATGCAACTGCCACCGCCGCCGCAGCAGCCACTCGGTCGTCAGCAGGGCCACCAGAATCACGAACAGGCCCGCAAAGCCGCCGGCATCGCCGAAGAGATAGAACAGCTTGACGATCCGCTGCTCGGGCTCGGGCGGGCGCGTGTCGCGGTGGGCGATCAGGTGGTCCACCAGTTCGCCCAGGCGGCTGACCTTGCCGGCGATGCCTCCGCTGGCGGCCGCGATCTTCTCGAGCGTCGCCACGTCCCGCGCCGTCCGCTTGGACTCGAGGATGTTCGCCGGGGTGGCTACCGTCAGGGGCAGTTCGTCTGCGCCAAGTTCCTTGCCCTCGGTATCGACGGCGGCGACCTTCAGGCGAAATGCTCCGTCAGCGGTGGGGCGATAGGTCGTCGCGAAGATCTCGCGGTCGTCGGTGGGCAGCAGTTGGGCGGTGGCGACGGTCTTGTCATCGTCGTCCAGGACGGTCAGCTTGACGGTGGTCTGTCCTGCCGGGGCGCCCTTGCCCTGCTGGACCCGCGCCGTCAGGCGGACGGGCTGGTTGGCGGCCAGGGCGGCCCGGTCTTGGCGGAGCACGACCGAGGGGGCCGCCTCGCGGGTTCGCGTATCGACGTGGGCCAGCCAGCGGATCAACTGGGCCCAGAACCGCTGATAGGGCCCGTCAGCACCGACGGCGCGCATGGGCATGTACCAGCGCCACGTCGTGTCCGCCGTCAGGGCCGCCGTGCGCCCCTTGCCCACCTGCTGAACCGCCAGGACCACAAGCGGCCCGGCGTCGTTGCGGCGCGCTGGATGCACCGCGAGCAGTTCGGCGCCGGCCTGGTCCTTGGCCTTGACGACCGTCACGCAGCCGAGCAGGTTGCGCAGCTGCACCGCGCCGTCCTTGGGGCGGGCGCGCGCGGGGGTGGGCAGGCAGTCGACGAGCCCGGCGAAGATCGGGTGGTCCTGCCCGGCCGCCGTGAGCAGGGGCAGGAACTCGGTGGTGTCCTGGGGCTGGCCCCGCTGGCCGACCACGACGGGCAGGACGGCTTCGATGTCCGTTCCGCCGTATCCGCCGGGCCCGAAGCTGCGATGCCCGCCCATCATCACCAGCCCGCCGCCGTCTTCGACGAATTTGCGGATCCGCGCCATCCGCTGGCGGGTCAGGAAGCTGGCGTCCAGGTCGCCGAGAATCAGCACGTCGAACAGCGCGAAGTCCTTGTCGGTGCGGGGCAACTGGTCGAGCCGCTGCCCGTCAATGCTGCCGTACGACCAGAAGCTCGTCTCGCTGACGCGCACCATGCCGAGAAACTGCACGTCCGGATCGCTGTCGATCCGGCGGCGCAGGAACTTGTACTCCGGGCGGATGGCGCCCTCGATGTAGAGCACACGGATGCCCGGCTGGGTGACCAGTACGTGCAGGTCGCGGTGGTTGTCGCTGCCGGTGGCCTCGCCGGCGACGACGGGCACGGTCAGCTTGAGGCGCCGCACCTCGCTGCGCCCCGCGCCCATGGGCGTGGTCGTCGCGTTGTCCGCCGGACGCCACTTGACGGGGATCACCTCGACGTGGGCGTGGTTCTCGGCCCGGAGGGTGTACTGCTTGGGCTCGCCCCCGACGTCGTCGATGAACTGCAACTGGGCGTCTTGCCCCTTGAAGCCCTTCATTCTGACCTTGACGTTGAGGGTGGCAATCTCGTTCCTGCTGACGTCCAGCGGTGCGTCAATCGAGACGATCTCGATGTTCCGGCTGCCTTCCGGCCCGGCTTCGGGCTCCTTCAGCGCCCCCGTGCCGGCCGTGTAGATAGGCCCGGGGGCCTCCCTGACCGCCTTGTCGAGGCTGCTCGGGGCATTGTGGAGCCCGTCGGTAATCAGCAGCACGCCCGCCAGGTTGTCGCGCGAATGGCCCCGCAGCGCGCCGGTGACTGCGCCCGCGATGTCCGTGCCCTCGGCCGGATCGGTGATGCGAAAGTCGACGAGGTCCTCGACGGACTCGGCCTCCCTCAGTGCGGCACCGAAGTGGCGCCACTCGACGACAAAGTGCTCCTCGAGGCGTTCGGCGTGGTCGCCGAGCAGGGCGACGGCATGGTCGTATCGGGCGGCCTTGTTCGCCTGGTCGCCTCTGAGCATCGAGCCGGAACTGTCGACCAGCACGGGCAGGACGCGCCGGGTCCGCTCGACGTGCGGCAGGAACCCGATGGCGGGCTTGAAGAGGATGAGCATCAGCGCGGCGATCGCCCCGCACCGCAGGGCCATCAACGCCGCGATGCGCCCGGGCCCGAGGTAGGCGTAGACCGCGGCGTAAAGCACGCCCACAGCCGCCGCGACCTGGAAGGCCAGTATCGCCAGCCACACCGCCTGCGGGCTGTCGCCCAGCAGCAGGATCACCGCGACGACGCCCGCCGTGCCCGCGGCGGCCGCCAGGGCCGGGATCGGCCCCATGCTGCGCGCGCGAGGCCCGCCGCGCCGCCGGAGTCGCCCGAGCAGGCCGTCGATCACCAGCGCCGGCGCGATCGCCCCCGCCGCGGCCGCCAGCGACACGCAGGCCAGGCGATACCTGCTCCGCGCGAACTGCCACACCGCGTAGCCCACCAGCACGGCGCTGACGCAGCCCAGCAGGACCCAGTGCAGCACGACGCTCGACTCGGCCTGAAATTGAAGCGAGACCTCTGTCATACCACCTGTCGAATGTAGGGTTCGCACGGGGGTTTCGCAAGACCGCGCCACCGCGCCGAACACCATCCAGACGAACAGACGGGAGAAGGGGATTGCGCGGATTCAAGGATTGTCGTTCATTCCATGTTTAGCGGGCGAGCTTGCTCGCCGCGTTTCCCGCGCAGTTGGCGCAGTGCAGCGTTCGCGCATCCGCGTCGCAAGCGACGCGGCGCGCGGAGCAAGCTCCGCCGCTTAACGTGGAAGGTACGACAAGTTATTCGATCAGGACGATATCGTTCAGTCTGAGGGGCAGCGTGAAGGTCGCCGCGTGCGGGAGGGTCTTGCAGGTCTTGTCGACGGTGGCGACGAACTCCAGCGGTCCGGTGGTAACAGATCGGACGGTCTTCGGGAGCTTGGGAAGGCGGATGGTGAGCTTCAGGTCGGGTATGCGTTTGTACGTGAAATTCGCCAGCACGACCGCCGTGCCTCCCGGAGCGTCATAGACGCCGACCTCCACGACCGGATGGGATGATTCGAGAAGGGTGTCAGCGTTAGCGGAATATGCCGCCGCGTTGATGAAGCGCCGCTGGGCGACGGGCCAGTCCTCCTTCAACTCGCGCGGGACGAACTTCGCGTCCTTGGCGTACGAGATGGCGGGGCAGGTGGCGACGTAGATCGCCCGCCCGCGCCCATAGGAACGGACCATCGCCGCGGGCGATCCGTCGGCGAACGTGGCCGCGACGCCCTTGCTGTCCACGGGCGAAAACGCTGTCTTCGTGCCGATCGCGCCGAACGGTTTGCGCTTCGGTTCGATCCACCACGAACCGGGGCGGACGGTGTCGAGGAATTTCATCGCGTTCAGACCCCCTCGGAAGCGGTATCGTCCCGGTTGGACGGTGGTCTTGACCGGCCCGCGGATGCCGAACACCTCGTTCAGTCCGTCGGCAGGGCGCCCCAGTTCGTCGAAGCTGCCCGCACCGCACGACCCGTACAGCGTCCCGCCGCCCTTGACCCAGCGCCCGATCGCCGCCGCCGCGGTTCTCTTGACGCACGGGTCGGTGACGTAGAGCACGTCGTAGTCGGCGAGCCCGCCGGCGTCGACGTCCTCTTCGGTGAGCATGTCGACGAGGAACTGCTCGTGGATCAGCGCGAAGTACGTCAGGCGCCGTTCGAGCATGTGGACGTACCCGAACGGCTGCCACAGGTCCGACGAGATGCTGTACAGCAGCGCCACGCGCGTCTTGCGGGTCTTGCCCGGTGCGATGATGTGTTCGGCGGCGGCCAGTTGACGCGTGATCGCCGCCACGCCGTCGTAGGCCCCGCGCAGGTCGGACCAGTAGTTTTCCGTGCTGGTCGCCGTCGGCCCGTACGTCCAGTAGAAGAAGTGCTTGGCGCCCTGACACAGCGCCGAGGCGCTCTTGAGGCGCAGGTTGGTCTCGTCGCTGGGGGTGATCCAGGCGATGATGGGCATCTTGCCCTGCGAGCCGCTACGGAAGATCGCCGCCTGGAAGCCCATCAACTGGAAGCCCTCCCACGTGAAGTTGGGCCCGTACATATACTGCAGGCCCATCCAGTCCTCGATGCCGATCAGGTCGACCGCCCGGGTCCGGGCCAGGGCGAACCAGTCCGCCGCCAGGGGCGCCCCGCCCCACGTGGAGTTGGGCGTCATGCCCATGCCCAGCCCCGTACCCCCGAAGTACGGATGGTCGGCGACCAGCGTGGAGGTCCACGCCTCGGGCCCGAAGTGCTTGTGGAACGCCTCGGTATGCCACCTTACCCGCTGGACGTTGGCCTGCTGGCGGAACCGTGAGGTGGTGTAGAAGATGCGCCGGGCGGCCGCCTGGTTGCTCTTGCATCGCTCGCGGAAAACCTCGGGCGTCTCGATGGGCACCACGTCGGTCAGGCGCTCAACGCCGAGCGTCTTCGGCGCGATCTTCTCACGCCGCAGCCACTCGTGATAGTGGGCCAGGGCCTTCGCGTCCGTGCCGATCCGCGGGCGACAGACCATTTCGTCGGTGAAGCCGAACGGCACATTGCGAGCGAACGGCTCGGTGTTTCGCTGGGCGTGTTTCTTCATCAACTCGTCGATCTGCTCCCGGGTGGCGCCGGGGCCCAGGAGCACGCGGTGGGTGTGGCCGGGCCGGCGGAAGGCAAAGGCCTTGCGGACCTCGGGCCTCTGGTTGCCCACCACGTTGAAACCGAGCAGCCACAGGACGCGGGCCTCTTTCAGGTTCAGTTCGGCCCGCTGGGGAGACCAGAAACTCGTCTGGATGATGTGACGGGTCGGCGAAACCCGCTTGCCCCCGGTCGCCTCGGTCGCCCAGGCAAGGCGACGGGCCGTCATCTGGCCCGCCGTTTCCAGGTCGGCGGCGTCGCGCCGCGGATCGGGCGAAATCGTGAAGCTCGTCAGCGAGCCGACGTAGGATTCGGTCAGGCGTTTGACGACCGCGTCGGCGCGCGGGGCGGTGGCGATCTCGATAAGGACCTTTCGCTTCTCGGCGGGCGGGTCAGCAACGAAGTCGACGGTGACGTTCGGGAACTCCGCCACCCCGCCCGCACGGGCCAGACGGCCGTGAAAACGCTTGCCCGCGAACCGCGAGAAGTTCAGCCAGGGCGTGTACTGCCCCGCGGCGAGGCGTTTGGCGGCCGTCTTGTCCGCCCCCTCGGGCCAGATGCCCTTGGGCAAGTACCACGGGCTGACGTGAATGTAGCCGCCCACGCGAACGGTGTACGCCCCGCCGGCCGGCTCGAGCATCTTGAAGCGAACGAAGACGTCGGCCGCGGCTGCCCCCCGGGAAGGAGACGCCGCCAGGACAAGGACCACGTGGAGTGCGCCCCACCAGATGACGCGCCGGATTGTTCTCATCGCTCAATCCCTTTCGTCTGATTCGGCTGGCCGCGTCTGCCCGTACGGTGCCGCGGGCTCCGGAGCGAAGCGGCACGCAGGTCTCGCGCCTCGACGTGGTTGCCGCTTCGCGTCAAGCCGCGGCACCCGACGCGGGGTTGGTTGGCAAGCCACGCCGCCGGCATCCATGCCATATCCGCCCAGCCGCGGCCAGGTGTTTTCACTGCGCATCATATCGTAGCGGGGCCTTCCCGCCCAGCCAACCGCCCTGGCAGGCGTCAGGCCGCGGCCTAAGCGACGATCTGGCGGCCGAAGGGGTAGAGGGTGGGTTCGCTCGCGGCATGCGGCTACGGGGCGGCTAAAGGGCTTGGCCGACGTGCTGGGGCCCGTGGCCTGATGCGAAGCGGCACCGACGTGTCGCGCCCGAGGCGGTTGCGTTGTGGCGCGCCACTCCCGGCGTGCCGGGAGCGCTCGCGGAGAATCCGCCAAACGGGATGTTCTTGTAGCATTTGGACCACGGGCAAGATGCCCGTGCCACCTGGGAAAGATTGACAGAATATTAACGTGCATCGAGCCGCATCGTGCCTACAATAACGCAAACTCGCTATGGGCAGGTCGTTGGCTATTGGCGCTGGAGCCGTTTGGCGTTATACAAGGACTGCCCTCGGGCGAGGTATCAGTTGACCGCAGGGGTTCGGTACGAGACACGGCGGTCTCGCTGATCGGTGTCGAGTGGGTCCCGCACGCGGGTTGTGCGTCCGGGTTCGAATGGAAAAGGTAAGGACGTCGGCGTCCAAGCAGGAAAGGAAAGACTATGGTACCGAGGAAGAAGATCGTTCTCGTCTTGTTGGCGGTGACCGCTGGAATTGTTTTCGGCGGGTCATCGACCGCCCGGGGCGCCGATGACGCGAGGCTCGAGGCGCTGGAGCGCCGGTTGGCCGAGCAGGAAAAGCGGATCGCCGAGCAGGATCGGAAGATCAGCGAGTTGAAGCAGCAGCTTGATCAGGGCGGTCTGGCCCCGGCGCGTCGCGAGGAAATCGAGAAGGTCATCCGGGAGATCGAGGCCGAGGCCACCACGATGAAGCTCGGCGACTGGCTGGAGGACTTCACGGTCTTCGGCGACTTGCGCCTGCGTTATCGGGCGCGCCAGACGGCCAACGACAACCGGTGGCTGTCTCGCGGCGAGCTTCGCCTGCGCGTCGGTGCCAAGAAGACCTGGTGGGACAAGCAGATGGAAGCGGGCTTCCGCCTGGAGTCCGGGACCAACAACAGCCCCACCTCGTCCAACGCCGTCCTGGGCGGCAACGCCAGCGACAAGCCCATCTGGATCGGGCGGGCGTACGCCAAGTACAAGCCCGACTCGCTGCGGGGCTTCACGATCATCGGCGGTAAGATGGGCAACCCGCTGGTCAAGACCGACATGGTCTGGGACGCCGACGTGAACCCCGAGGGCGTCTTCGCGGTCTACCGATACCTCGAAAGCCCCACGTTCCAGCCGTTCATCGGCGCCGGGTACTTCGAGATGACCAACGGCGGGCCGTTGATGGCCTACCAGGGCGGCGTGAACATGCTCGCCGGCGGGGCCAAGATCACCGGCGCCCTGACGTGGTACGACTGGCGCCGATTCGAGCGGGCCGCCGCGTTCGGCGGAACCGCTGCCGCCGCGGGCGGAAACTCCGTCGCCGGCGCGGCGCCGAACATGGTGCTGACCGCGGGTGAGTTCGACGTGCTCAACGCGATTGCGAAGGTCAGTTGGATGATGGGCGAGATGCCCATGAGCGCGTTTGTCGACTACGCCCGCAACTGCGAGGACCAGTTGGACTCTCCGGACGAGGCCGTCGCGGTCGGCGTGCAGGTGGGCAAGATCAGCAAGAAGCGCCAGCAGACCGGCCAGTGGTTCGTCCGCTATCGCTACGCTCGCATCGAGTCCAACGCCTTCCCGTCTCTCGTCAGCGACGGGGACTTCCAGGGCACCGACCGCAGGGGCCACGAGTTCGGCGCCGCCTACGCGATCAGCGAGTTCCTGAAGTTCGAAGCCGAGTTGATCTGCAACGAATCGATCTCCGCGCAGATGCCGGGTTCGGGCAGGGAACGGCGCCTGCAACTGCTCCTGGACCTGATCTGGAGCTGGTAGAGGCAAGACATAGCCCGGCCCGCCCTGGCGGACCGAGCACCCTGACACGACGACGGGCCGCACCTCGACCGGGTGCGGCCCGTTGTATGTGTGCTCCGCGCGTCGGTCAGGCTTGCAGATGCGGCGGAGTGACGGTAGGATACGGACAGTCAGCGTCACGCGGTCAGTCCCGCTGGGCGGTTGTGAAGGATATGCCCCCATGATTGAAGTCGACAGTTTGAAGGACACCATCGAATCCCTGTCCGCCCGGATCATCGCCATCCGGGACTCTCTTTGACGTCCCGGGCAAGCAGGAGGAAATGACCGCACTCGAGGCGCAGATGTCCGTGCAGGGCTTCTGGGACAATCCCGAGGCGGCCCAGGAGGTCGTCGGGCGGCTGAAGAGCGCCAAGGCCGTCGTCGCCCCGGTGACCGAACTGGCGGCCCGCATCGAGGACCTCCAGACGCTGTACGAGTTGGCCGTCGAGGACGACACGACTGAGACCTATCAGGAAGTGGGCGTCGAGGCCGCCGAGGCCCTTGGCGACCTGGACCGCCTGGAGCTTCGCACGCTGCTGGCCGGACCGCACGACGCGGGGGAGTGCTACTTCTCCATCCACGCCGGTGCCGGCGGGACCGAAAGCTGCGACTGGGCCGAGATGCTGCTGCGCATGTACGTGCGGTATTTCGAGCGGGTCCGGTACAAGGTCGAGGAGATCGACCGCGTCGAGGGCGAGGAGGCGGGCCTGCGATCGATCACGCTTCGCGTCCGGGGCCCGTACGCCTACGGATACCTCTCGTGCGAGCGGGGCGTGCATCGCCTGGTGCGCATCAGCCCGTTCGACTCCCAGAACCGCCGCCACACGTCTTTCGCCTCGGTCGACGTCCTGCCGATCCTCGGGGACGTCGAGATCGACATCGACTGGGACAAGGACGTTCGCGAGGACACCTACCGTGCCAGCGGCGCCGGCGGGCAGCACGTCAACAAGACCTCCAGCGCCATCCGCCTGACCCACCAGCCGACGGGCATCGTCGTGCAGTGCCAGAACCAGCGGTCTCAGCACAAGAACCGCGCCGAGGCACGCGGCATGCTCGGGGCCAAGCTCTACCAGTACGAGATGGCCAAGCGCGACAGGGAACTGGCCAAGCTCTACGGCGACAAGGGCGAGATCGCGTTCGGCAACCAGATTCGTTCGTACGTGCTGTACCCCTATCAGCTCGTTCGTGACGAGCGGACGGAGCTGAAAAGCCCCCACACGGACAAGGTCCTGGACGGCGAGGTCCAGGAGTTCATAGACGCCTACCTGCGTTATCGCGCGGGACGCGCGACATAGAGATGCCTTTTATCTGCACGCTGCGACTTGGCCCTGTAGCGAGTTGGAGGGGAAAGCCCGACCGTTGATCCGGGGGGTGGAGAGTTGGCATGAGAACCGCAGTTGTCCGCACCATCGCCGCCCTGACGGTCTTGGCGGCGCTGGCCCCCGTCCGGCACGCACGGGCGGCCAAAGGATTCTCCGACGAGGCCGTAGACAAGGCCATCGCCAAGGCCGTCGCGTACCTGTGGAAGACCCAGCAGAACGACGGGTCGTGGAAGCCCATTGCCTACGTGCAGACGAACCGCCCGGATGGCAATTCCCTGGCGGGGGATGTGGGCCGCAACGCCAAACGCACGTACGATCACGGCATGGGGGCGTCGGCCCTGCCGACTTACGCGCTGCTGGAAAGCGGTGTGAAGGTCAAGGACCCGCGAATGGCCAAGGCCCTGCTGTACCTGGCCAAGGCCCAGTCCGTCAAGACCTACTCGCTGGGCGTGCGGGCCAACGTCTGGCTGGCCGCCGGTCGCCAGGACAAGCGGTACATGCCCCTGCTCAACCGTGACGTCGCGGCCCTGGTCAGTTCGTCGAGCAACGGGGCCTACAGCTACGACTGCAACGGCGACGGGGCCTCGGGCGCCACACGAAAGGACAACTCGGCCAGCCAGTACGCCCTGCTGGGTGCCTGGGCCGGGGCGCGAGCGTATCTCGAAATCCCACCGCAGTACTGGCACCTCGTGATGCGCCACTGGGTCGGCTCGCAGAACGCCGACGGCGGCTGGGGCTACCTGGCCGGGCGCCCGCCATACGACAAGACCACGCCCACCATGACCGCCGCGGGGGTCGCCTCCCTGTTCGTCTGCTACGACAATCTGACGGCGACCGATTCAGCCATCGTCCGCTGCAAACCCAGCAAGCTGGTCCAGGCCGCCGAGAAACCCATCGCCGCCGGGCTCAAGTGGTTCGACCAGAACTTCATCCGCTCGTTCCAGGGGAAGATGCCCTGGCTGTACTACTACCTCTACGGCGTGGAACGCGTGGGTCGGGCCAGCGGACGGAAGTACTTCGGCAAGAAGGACTGGTATCGCATCGGCGCCACCATGCTCATCGAGAGCCAAAAGGCCGACGGCTCCTGGCAGAGCCGCTGGGGCCGATCCGACCTGAGCACCTCCTTCGCCCTGCTGTTCCTCGTGCGAGGGCGAAGCGCCGTGCTGTTCAACAAGCTGCGGCACGGCGGGGACTGGAACAACCGCCCGCGCGACCTGGCCAGCCTGACGCGGTGGATCTCGGCGAACTTCGAGTCGACGGTTAACTGGCAGATCATCAACACGTCGGTTCCGGTGGCCGAGTGGCACGACGCGCCGATCCTGTACATCTCCGGCTCCAAGTCGCCGAAGTTCACCGCCGCCGACCTGGAGGCGATGCGGACGTTCGTCCACCAGGGCGGAACGATCTTCTCGGTCACCGAATGTCGCGGCGGGGGGTTCACCGAGGGCATGTACGACGCGTACAAGAAGATGTTCCCCGCCTACAAAGTCGCCAACTGCCCCCCGAACCACGCATTGTACAGTATCCACTACCGCCTGCGCGGCACGCCGAGGCTGTCGGTGGTCTCCAACGGCGTGCGCCCGCTGGTCATCCATACCAGCAGCGATCTGTCGCTGTCGTGGCAGACCCAGAAGCGCGCGACGCGGAAGGCCGACTACCAGGCGGCGGCCAATATCTTCATGTACGTCACGGACAAGGGCAAGGCGGTCCGGCGGCGCGGCACGTCGCTGTGGCCTGCGAAGCCTGAGGTCATGGCCGACACGGTTGTTACGTTGGCGAGGCTGAAGTACAAGGGCAACTGGGATCCGGAGCCGCTGGCCTACGAGCGATTTGCGCGCCTGATGAACCGACACGCCGGCACGGCCGTCAAGGTGCTCGGACCGATGGCGATCGGCGAGTTGGCGGCCAGCGGTGTCAAACTCGCCGTCCTTACCGGCACGGCGGCCTTCACGTTGCCGGAAGCCGAGATCAAGGCCCTCAAGGCCTTCGTCGAAGGCGGCGGGACGCTGTTCATCGACGCCGCGGGCGGGGAGAGCCACGAGGTCGGCAAAGGCTTCGTCGTGTCAGTCGAGGCCGTGCTGGCCTCGGCGTTCCCGGGCAAGCGTCTGTGGATCCTCCCGCCCGGAGCCCCGCTCTACACGCTCAAGGACATGAAGATCGACACCGTGCGCTGGCGGCGGGCAACGCGCGTGGCCATGCTGGACACCAAGAAGCCGCAACTGCAGGCGATCACGGTCAACGCGCGACCGGGGGTGATCTTCTCCCGCCACGACATCACCGCCGGGCTGCTCGGCGTGCCGGCGGCGGGCATTTACGGGTATCACCCGGGCGACACAACCGACCCCGGAACGGCGTTTAAGTTGATGCGGAATATCGTCCTGACGGCGACCAAGGGGCCGTGACCTCGCGCTCGGCGATCCGGGCTCGGGGCGGGGTCTTGTGTCTTTCCTTCCATGCGCGACGGTTGCAAGCGGGACGGTGTCATGCGATAATACGTGCTTGGACAGTTTGAAACGCCGTGATATGGAGACGCCCTCATGTTGCATAGACTAAGCGCTGTGTGTGCCGTCGGCGTGGTGCTGACGGCCCTGACCGCCGTGCGGGCCGCCGCCCCGGCGAAGGCCCCCATCGAGTTCTCCGACGAGGCGGTCGAGGCGGCAATCGAGAACGTCAAGACCTACCTCTGGTCGCAGCAGAACGCCGCCACCGGCGCCTGGGCGGGGTACGGCAAGGAAGGGTCGAACAACTACCATCCGCTGGGCCCGACGGCGTTGGCGGTCTACGCGCTGCTGGAGGCGGGCGAGAAGATCTCCGATCCGCGAATGGCCAAGGCGCTGGAGGCCCTGGCGTCGCTGGAGATTGACGGGACATACTCACTGGGCCTGCGCGCGAACGTCTGGCTGGCGGCCGCCGAGCAGAACTCGGCCAAGTACATGCCCCTCTTGCGGAAGGACGTCGTGCAGTTGGTCAACTCGACGGCCGACGGGAGCTACGGGTACAAGAGCAAGGGCGACGGCAAGAGCCGCGGCGACAATTCCAACGCCCAGTACGGCCTGCTGGGCGTCTGGGCGGGGGCGAGGGCGTCACTGGAGATCTCGCAGCAGTACTGGTTTCGCGTTCTGGCCCACTGGCTGAACTGCCAGTGCCCTGACGGTGGATGGACCTACCGGGGCAGCGACGGCAGCAGGCCCACGATGGTCGCCGCGGGCGTGGCGAGTCTGTTCGTCTGCTACGACAACCTGGTTTCCGGCGCTTCGGCCTATCTCAAGTGCCAGACCACCCAGCAGATGGCCCTGGCGCAGTTGCCCATCCAGCGCGGGCTCAAGTGGTTCGACCGGAACTACCCCAAGACCGTGGGGGGCCATCCCAACGGGTATTATCTCTACGGCGTGGAGCGCGTGGGCCTGGCCAGCGGGTACAAGTACTTCGGCAAGATCGACTGGTACAAGCTCGGGGCCACCCAGTTGCTCCGCGCCCAGCAGGCCAGCGGCGCATTCGCCGGCGGCGGGCACGGCGGGGGGATGGTCAACGCGGCCTTCGGCCTGCTGTTCCTCATCCGCGGGCGCAACACCGTGCTGTTCAACAAGCTCCAGTTCGACGGCGACTGGAACAACCGTCCGCGCGACCTGGCGGCCCTGACGCGCTGGCTGAACAAGAACTACGAGGGGACGGTCAACTGGCAGATCATCAACCTATCGGTCCCGGTGGCCGAGTGGCACGACGCGCCGATCCTGTACGTCTCCGGCGCGAAGAAGCCGAAGTTCACCGCCGAAGACCTTGACGCCCTGCGGTTGTACGTGCAGCAGGGGGGGACGATCTTCTCGGTCACCGAGTGCCGCGGCGGGGCCTTCACCGAGGGGATGATGGACGTGTATACCAAGCTGTTCCCCCAGTACAAGGTCGTCGACGCCCCGACGGACCATTCCCTGTACAATGCGGTGATCCCCCTTCGCGCCAGGCCTCGGTTCAAGATCGTCTCCAACGGCGTCAGGCCGCTGGCGGTCCACTGCAGCGAGGACCTGTCGCGCGAGTGGCAGATGCAGAACTTCGCGACCAAGAAGCACACGTTCCAGGCCGCCGCCAACGTCTACATGTACTTCACCGACAAGCGGCGGGCGGTGCGCGGGCGGGGCACGACGTTGTGGCCGCCCGAGCCGGGCAAGTTCGAGCCGGCCGCCGTGGTCAAGATCGCGCGGCTGAAATATGACGGCAACTACGATCCCGAGCCGCTGGCCTTCACGCGGTTTGCGATGATGATGGCCAACAAGCACAAGGTCCGTGTGGAGGTCTCCAAGCCGCTGGCAATCAAGGACCTGCCCGCCAGCGGCGCCAAGCTGGCGACGTTGACCGGCACGGCGGCTTTTGCGCTGACCGACGCCGAGGTCGCGGCGCTCAAGACGTTCATCGGCGCGGGGGGCACGCTGCTGCTGGATGCCGCCGGGGGCGACACGAGCATGAGCAAGCCCAAGGGCTTCACCACGTCCGCCAAGGCGCTCATGCGCAAACTGTCGGACGAGATGATCACTCGCGTGCCCGTCTCCTCGCCGATCTACACCCAGAAGGGCATGGAAATCAAGACGGTCAAATGGCGTCGGGCGGCGATGATGAAGATGGCCGGCGACAAGACGCCGAAACTCCGGACGGTGGTGATCGGCGATCGGCCGGCCGTGCTGCTTAGCGACCTCGATATCACCGCCGGACTGCTGGGTAGTGCGGGGTTCGACGTCCAGGGTTACCACGAAGGCGGCGTACGAGAGGCCGGGTCGGCCTTCGAAATGATGCGGAACATTGCGATGTTCGCGGGCAAGGTCAAGTAACCTCGCCGGCCGGGTGTGCCGGCGGCGGCGTGATCTTGCGGGGGCGTGCAATTGGGGCGGAGATAGAGAGCAGGCCCATGAGGCGTGTGCTGGTCGCGGCGTGCGTGGTGGTGGTGCTGTCGGCAGGCGTGCGTTCGGCACACGGCCAGCCCGGATTCTCAGCCCAGGCGGTTGACCAGGCGATCGACAAGGCCATCGCGTTTCTCTGGTCCAGGCAGAAGCCTGACGGCGGGTGGGGGGCCCACGGGGGCGGGAAGTATCCACTCGGTCCGACCTCGCTGGTGGCCTATTCGCTGCTCGAGAGCGGCGTCAGCGTCGAGGACCCGAAGATGGCCAAGGCCCTGGGACACCTGGCCTACACCACCACGACCAAGACCTACACGCTGGGCCTGCGGGCCAACGTCTACCTAGCTGCGACGCAGAAGGACGCGCGATATCGCAAGGCCCTGCTGGCCGACGTGGTGCAGATCATCAGGTCGACCAAGAACGGCAGCTACAACTATGACTGCAAGGCTGACGGGAAGTCCAGCGGGGACAACTCGAACAGCCAGTACGGCCTGCTGGGCGTCTGGGCCGGTGCGCGGGCGCGCGGGGTCGAGATACCGAAGCAGTATTGGCAGCTCGTGTGGAAGCACTGGATCGGATGCCAGGGCTCCGACGGAGGCTGGAGCTACAGGAAAGGTGAAAGCCGCGCCACGATGACCGCCGCCGGCGTTGCAAGCCTCTTCGTCTGCTACGACAACCTCCTGCTGTTCGACTCCGGTGTCGCGCGATGCCGCCCCAGCGGGCAGCTCATCAACGCCCAGAAGCCCATTCAGGCCGGGCTGGACTGGTTCGACCGGAACTTCGGCGCCTCGCTGAATGAAAGCAAGCACCAGTACTATTACCTCTACGGCGTCGAGCGCGTGGGCCTGGCCAGCGGGTACAAGTACTTCGGCAAGGTCGACTGGTACAAGATGGGCGTAACCAAACTGCTTCAGAAACAGGCGGGTAACGGCTCATGGGGCAACTCGGTCAACAACACCGCGTTCGGCCTGCTGTTTCTCCTTCGCGGGCGGAATACGGTGGCGTTCAACAAGCTCCGGTTCACCGGCGACTGGAACAACCGCCCGCGCGACATGGCCAACCTGACGCGCTGGCTGTCCAAGACGGTCGAGGGCACGGTCAACTGGCAGATCATCAACACGTCGGTACCGGTGACCCAGTGGCACGACGCGCCGATCCTGTATGTTTCCGGCTCCAAGGCGCCCAAGTTCACCGACGCAGAGATCACGTCGCTCCGCACGTTCGTTCACCAGGGCGGGACGATCTTTGCCGTTACCGAGTGCCGCGGCGGGGCCTTCACCGAGGGGATGTACGGCGCCTACAGGAAACTGTTCCCCGACTACAAGGTCCAGAACGCTCCGACAACCCACCCGCTCTACACGGTCCACTACAACCTGCGGGGGCGCCCGCGGTTCCGGATTGTCTCCAACGGGGTGCGACCCCTGGTCATTCACGCCACTGATGACCTGTCGCTGGCGTGGCAGCACAACAGCGTCGCGACGAAGAAGCACATGTTCCAGGCCGCCGCCAACGTCTTCATGTATGTGACGGACAAGCTCTCGTCCATGCGGCGACGCGGCACGACGCTCTGGCTGGGCAAGGCCCGCGGGGGCCCGAAGCGCGTCACGATGGTCAAGGTCAAGTACAAAGGCAATTACGACCCCGAGCCGCTGGCCTGCGAGCGCTTCAGTCGCATGATGGCGCGCGAGCACAGCATCAACGTGGCCGTCAAGGGCCCGACCGCCGCGGCGGACCTCGCGGGCACGGGTGCGAAACTCGCGGTCCTTGTGGGCACCGAAGCGATCACGCTGACCGCTGCGGAGATCAAGGCCCTCAAGGCCTTCGTCGCCGGCGGCGGGACGCTGCTGATCGAGGCCGCCGGCGGCGACACCGGCGCCAAGGGCTTCATCAAGAGCGTCGAGGCCATCCTGGCCAGGATGTATCCCGACCAGCAACCCAGGAAACTGCGACCGTCGGACCCGCTGTACAAGCTGCCCGGTATGAAGATCAGCTCGGTCCGCTGGCGGCGCGGAACGAGGGTCAAGATGGTCGGGATGAAGGATCCGATGCTCCGGGGCATCGCCGTCGGCAAGCGACATGGCGTGCTGCTGACCAAGGAGGACATCACGGCCGGCCTGGCGGGCTACCCGTCATACGATGTTTACGGTTACCATCCCGGCGACGAGACCAGGGGCAGTTCCGCCTTCCACATGATGCGGAACATCATCCTCTACGCCCACGGGACGCGGTAGCGCGACGTGGACTGACGCCTGTCGGTCCCGACGTATCGGGATCGCGCACCGCTGGTTTCGAGATCACGGATCATGAGGTCCGCGATTGAGCGCGACTCAACTCATTCGAACAGCGCGCGAAACCGCTTGCGGTTTCGCGCGTCGTGCGGAGGAGATACCCGCGACATCATCGCATATTGCGCACTGCGTTTCCGCGCGAAGGAGAACAACGCCTCTCCCTCCCAATCTCACGCGATCGCGCGCCCAGTTAACCAATCCACCAGTCAACCAATCGACCGCTCTAGTGTGCGTACTGCACCTGTACGCCCTTGTTCACGCCGCGGCGGAGTTGTTCGAACTTCTGCATGTTGTCCTTCTGGATGTCGAAGTTCCGGCCGCGGATGTTCTTGAAGTAGTCCGGCTTGCCCGATGAGGGCGCCGCGGTGGGCTTGCGCGGGGCCGGCTGGGCCTTCGGGGCGCCCAGCCAGGTCTTGCCGCGGTAAAACGCGTAGCGCGCGTCACCCTCGCGCGCGATGACGGTGGCCTTGCCGCGGACGTTGTCGGCCACGTAGATCCCGCGCAGGTCGGTCTGGCCGCTTCTGAACGCGTTGTCGTGGGAGCCGACGGCCTTGACGTGGACCTCGGGCACGTAGCGGGAGGTCACCGCGTTGATCACGTTGGCCCTGACGCGGCCGGAGGTGGTGTCTTCCTGAACCTCGATCTTCAGCGGCGTGACCAGCGTCAGGGCGCTGGCGAACAGGTCATCGCCGCGGCAGATCACCAGATACGCCCCTTCGTCCTTCAGCTTCAGCGCCACCGTTCGCGTCTTGTCGGCGTAGTCCTTGCCGTCGCCAAGGGCCAGCTTCAACTCCACCTGCGGCTTGATGCCCGCCAGGTTCACCTTCGTGATGTTGGCCAGGTTCTTCTCCCGGAGATACAGCTTCATCAGGTCCACGCGGTAGACCTGGAACGAGGCGTCCTTGATGTTGCGGTACGTCAGCTTCAGCTCCACCGGCTTGCCCGGGCGGAAGATGCTCACCTCGTCCAGGCTGATCCGCCTGGCCTCGAAGTAGCCGATCGCCTGGGTGGCGTCGGCGTACTTGCCCGCCACCTTGCGATACCACTCGATGGCCTGGCCCGCCTTGCCCTCGGCGTGGTAGATCTGTCCGACGATGTACGTCGCGAAGTCGCGGTCTTTGCTCTTGCCGTCCGCCACCACTTTCGCCGCCGCCAGCGCCTGGTCGCCCTTGCGCTGCCAGAAGTACCCCAACGCCGTCATGTACTGGAAGCCGCTGACGAACTCGCCCTTGGCGAAACGCGTCTTGAACGACTCGCATGCCGTCACCAGCGGGCCGTACAGCTTCAGGTCCAGAAGGGCGTTGGCCATCGAGAACCCCGCATCGTCAGCCAGCGGACTCTCCGGGTACAGCGTCAGGAACTCCGACAGCAGGCGGATGGTTTCCTTGAGCATGGCGGTCTTGTCCGGCTTGCGTTTGTCCTTGGCGGCCTCCCGCCCGCGGGCGACGGAAATCTGCCGCTCCTGCTTGGCAAGCTCGGCGGCCTTGGGCGCCTTGGCATACAGTGACTGGCTCAGCGCGAAGTACGCCTCGGAGACCTGGGCCGTGTCCGGATACTCGCGCCACAGCGCCTCCTGGTAGTCTATCGAGCCGAGGAACTGGCCCTCGTCCTCGAGGACGGCACTGACGTTCAGGTCGTTGACGAAGCTCGCGTCGATCGTCGCGCGGAACACCAGGTACGCCCGTTCCGGCTCGCCGATGTCACGGTAGGCCCGCCCGACGGCGAGGATCTTGTCGTACGGGATCTCCAACTGCGGATACCGCTCGCGAAGGACCTCGAAGACCTTGACGATCTCCCTGGCGTCGTAGAACTCCTTGCTCGTGTAGATCCACAGCAGCATCCGGGCCACCTCGCGCTCGTTGTACGTGCGGTTGTGGGCCATCAGGTGCGCCAGGTATCCGCGGGCCTCCTTGTATCGCCCGTCGTCGAAGTACAGCTTGCCCAGCGCGTACCGCTCGGCATCGTTCATCACGTACTTGTCGTCGGACGTCTCGCCCGGGCGCAGGACCGTCAGGGCGGCCTTGGCGCCGATCCGCATCCGTCCGGGACGGAGCACATCGCGGATGACCGTAGGCAAAACGCGATAGGTGCCCGTCGCGTAGCCCACCAGGTCGTAACTGAAGTCGCCCACGTACCGGTCCGGCGGGAAGTACATCACGATCTTCCCCGCGTCGATCTCGTGATGCACGAACCGTCCCCTCAGCGAGCCGGCTACCAGCATCATCCCCGCGGGCAGGTGCTCTTCGATCATGAGGTATGACTTGTGCGAGTACGACTCGTAGTACAGGTCGACCACGACCTTGACGCGCTGACCGATCTCGACGTTGGCTACCGGCGAGGTGCTGCCCGCCGGCACGGGCCTGCCGCGATACCTCAGCGTGTCGTGACGATAGTAGCGGTGCCTCACATACGGGTACTTCCACGAGGCCGGGTCGGCCAGGTCGGACGAGAAGCCCCGAAGCGTGACCGAGTAGGCGTACTGGCCGCGCCCCTTCATGCGGAAGTCGATGCTGTTCTTTCCGTCGGCGAGCATCTTGGCCGGGACGGCCAGCGACGCGTCGGCCGCGGCGCCGCGGGCGGTGATCGTCTTATACTCCTTGCCGTTAACCAGCACGGTCAGCGCGAAGTCGGCTTGGGCGAACTTGCCCTTGGCAAAGAAGGTTGCGATGGCCCTGACCGCCGGGCCGTTGGCCTTGGCCGGGACGAACCCGTACGTGCCCCGACGGTCCATCAGGAAGTCGACGGCCTTGGCGATCTGCGCTGCGGCGGGCCTGACGCGCATCATCGCCAGGGCGGCGATTGCGGTGGCCTCGACCTGCTCGTTGAGCCACGCATGACGGGACGAGCCGTCCCAGCAGGTCATCGCCCGCTTGCCTCGCTTAACGGGCTTGGCCTTGGCGGCAAGCACGTCCAGGAGTTCACCCGCGAACTGGTCACGCTTGAGATTCGCAAACGCCAGCGCCGTATACGCCAGCGCCGGCGCGCTGAGCCCGTTCCGCTCGCGGTGCAGGCGGTTGGCGTGGGCGAAGTCCGCCGCCCCATTGACCGACAGGGCGTGGAGGATGACGGCCTTGGCGTCGTTGTCGTTCGCGCTGAGACGGCTGAACGTGTTCTTGAGATACGTCTGGGCCTTGGTCAGCGTCTGGGGATGGACCTTGAGGCCCTGGTCCTTGGCGCGGCACAGCGCCCAGAAGCTCATGGACGTCACGGCCCAGTCGGCGTTTCCGGCCCCCCGCGTCCACGACCAGCCGCCGTCTTTGCGCTGCGAGACCACCAGCGCGCTGACCAGCGCCTGGACGCGCTGGGTCAGGCGGGCCACGTCGTCGGCCGGGGCGGAGACGCCCTTGGCGTATTCCAGCCCGGCCACGGCGGCCAGCAGGTCGCTGCCGGCAAAGCCGGCCGGCACGGGCGGCATTAAATAGGGGACGCTGCCCTGTTTTGCCAAACCACCGTGTGCTTGTGAAATCGGACCATTCGTTGGCAAAACAGGGTAGCGTCCCCTATTTAATGCCATCGTGATGACCGACCGCTTGACGTCAGGCCCGACGCTGATGGTCATCCACTTCGAGGCGTACTTCTTCCTGGCCGGCAGCTCGACCACGACGTTCGCGTCGCCCCGGGCGACCCCGCCGCCGTGATCGGCGAACTCCAGGCCCCACGGGCGGACAGGCAGCGTCGTGGTCAGGGCGTCGGCGTGCTCGCCCGCCTTGGCGCGGACGACGACCTTGACCGCCCCGGCCAGCGGCACGGTGACGCTGTCGAACAGCAACTCAGCCGAGCCTTTCTTGTTGATCTTGACCGTGCCCTTGCGCTCGGCCAGCTTGCCGTCCAGCTTCTCCCCGCCGAAGACCGTCAGCGACAGGTCGACCTTCCCAGTGAAGTCCGTCATGTTATGCACGCGGGCAAGCAGGCGAACCGTGTCGCCCTCCTGCAGCGCCTGGGGCGCCTTGACGGCGACGAAGAAGTCCTTCCGCGTGATGACGTTTGCGGTGGCCTGCCCCACCAGCGTCTCGACGGTGCAGCCGCGTGCGGTCAGGCGCCATTGCGTGGTGTTTTCCGGAAGGGGCAGTTCGACGGTCGCCTTGCCGTCCTTGTCGGTCACGATCGAACCGAGCCATCGCCCCGCCCCGTGCACCTCGCGCCGCGCGCGGGGGCCGCGGGCGGCGGCTTGACCGTTGGCGTATCCACCAAAGGGGACGTCAAAGGCCGTGCCGTCAACCCCGGCGAGCTGCGTTCCCGTCTGGACCGCCCGTCCGCCGAGGATGATCCCTCCGGTATCCGCGGGCTGGTTGGCGTTGGCGATGATGGACAGGTCGTCCACGGTAGCCTGGTCCGTCTGCTGTCCTCCTCCACCTCCGCCCCCGCCGATCCGGCCGCGCTCGTTCTGGGCGATACCCCATCGGCTGTGCTGCTCCCGGGCGAGGCTCAGTTGGCGCTCCAGTTGCTGCTGGGCGGCCTGGCCCATCTGCTGACTCTCGGCTTGTCGGCGGGCCAAACGCTCTTTTTCCTGCTGGTAGGCCTTGACGACCTTCCGGGTAGCCGCCTTGTAGGCGAACGAACACGTGCTGGCCACCCGGAACTCCGCGTGGCGGTACGCGCCGGCCTGGAAGAAGCTCAGGATGTTCGGCGTGCGGTCAGGATGCACCGCGTACAGCGCCTCGTCGATCAGCGCCAGGCTCAGCTCGCCCCGCACGGGCTTGCCCAACTGGTCGGTCACCGTGATCTCGACGGATCCCTTCGCGCCGGGGGCGTAGACGTCCTTGACGGGCTTGACGGTGACCTTCAGTTCGCGCTGAACGCGGAACGGGCGCGACGCGGTTCGCAGCGTGCGGTCGTCCATCGCCGCCACCGCCACGCTGAAGTTCGGGAAGTGCTTGTGCGCGACGTCCAGCGCGATCGGGTTGTACCCCTTCTTGATGGGCATGACCCTGTAGTCGAGAATCGTCTCGCCCTCGAACGTCAGCAGGGCGAGCTTGGCGTCGATGCGGGAATGCAGCCGGACGGCGGCGGCCTGCCCGACCGGAAGCGTGTCGGTCTTGGCGAACAGGCGCAGCTTCGTCGCGTCGTCGTCGTCCGAGACCCGCATGACGTTCTGCGCGGTGACGACCTGCTTGAACCGGTCTTCGCCGCTGGCGCGCAGGAGGTAGATCCCGCCGGCGTCCAGCGACAGGTTCACCGTCGCCTTGCCGGTCTCCTTGTCGGTGGCGACCTTCTGTTCCTTGACGGTGACCTCCGCCGACGGCTCGGCGGGCGCCGAGATCCACGGCACGCCGGACAGCACGCGCTCGGGCTTGGGCTTGCTCCGGCGCAGCACGAACAGCGTCACCGTCTTGCCCACCGGCTTGCCGTCAGGCCTCGTCGTCTTGATCTCCACGTCGAAGTCCTCGCCCGCCAGTGCGAGCGGGCGCGCGGGCTTGACGCTGATGCCATACCCCAGCTTGGCGAGCACGGCCGCATGGCTTGCCGCCACGTTCTCGCCCTCGATCGACGCGCGGAACGCCATCACCCGCCCCGGCGTCATGCCCGACGTGTCGTACGTCACCTCCAGCGTGCCGGTCTTGTCGACCTTCTCCACGAACTGCCTCCCGTCCGGCAGGGCGTAGCGGATCTGCTTGTCGGCCACGGGCTGGCCCCAGGTGTACTCGGCCCGGATCGTGAGTTTGACCTTCTCGCCGCGGAAGTAGACCTTTCGGTCGGTCGCGAGCTTCAGTCGCATCTTCTCGAGCTTGAACCGCTGGACCTGGAACCGTCCGGAGTAGCGGACCTCCTTCTTCTCGACGCTGGCGGCCGTGATGGTGTAGCGCCCCAGCGCCGCCCGGTCGTCCAGCGGCACGGCCATGTGAAACGTGCCGAACTCCGACAGCTTCTGCTGCTTTTCCCAGATCAGGCGCCCGCTCGCGTCAGTAACGGTCACGAGATACGCCTTGCCCACCGGGGCGACGTACTGCCCGTCGACGACGTCGCGAATGATCCCGCGGAACTTGACGTCTTGTCCGGGCTGGTACGCGGGACGGTCGGTGTAGATGTAGCCCCGCGCGGCCAGCGGCTTGGAGAAGCCGAGCCCCTGCACGGGCAGCACGTTGGAGGCCACCGACCCGTTGTTGACGGCGAAGACCCGTGCGATCTTGACGTCTTTGAGTTGCTTGAACGGGCCCGCAAAGACCCCGTCGCCTCCGGTTTCGCCCGAGCCGAACACCGTCTTGCCGTCGCTCAGCAGCACGCGGGCGCCCTTGACCGGCTTGCCCGCCCGCATGTCCTGCACGAACACCAGCGCCTCGCGACGCGAGGTCCGCACGATGATGTCGATGTCGCTGCGAATCACCAGCGTGGTGGCCTCGAAGTCTTCCTCGCTGACGTTGACGATGCACACGCCGGCCTTGCCCTCCGCGAACGGGATCTCCACGTCCTGCTCGAGCGGAGCGTACTTGGCGTACTTGTCGACGGTCACTTCCCACGTCTTGTCCGGCTGGATCAGGTCGGTGTCCAGCAGGTCCATCTGTCCGATGGCGTGGGTCTTGCGGAAGTAGGCCTCCAGGTCCAGGAAGTACTGCTTGAAGGTGAGCTTCTTGACGTTGCGGACGTTGAGCTTGACCGTCGGTTTCTCGTTCGTGCGGAACTTGCGCTCCGTCCGGACGGCCAGGTGCTTCTGCGTCATGACGGCCACGCGAGAGCGGGCACGCGAGGCATAAGACCCCCACGTCAGTCGCCGGTAGGCGTCCAGGGCGGCCGTCAGGTCGCCGAGCTTCTCCTCCTGGATCACGCCGATGCGGTACAGCGCCAGTGACGACTCCGCCGTGCTGGGATACTTGCTCACCAGGCGTCCCCAGCGTTCGACGGCCTGGGTGTACGCGGCGGTGATGGCCTTGCGGTCGGCCTTGTCTTCCTCGAGCTTCTGCGCGCGGGCGTAGTCGATCTGCCCGAGCGTGAAGAGGATCTGCCTCGCCCGCGAGTCCAGCGGATGCCTGGTCAGGAACGCCTCGAAGGCCTTGCGCGCGTCGTCGTACTTCCGGTCGGCCACCGCGTCGACGGCGACCTGGAACTCGGCGTTGATGATGCCCCGTTGGCAGGCAGCCCACTGCGGGCCGTTGGGGTACTTGTTGACGTACGCCTGCCACGCGGCGCGGGCGTCGGCGTACTTCTTCTGGCCGAACCGGATCTGCCCGATCTGGTAGACCGCAAGCTTGCCCCAATCGTCCTTCAACTCGGCGGGGGACTTCTTGAACAACTCGAGCTTCGTCGTCGCCAGGTCGCCGGCGGGCAGCTTGTAGCCCTTGGCAGCGATGAACTCTTCGTAGGCCGCTATCGCCTGGTCGGCGCGTCCGTGGGCGCGGTAGGCCTCGGCGATCCACCAGGCGGCGGCCACCGCGTGCGGGTTGGCGGGCGAGGCGGCGAGGAAGTCCCGGGCTTCCTTGACCGCGCGGTCGAGTTCATTGCTCGCGGGGTTCGGCAGGCGGTAGGTCCGCAGGAGCTGCCACGCCGTGTCCTGCGTGCCGGCCATCAGCGCCGCCAGTGCCGGGCCGATCACCCCCTCGGGGGTCATCTCAGCGATGAGCTTGCGGAGATCTTCGAGATTCACGCGTGCGGATCGGTGGTCGCCTGCCGCGAGTTGGGCGACGCCCAGGTGGTATCGCGCGCGGAGGAAGTGCTTGCCCGCCGGCTTGGGCTTCTCGCGTTTCTGGCCGGCCAGCCGCGTGGCGCTGCCCACGTTGCCCGTCCATTCGGGGTCGAACTCCGCGAGATAGGCGCGGTAGTCGGCAATGGCGCGTGCGATATTGCTCGACCGGGACGATCGCTGCGACCGGGAGTTGTTCCGCGCGGAAGCCTGCCCGGACGAACCGGCGTCGGCAGCCTGGTGAATGGCGCGGGCGCGCTTGAACATCACTTCGTCGCGCAGGGGGCGGGCAATCTCCATGGCCAGCACCTTGGCGTACAGCTTGTATGCCTTGGCGTAGTTCGGGGGCGCGGCGCCCACGTCGTCGGCTTTCGGCTTGGTCGCCAGGGCATCGGCGAAGCGGATGATCACGCGGGCGATCTCCTGCTTGCGGGCGCCCGACAGGAGGCGGTTGGCCTCGGCGGCGTAGATCGCCTCGGCCGGGGCGAACTTCCGCTGACGCACCAGCGCACGGGCCTTGAGGAACAGCGCCTTGCGGTACCAGAGGCTCTTGGCGTGCTTCGTGATGACCACGTCAGCCGCCGTCACCGCGGCATCATCGGTCTTCGCGTAGTACAGCGCCAGCCCACGCAGGTAGGCTGCCTCCGCCGCCTCGTCGCCGGCAATCTTCGCCAACAGGCCGGCCGCGCGGTCGTACTGCCTTGCCCGCATGGCCGCCTTGGCCTGGCCCATCGCCTCGGAGATCTTCGGCGCGCCCTTGGCGTCGTCGGGGGCCGCGACTGCGACCGAGATCCCGGCCGTCAACACACACACCGCCGCACAGCACGCCACCGCCAGATGCGTTCGCTTGATTCGCATGATCGACTCCTGTTGAGGATACATTTCCGGACACGGAACATCCGACGACAAGAACACCCCGCCGCACCGGGTCGGCGCGCAGGAACTCCCGTCACCGTCACATCCTTACAGACGCTCGGACCCGCCCCGCGGTTCCGCCGATTGCGGATTGGCCTGGAACCCTGAACATGTCGAAGGGCGGGACGCTCCGATTGCACCACGTCCCTGTGTGTGATCAGTATACCTCTCGCGTGCAGCAGGATAGAATGGATTGAGAATTCGCGATCGAGCGTCGATCGACAATCACCCATCGAGAATCGAATGACCGAATACGAAACAATCCGTGCCGAAGTCGCCGCCGTGATCGATGATGCCGTCCGCCTGCGCCGCGAGCTGCACCGCGTGCCGGAGGGCGGGTTTGTGGAAACCGTCACCGCGCGCATCATCGCCCGCGAACTGGCGGCGATGGGCCTGGAGGCCCAGACGGGGCTGGCCGAGACGGGACTGACCGCGACGATAACCGGCGCCCTGCCCGGGCCGGTCGTGGCCCTGCGGGCGGACATGGACGGCCTGGCGGTTACCGAGACCACGGGCAAGCCGTATTCCTCGCACCGCGACGGGTTTGCCCACTGCTGTGGCCACGACGGGCACATGGCCGCCCTGGTCGGTGCGGCGCGCGTGCTGACGGCGCTTCGCGACCGGCTGGCCGGGTCGGTGCAACTGCTGTTCCAGCCGGCCGAAGAAACCGGCTCGGGTGCCAAGGCCATGCTGGACGCCGGCATCTTCAACGGGCGCCCCCCGGCGGCGGTCTTTGCGCTGCACAGTTGGCCGGGCCTGCCCGTGGGGGTTGTCACGGCGCGCCCGGGCCCGATGGCGTCGGCGTGCGACGAGTTCGAGATTACCGTCTGCGGGCAGGGCGGACACGGGGCCAGGCCCGAGAAGGCGTGCACGCCGATCATCCCCGCGGCGCGGATTATCGAGGCGATCAGTGCCCTTACGGGCCCGCCGGAGGGTCCCGTCCCCCGCGTGGTCTCGGTCGGGCGCATCCGCGCCGGGCAGCGCGTCAACGTGATCCCCGAGGCCGCGACGTTCGGCGGGACGATCCGCTCGGGCGACGCGGGGGTGCGGCGCGAACTGCATCAGCAGGTGCGCCACACCGCCCTGACTGTCGCCCGCGAGGCCTCCGTCCGCGTCGAGGTCGAAATCCACACCTACTGCCCGCCGCTGAACAACGATCCGGACCTGTACGCGACGTTCGTCGAGGTAGCCGACGGCCTGCTCGGTCCGGCGGGGCGGACCGTCCTGGACAGGCCCAGCGCGGGGGCGGAGGACTTCGGCTATTACCTCGAGCACGCGCCGGGCCTGCTGTTCCGCCTCGGGGTCGGCGCCGACTGCGCCGAGCTGCACAACCCCGCGTTCGACTTCGACGACGCCGCCCTGCCGGCAGGGATCGGCGTGCTGGCGGGACTGGCCCTGGCGACGTGCCGCCCGCCCCAAGCGCCCGACGAAAGGACCGGAGCATGAGGCCGTTTGCCTCCAACGCATACCCCACCATCGGCGTGGAAGAGGAGTTTCACCTGATCGACCCGACCACCGCGGAACTGTCTCCGGCGGTGGACGACGTGATGGCCGCGCTTGACGAGTCGCTCAGGCCGCGCATCTGTCGCGAGCTGTTCACCTGCGTCATCGAGGCCAACAGCCTGCCGGCCCGGACGGTGGGCGAGTTGGTGGCGGACGTTGAAGCCACCCGGCGTCGGATCGCCGCGGCCTGCGAAGCGGCGGGCGTACTGCTTGTGGCTGCGGGCACGCACCCATTCAGCGACTGGCGCGAGCAGCGGTTCGTCGACAGCGAGCATTACCTGTGGGTCCGCGACGGATTCGGTGCCGCGGCCAGGCGGATGCTCGGGTTCGGCCTGCATATTCACGTCGGGCTGCGCGGCCCCGACGAGGCGCTGTACGTGATGCACGAGATGCGCCGCTGGACGTATCCGCTGCTGGCGCTGGGGGCCAACTCGCCTTATCTCGACGGCGAGGATGCGGGGTTTGCCTCGGCCCGAACCCACGTGTTCAACGCCATGCCGCGAACGCTCCTGCCGCCCGACTTCGCCGACTTCGGCCAACTGGAGGACGTCTACGCCAAGCTGGTGGCGTCCGGCGACATCATGCGCCCGGGCGATCTGTGGTGGGCGCTGCGCCCCCAGCCGCCGCTGGGCACGCTCGAGATCCGGTCGATCGACCTGCCCACCGACACGCGGCGCATCGGCGCGCTGGCGGCGGTGTACCAGGCGGCGGCCGCGGTCTACCAGGACCGGTTCGCCGCCGGGGCGCCCCGAAGCGTCTTGAACGACGAATACCTCGGCCAGAACCGCTGGCGGGCGATGCGCGACGGACTGGGCGCCACGATCATCGAACCGGAAACCGGCGAGATCGTCACGATGGTGGACCAGTTGTCGCGCCTACTGGATCTTGCCGAGACGAAAGCGGACCAACTGGGCGGGGCGGAGTACCTGGCGTTTGCCCGACAGATGCTTGTCGAGGGAACAGAAGCCGACGCCCAGCGCGCGCTGTTCGCTCGCCTCAACGGCGATCTGCGCAAGCTCGAACTGGACACCGCCCGAAGGACGGTTGAAGGTTGCAGGTCAGAAGTTGAAGGTTAAGAATCGAAACCGGGCGCCCGCCGCGCGGAGGGGCATCGCCTGCATCTCTCAACTTTGAACCTGTAACCTTCCGTTATTCGAGCGTGGGCCTGACGATCTCGCCGCGGAGTTGGGCCTCGCCGCGGTCCTTCTCGTAGACGCCATAGAAGACCGAGCACGAATCCAGCCACAGCGTGATCCGGTGCATGTCTTCGGCCGACAGCTTGACGCGATCCTTGTGGCTACCTGTGGTCAGCAGGGGGTACAGCTTCGACGCCTTGGCGCCGAATTTGCCCGGTGTGGTGCGGTGCCCGTTGCCGTACTGCCAGAACCCGTACTTCGACGCCAGGCTGTGGTAGGAGGCGTACCACTTGCCGCGGCCCTTGGCGATGACCTTGTTGCTCAGATCGGGCGCCTTGGTCTTGGCCTTCGGATCGGCGTTGTTCTTGACGTGGCACTTGACGCAGTTCTTCTCGAGCACGGGCTGGACCAGGCGCGGATAGCTGAACGGATTCGACCCGTCGACGTCGGGCGTGAAGGTAGACGGCGTACGCTTCATCGCGATCGTCAGTTTCGGCGGGGCCGGTGCGAGGTGGCGCGGCTCGTGACAGCCCTGGCAGGTCAGGTTCTCGTCGGCCTGCAGGTACGTCGACGACCGCATGGACTGGACGGCCAGCCCATCGGCGTCGAGGGCCTGGAAGAACAGCTCCCTATGGGCGGGCACGGTGAAGTGCGCGCTGCCGTCGGCCTCGATCGGCACGGTGCCGAGAACGTACCTCGCGAGGATCACCGAGTCGCGCCCGGTGGGCAGGCGCAGGCCGATCTCGTGCGGAGGCCCGCCGGACGGGACGGACATCGGGATGATCTGGTAGACGCGGAGGGCCTTGATCTTCGTACCCTCGGGCCAGGGCTTGAGGCTGTCGTAGACGTTCACCAGCGACAGCGTGGCCGTTTCCTGTTTCTTGTTCAGCGTGGCCCCGCCGGCCTCGGCAAAGACGCGCTTTGAGCCGTCGGGGATGATCGGCGGCCTCTTGCGGGGGCGTAGGGGCATGGGGCTGAGGCAGGCGATGTCCGGGTCGCGGTAGATCAGTTCCTTGTTGCCGAACACGTCGACGAGGTAGATCCCGTAATTCCCGCGAACGGGCCTTCGCCCCTGCCTGCCCACGCCGGGCCGCATCGCAGCGTCGTAGACGCACAGGGTGTACCTCTCGCTGAGCGGCCAGGCCGTCCCGTACGTCTGCGAGCCGCCCTGGCTCTCGGGGAAGGCGATGTCCGGCGTGATCCGCTTGACCGGCGCCATCCGATCGTCGTCCTTGACGCGCGGATCGAACGTCACCAGCGATCCGAACGCCTGCCCGTGGTGCGGCGCGGCGGTCGCGACGTACTTCTGCGAGCCGGGGATCGCGCGGATGTCGAGTTCCATGTCGGGGCGCGCGTTGCGCGGGGCGAAGTTCCCGTGCACGGCCCGGGAGTCGCGTCCGTCGGGGTAGGTGATCCACGGCAGGTGCGCCGTGCACCCGTGGCGGTCGACGTAGTCCCACCGCGTGTACATGATCATCCCGGCGTGCGTCACGCTGGGGTGCCACTCGTTCGTCTCGTGGTAGCTGAGGCACTGGATCTCGCTGCCGTCGGCCTTCATGTCGTACAGCGTGTAGGTGGGGCACGTCCGCCCGCAGCGGAGATATCCGCCGCGCCGCTCGGAGATGAAGACGATCCGCCCGTTGGGCATGTGGACCGGATCGAAATCGTTGAACGTGCCGTCGGTCAACTGCTCCAGGCCGCTGCCATCGACGTTGACGCGGAAGATGTGGTAGCACTCCTCGCGGTCCCAGTGGCCGCGGGCCGGGTCGGTGTGGCGCTCGTGCTTCTTCGAGCCGGTCGACTCGACGTAGGCGAACAGGATCTGCTTGCCGTCGTACGACAGGTCCGGCGCCACGACCGAACCGGTGTCCAGCTTCTTGCCCTTCAGGCGCCCGCGCTGAACCACCGAGTCGGCCAGCACGTCGCGGACGGTCTGCGTGGCCTTGTCGCCGAACGGGTTGGACAACACGAACACGCTGCCCCCGGGGGGCTGGTTGATCGCGTAGTACTGGTCGCACATATGGTTGAAGCGCGAGCGGTGACGCTTGATGAACAGGAGCTTGTCGAAGTTCAGCAGGGGGTTGGCAAAGGCGATCCGGCGGCGGAGTTTGAGGGCCTTGTCGAAGATCGCGCGGCGCTGGTCGGCCTTGGCGACGTCCGTCTTGGCCGCTTCGTCCTGCAGTTGCTTGAGTTCGGTCTCCATCGCCGACAGGTCCTTCACCCCGGTCGCCTGCTTCAGGTCGGCCAGCAGGGTCGCGGTGCGGCGCAGGACGATGTCCGTCGGGTCGCGGTCGTCAGGGAGGATCGAGGCGGCCTTGTTGGACGTCTGGGGCAGGTAGGCCTCGAACCGGCGGCGGTTGCGGAGGTCGTACAGGAGCGTGTAGTGCTGCCAGTCCGCCTCGGTCTTCAACTCGCCCGCCGGGATGGCCGGCGCCGGCTGGCGGCCGCGGCCGCGCTTGACCGCTTTCGCAGGGACGCTCTTGGAGCGGAACACCACGCCTTGGCAGATCGGCCTGAGCCCCGCGCACGACGCCCACGGCCTGCCGTTAATCTCCGACAGCGCCCGGAACTTGAGATAGCGTCCGGTGGCCTTTGCGGGGAAGTTCACCACGGTCTCGGCGTCCCGTTTGGGCAAAGCGCCCTTGACCACCGGCTTGCCGAAGTTCTTGGTGCTGTTCGAGACGTAGAACTCGTAGTCCTTTACCGTCCCGTTGGACGCCCCGGGTCGTGGCGTATAGCCGAATCCCGAGATCTCGTATTCAGCGCCGAGGTCGATGATCAACTCATGCGGGTGTTTCGGCTCGACATCGCCGAACTGCGTGTGCCAGAACGCCCCTTTCCGCCCGTCCAGGGCGTTGCTGCACGGATAGTTCGGCGACTCGCTGTCGGCGGTGACCTTGACCATGACGGTCTTGGGCTTCTTGGCGGCCAGGGCAGGCGCCAGGATCAGCGCGCACGCCATTGCAGCAGCCAGGACGATCAGTGAGATGTTTCGCATCGGTTTCTCCTGGTGCGGGTACACAGTATTCTAATCATTGTACCATTACCGAAACCCGCCACAAAGCGCTTTGGACCGCTACGTCGGGCGGAAACGCGGGTAGGTGTAGGGCGTGCAACTTGTTGCACGCGGAACGAACATCCAATCCCTTCCGCGTGCAACGAGTTGCACGCCCTACGCCCTGTCGTTCTATCCCCAGGGCGTCGACGCTTCGCGGCGGACGTAGATTTCGTCGACGGTCGAGATGCCTTCCAGGGACAGCAGGAACGGGATAACGTCCGCGACGGCTTGCGGTTGCATGAGAGTCGATCGGTCCTCATCGAACCGCATGCCCGTGTCGACCCCGCCGGGGTGGATCACGTGGACGCGGATCCCGTCGGCGGCGTGCTCGCGGGCGAGCGTCTTGGACAGGCCCATCACCGCGTGCTTCGATGCCGTGTAGGCGCCCTGGTCGACGTAGCCCTTGAAGGCGAGGACCGAGCCGATGTTGATGATCCACGACCGTTCGTTCTTCGCCAGGTGCGGAATCGCGTAGCGACAGGTCAGGAACGGGGCCCGGGCGTTGACGGCCATGATGTGGTCCCACTCGGCCGTCGTGGTCTCGGCCAGCGAGCGGACGATGACCGTCGCGGCGTTGTTGACCAGGATGTCGAGCCGGCCGAAGCGCTCGACCGTATCAGCGACCAGTGAGGCGATATCGCCCTCCTGAGCGACGTCGGTGGGGAAGACGCCCCCCGAACCGCCTTGGGCGTTAATGTCGCTTAGCACCGCTCTCAGGGCGTCGGCCGAGCGTGCTGCGAGCCCAACGGTGACGCCCAGGTCCGCCAGCGTCATCGCGATCGCCCGCCCGATGCCGCGCCCCGCGCCGGTGACGATCGCGACCTTTCCCTTGAGATGGTCAGTCTTCATGAGAGACAGGGTATAGGGCGTAGGGCGTAGGGTGTAGCGGAAAAACGGCAAAGGCGGTCCACGAATTTCACGAATTACACGAAGGGGGGAGCCACCACGCACCCCTTCGTGTAATTCGTGAAATTAGTGGACTCATCTTCCGGCTCTCTAGCGTTTGTCCTCGGGGATCGGCGAGGTGTAGCTTCGGGCGATCTTGAACGTCGGGACGGGGCGGAAGTTCGGGTGATCCTTATACTGCAGGTTCCGTCGCCCCCACCACGAACCGTAGTACTGGGCGTTGGTGTCGACCCAGTTGGAGATCTTCAGCAACTCGGCGGGCGTGAGGTTGATCTTTTTGTGCACCTCGGCCAGCTTGGCGGCGATCTTGGCGTGCTCGGGGTTCTTCAGCGTGACCTTGCCCTTGCTGTGCATCGCCACCAGGATGCTCGCGTGCGAGCCGAAGCTGCGGGCGGGCATGTAATGGACGTTACCGGTCTTGGGATGGTTCTCGCCGATCGTCGGGCCCACCAGGTCGCACAGGCCCCTCTTGCGTCCCTTTCCGCGGCGCCGCTCGGGAATCAGGCTCTCGTATGAAACGCTGAACAGCGCCGTCATCGTGCCCGAGAGGTTCAGGCCCGCCTTGGGCTTCTCGCCGGAGTGGCACTTGACGCAGTGCTTGTCGAGGACCGGCTGGACGTCGGCGGCAAAGTGAATCGGTCGCCCGCCGGCGGTCTCGCCGATCTGCGGCCCGGGCACCGACGGGGGGCGCTTCAGCGCCAGCACGCTCGCTCGCGGCTTGGCCGCCGCGGCGTCCTGCGGGGTCTCGTGACACCCGATGCACGCCCGCGTCTCGCCCGGGATGTAGTTGACGAACGTCCGCTCGGTCTGGACGGCGAAGTAGTTCGCGTCCAGCGCCTGGAAGTAGATGTTCGCCTTGGCGGGCACGACGAAGTGGGCCGACCCGTCTTCCTCGACCGGCACCACGCCGTGCTGGACCTTGAGGCCCAGGTGCGTGTCCTTGGTGATCACCACGTGCTGCTGGTCGTAGCCGTCGCCGCCCCATCGCCTCCGCGACGCCCACGGACGCGGGATCTGCTCCAGCACGCGGATGTACTTGATCTCGCCCTGTTTGGTGTCTTCCATGCCGTGGTAGATGTTGGTCACGATGCAGGTCGCCAGGTTCTTTGCCGCCGTCCTGGGGTCAATCTCGGCGCTGGTCATCTGCGGGCGTTTTCGCGGGCGCAGCGGGTACGGCTGCCAGCAGGCGATCTCCGGATCGCGGAAGAACGGATAGGTCTTGCCCGTCTCGTCGAGCAGGTCCAGGGCGTAGCCCTTGGGGTCGTTCCACCCGGTTCCGGCGGGCTTGTGTGCGACGAGGAAGAACTTCTCGCTGAGCGGGTAGGGGTCCTTGAACAGTTGCCCGCGTCCGGAGCGGTCGCGTCGCCACGGTCCGTCGCCGGTGCGGAACGAGAAGCCCGGCTCGGCCTGGATGTCGACGTATGGCGTCATGTACGTCATCGGCTCGCGCGTACGGATGGGCTTGTTCATGTCCAGGCGAATCACCGTGCCCACGCCGTTCTGCGGGCAGTGCGGCGTGCCGAGCACCACGTACTTGTTCGGCGCGTCGGGAATGGGGCGTCCGTAGAGGAACGTCGGCGGCAGGGAGATGTCGGCCGCGTAGATCTCCGCCGAACCGCTGCCGTCGGGACGCATCGCCCAGAGGCACTTGACGCTGACGGCGCCCTTGTTGAGGTACTCCCATCGCGTGTACATGATCCGCCCGTCCGGCAGGATCGCGGGGGAGGCCTCGGAGACCGACGAGTTGCTCAGCTTCCGCATGTTCTTGCCGTCAGCATCCATGCGGTAGAGCACCGTCGTGGTGAAGTCGTCGGGCCCGTCGCAGAGAATGCCGTACTGACACCGCGTGGAGATGAACACGATCTCGCCGTTGGGCAGGTAGCACGGGTGCATGTCGTCGGTGCCATGGTGGTAGTGCGCCCGGGCGCGATACTTGCGGACGAGTTCGGCCTCGTCCTTCTGCGGGAACGTCAATTGCCTCAGTCCGGTCCCGTCGACGTTGATCTCGTAGATCCGGTAGCCTTTCTGCGATTCGCACTTCCAGGCGAAGACGATGCGCTTAGCGTCCCACGAGACGTCGAACCGCTCGAAGACGCCGCCCTTCAGTTCGCCGGCCAGTTCCGTGACCTTGCCCGTCTTGAGGTCCAGGATGCACAGCGCCCCGCCGGGTGTCCAGCGGCTGTTGATGAACTCGGTGTAGTAGTGGTTCGCGCTGTAGGTCAGGCGCTTGACGAAGACGATCTTGTCGGTATCGCCCAGGAGCTTGCGCACCTTCTCACGATTGGCTGCCAGCTCCGCCGGATCGACGAGCTTGGGCGGGGCGACCGGCTCGGGCTCGGGCTTCGGACGCCTTCGCGTGGCCTTGGGCTTCGGCAGGACGGTGGGCTTGGGCGGGTCCTTCTTGTCCGAGACGACCAGGCCGAGGAAGTGCGGCATGCACCCCTTGGCCGACAGGCGAATCGTGTTGGCGCCCTTGACCATCTGGAACGGACCGCAGGTGGCCCACGTCAGGTGCGGGGCGTGGAAACCGCCCGTCACGCCGCCCAGGACGGTCTTGCTGCCCGCCTTGCCGTTAACCGTCAGCGTGCAGGGCCGCGACTCGCCCGAACAGTAGCGAAAGTGGATGTACATCGTCTGGGCCTTGGGCAGCTTCGCGGTCCACTGCTCGAACCCGCCCTCGCCGTGGCAGACCGCCAGGGAGTCCCATCGCCCGTCGGCCGGCCTGACGCGGGGGTCCTTCGCGCTCATCTTCGCCGCCGGAATGACGATATCCGCCGCCCCCGCCGCCGCTGCCATCGCCAGTAAGACACCCACCGCCACGATTCGTCGGTTTCTGTGCATTGTGATCGCTCCAGGATGCTCGTCAGAGTGCAGACTGTCGTCTCGTCCCCTGGCGACGGACTCGTCACCCAAAGGACGTCCCGACAGTATACGGAATCCCACCGCCGATCCGGAAGGGAACTTGTCGCACGCGCCACGCACGCATCGTTTAGCGGTCGATCGTCAGATCGACGTTTGGGTGCGTGCGGAAGGTCTGTTGTTCTCGTTCCCGCCGCAAGCGGCGGGAAAACGTCGATCTGACGATCGACCGCTAAACGCCACGCGCCAAACGCTAACCGTTGACGACGAACGGGGCGCGTCGCTAGGATCGGCGCTTCTGACGGAACATCTTCCACGGAAAGAAGAAGCATGGACTACACGATGAGTCGTCGACGTTTTCTAGGTACGGTGGGTGCATTGGGCGCGGGGGTTGCCCTGGGAGCGACGCGCCGGACACACGCCGCCCCGAAGGACACCCGCAAGCCGATGAACGTGGTGTTCCTCCTCGTCGACGATCTGGGCTTTATGGATATCGGCGCCAACAATCCCAACACGTTCTACGAGACGCCGAACATCGACCGCCTGGCGGCGACGGGCATGCGGTTCACCGACGGGTACGCCGCCAATCCCGTGTGCAGTCCCACGCGGTACAGCATCATGACGGGCAAGTATCCCAGCCGCGTCGACGCGACGAACTTCTTCAGCGGCGCGCGATCCGGGCGATTCGGGCCCGCGCCGCTTCACGACAACATGCCGCTGTCCGAGGTCACCATCGCCGAAGCCCTCAAGGCGGCCGGCTATGCGACGTTCTTCGCGGGCAAGTGGCACCTCGGGCCCACCGAGAAATACTGGCCCACGAAGCAGGGCTTCGACGTCAACAAGGGCGGCTGGAGCAGAGGCGGACCGTACGGGGGCAAGAGGTACTTCTCGCCATACGGGAACCCGCGACTGTCCGACGGCCCGCCGGGCGAGCACCTGCCCGACCGCCTGGCAACCGAGACAGCGAGTTTCATCGAGGCCAACAAGGACAAACCGTTCCTGGCGTACCTGGCGTTCTACTCGGTCCACACGCCCCTGATGGCCCCGAAGACGCTGGTGGCCAAGTACCAGGCCAAGATCAAGCGCCTGGGCCTGGAGGGCAAACCCGAGTTCGGCGACGAGGAGCAGGTCGCGCAGGCCGGGTCGAGCAGGAGGAAACGGCCCGCGGGCAAGACGCGCAAGGTGCGAATCCTCCAGAAGCATGCGGTCTACGCCGCGATGGTCGAGTCGATGGACGCGGCGGTGGGCAAGGTGCTCAAGAAGCTCGATGCCCTGGGCCTGTCGGACCGGACGGCCGTGCTGCTGATGAGCGACAATGGCGGGCTCAGCACGTCCGAGGGCTCGCCCACGTCGAACATGCCCCTGCGGGGGGGCAAGGGATGGGTGTACGAGGGCGGCATCCGCGAGCCGTTCCTGATCCGCTGGCCCGGCGTGACCAAAGCGGGCTCCACCTGCGACGTGCCGGTGATCAGCACGGACTTCTATCCGACGATTCTGGAGATGGCCCGGGTGCCCGCCCGGCCGGCTCAGCACGTCGACGGGCTGTCGCTGGCGGGGCTCTGTCGCGGCGCCAAGACGCTGAAGCGCGAGGCGCTGTACTGGCACTACCCGCATTACTCGAACCAGGGCGGCTTTCCCGGCGGGGCGATCCGCATGGGCGACTGGAAGCTCGTCGAGCGCTACGAGGACGGACGCGTGCACCTGTACAATCTGCGCCAGGACGTGGGCGAGCGGACGGACCTGGCGGCTAGGCACCCCGACCGCGTCGCGGCGATGCGCAAGAAGCTTCATGCCTGGTACACCCAGGTCGACGCCAAGTTCCTCCGACCCAAAGGCCCCGGCGGCCCGAAGCCCTGGCGGCCGATGGAGAATTGAGACGATTCCCGCTTTCCGCGTTCGACGGAAGCAGTCAACACCGCGAGCGAGCGGAACGCGCACCATCGTCGCCCGCAGAGTTTAGCGGCGGGGCTTGCCCCGCGCGGGACGTCCGAAGGACGCCGAAACGCCACGATGGCGCACGGCGAATAAGCGAAAACACGGCGAGCAAGCTCGCCCGCTAAACAGGGAATAACTCGTTTGCACGCCACGTGGATATGCCCTCCCTTCAGCGCAAGGGCGACGCCCGCGCGGCGCTGCCGATCGGGATATCCCTTGTTGTGCACTCGTTTTTCGCTTGACCGTCCGGGGGCGAGGCATGACAATCAGATAAACGTGACGTCTTGTTGGCGGTCGCCGTGCCGCCGGATGAAAGGAACCACGCCTATGACTACCCGAATGCTGCCCCTCCTCGCTGCCGCCCTCGCCGCATCGCTGCTGGTTGGCTGCGGGCCGAACATCGCTGAACTGAGCACGAAACTCCAGGACCCCGACTGGACCGTCCGGACGGACGCCGCCGCGGCCCTGGGCGCCACCGGGAGCGCCGAGGCCGTCCAGCCGCTGATCGGCGCGCTGAAGGACGAGGAGTCGGCCGTGCGAAACATGGCGGCCGAGGCCCTCGGATCACTCGGCAAGCCGGCGGTGGGTCCACTGGCCGACCAGTTGAAGGACCCGAACGCCTCGACGCGCGAGTTGGCCGCCTTCGCCCTGGGCCTGACGGCCTGCCCGGATGCTGAGTCGCCCCTGGTTGCCGCCCTGGACGATCCGGACGCAACGGTCAAGCAGACGGCTGCCGAGGCCCTGGTCGAGTTGAAGAAGAACCTCCCGGCCAAGCCCAAGCCCACGCCCAAGCACACCAATAACCAGAACGAAAAGGACACCGAGCACCCAACGGACACCCAGACCACGACCAAGACCAAGACCGTGGTCCTGGTCTTGGTCTTGTACCCCTTCGCCTCCAACTCCCTCACAAGCGC
>CAZVEV010000010.1:0-47921 GCA_964625865.1 uncultured Planctomycetaceae bacterium | reverse complement strand
ATGCTCGAAGACATCAGCTTGAGAGACAACCCGATCACCATCGTGGGCGTGGAGATCGAGGTCAAGGTTGCCGACGACGTCAACGCCGACTGGGATTCGATCTCAGCGGTCCGGCTGAACGATCATCGCCTGCCGATCGCCGAGCCGGTCGGTGCAGCGCCCGGCATGGAGCGACTCCCTCTCCTGCCGCCTTCGACCGACACCGAGGGCCTCGAAGCGGTCCTGGCGAATCTGGATCTGATCAACGCGAACATGCACGAACTGCTCCAGCCGCGATACTACGACATCCTGGACGCGATGGGGCTGGCGTGGGTCTCGTGGCAGAAGAACCTCCCGCGCGACCCGATCGTCCAGGCCGGCGGGGAGATCACCGAGAAGATCCGCAGGCTCCAGGCGGCGCCCGCCCCTGGCGGCGGCCCGGGCAGGCTGCCTGGCGAGTCCGGGCGAGGCACGCCCAGGCGCCCGACCCGCGGAGAAGTCGACGGCGGGCCCATTCGCGGCAGGTCGTCTCGCGGCACGCCCACTCGTGGCTTGCCCGGTCGTGACGGGCCCTCTCAAGGCGTGCCCACCCGCGGCCTGCCCGGGCGCGGGACAGGCAGGCCCACCGCGCGTCCGGTCCGCCCGATCGGTCCGGTTCCCACCCGCACCGGAGAGCAGCCCGGCCCCGACGAAGGCGAAGGAACGGACATTGTCGAACGGGAAATCGCCCCCCCGCCCTTCGGCCAGCAGCAGCAGGCGGGCAAGTACCTGATCTGGTTCCACGACATGACGCTGCAGACGGGCAAGGCCTATCGCTATCGCGTCCGGCTGAAGATCCTCAACCCGATGCTGGGCTTCGAGGGCCTGATGTACAAGGATGACACCGTCGACTACAAGACCGAGGCGTGGATCACGACCATGGACACGCCGTGGAGCGCGTTCTCGGCGCCGGTGCGAGCGGTCAAGGAGATCGACTTCTTCCTCGTCGACTCCAAGCGGGACGGGCTTTCCGGTCCGAAGGCCAAGACCGGCAAGGTCAAGATTGCGGTCTTCACCCGTCGCCTCAATCAACTCGTCCGTCAGGAATTCGTCGTCACCAAGGGCCAGCCGATTGGCGGCGTGCAGGACGTGACGTTGAGAAAGCCCCCCGTCGGCCGGTTCGCCCCCGCAGCGGTCGCGGCCGCGAAGGACGATGAAACGCACATCGTGCGGAAGGTCGATTTCTCCACCGGTGCGGTCGTCGTCAATATCGATTTCCTGAAGCGGATCTTCCCGTCCGGGCGGAAGAGCACCACCACCGAGGTGGTCTTCGCAGACGCTCTGGGCCGGCTCCGGTCGCGCCTCTGGACGCGGAACCTGCCCAAGGATTCGCAGGACATGGAGCGCCTCAAGGCGTTGGAAGCGGAAATCGCCAGTACCGCGCCCGAAGCCGAGACGGACACTGACTGACGGGCGGAACAATACGCACCCGGCCACCGGGTCAACCGGGCGGCCAGGCGACGGCGGAAATGGTACGGAACAGGGCGGAAAAATGCCCTTGCATTGGTGGCTTCGGTCCCGTATTCTTTCCGATCCATGGGCAGCGGGACGCTGCTGAAGTGCATTCATAACGGTCATAACATCGAATCGGTATGTACGATAGCGAGTACGGTATCAGCAAAGACGCATGCGTGGCGGGCGCCAAAGGCCCCGGTCGCGCGTGTTCGTCAAGTTCGGCCGGGCACACGTGTGTCCGTGCCGCCTTCTTTCGAAAGGAGCTTTCAGTGCTGAATCTGCGTAGATTCTCTTCTCTGGCGTTGCTGCTGGCGGTATGTTTCGTACCGGCCTCCCTGGCCATGGCTGCTGAAGCCGATGACCTCCTTCGCGAGGGCATCTCCCAGGTCAAGGACGGCAAGTTCGGTCCGGGCAGGGCGACCCTTGAGAAAATTGACGCCTCGGATCTGTCGGCGGGCAACCGGCGCACGCTGAACGAGTACCTGGCCAAGGCCAAGGCCGGCCAGGCCGCCGCCGCCGCCAAGGCCGCCGCGGCCAACGGTGACAAGCCCAAGGCCGGCGGCGAGACGGCCACCAGTGCGAGGCTGATCGCCCTGCTTGAGGCCCGGCGCCGCGAGATCGCCAAGTACATCGCCGACGGCAAGGCGCGACTGGCCGCCCGCGACCCGGAAAACGCGCTGATCGCGTTTGAGAAGGCCCTGGCCCTTGATAACGAGAACAAAGAGGCCAAGGACCTGCGCGACCAGTGCAAGGTCGCCATCGAGCTGAAGAAGAGGACCGACATCATCGACCGGACCCGTGCCCGACGGCGGATCCAGAAGCAGATTGCCGACCTCCAGTTCGACAAGGCCATGGACCGGGCGCTGAGACTGCTCGCCATCGCCACCGCCGCCAGCGATTACGACAGCGCCGGCGAGCAGATCCAGGTCGCCAGGGACCTGCTGAAAACCAACGAGAGCCTCTACAGCATCGAGGAACTGCGCGACAAGCGCAAGGCCATCACCGAGCGCGAGGCCCAGCTCGTCGCCCAGCGCACCGCCTGGGAAGAAGAGCAGGCTGAGGAGAAACGCAAGCAGTTGGAGGAGGCCCAGCGCAAACGCGAAGAACGTATCCGCCTCGAGAAGAAGCGCAAGCTCGAGACGCTCGTCGACCGCGCCCGCGAACTGATCAGCCGGAACAAGTACAAGCAGGCCGACGAAGAACTGACGCGGATCATCGCGATCGACCCGGACCACGTCTGGGCCCTGACGCAGAAGGAAACCCTGACCAACTTCATCGTCCTGATGGACGAGAAGCAGATCCTCAAGGACGACATGTACCAGACCCAGCAGGCCCTGGTCGACGTCCGACGCAGCGAGATTCCCTGGTGGGAACTGCTTCGCTACCCCAGCGACTGGAAGGAACTGACGCTGCGGCGCAAGCGTTACGCGGTGGGGGCCACCGCGGAGTCCGAGGCCGACCGCGAAACGCGTCACCGCCTCCGCCAGAAGCTGCCCAAGCTGGACTTTGCCAACGTGCCCCTCGAGCTGGTCGTGCAGTTCCTGCGCGAAGTCAGCGGCGTGAGCATCTACGTCAACTGGCGTGCCCTGCAGGTCGCCAGCGTCGACAAGACCACCGAGGTCAACGTGCACCTGGTGGACGTGTCGTTCGAGAAGGCCCTGCGGGTCATCCTCGACGACGTCAGCGGCTCGCAGGTCGGCTCGCCCACGCAGGTCGACTTCGTCATCGACGAGGGCGTTATCCGCATCACCACGCGTGAAGCCCTGTCGCACCGCACCTACACGCGGGTCTACGACGTTCGCGACATCATCATTCCCACGCCCACCATCCAGATGCCTCGCCGTATCGGCCTGGAAGGCATGAGCGGGCGCGGGGGCGGTGGCGGCCGCGGCCAAAGCAACCGCGGCGGCGGCAACCGCGGCGGCGGGGGGGGCGGCGGCATCGGCGGCGGCGGGATGATCGGCGGCATCGGCGGCGGCATCGGCGACGGCGGGCAGCCCGAAGACAAGACCCAGGAAGAACTCCTGACCGAGACCGTTGACCTGATCAAGGAAACCATCGCCCGCGACACGTGGGAGCAGGACGGGGCCATTCGTCCCATGGGCGGCCAACTGGTCGTCACCCAGACCGCCGAGAACCACGCGGCCCTGCTGGACCTGATCAGCCAACTGCGTGAAGCCAAGGCCCTCCAGATCGCCATCGAGGCGCGATTCATCACGGTGACGTCGGGCTTCATGAACCACATCGGTCTGGACCTTGACCTGTACTTCAACCTGGACAGCGGTCTGGGCGGCGGGGGGTTCGTACAGGACCCCGTCACCGGCGCCATCGTGCCGCAGTTGGGCACCAGCGTCTGGCAGGGCGGCACGGGCATCCTGCCGGGCAGCGATCCTGCCGAGGCGGCCCAGGCGATCTACAACCCCAACGTCTGGCGCGGCGGAAACAGCGTCACGCCGATCGGTGTGGTGTCGGGCACCAGCGGACCGATTGCGACCAGTCCGTTCCCGCAGACGGGCATGGCGGGCAACATCGGGGCCTCGATGGCTGCCGATGCGATCTCCATCGGCGGGACGTTCCTCGACGATATCCAGGTCGACTTCCTCCTGCGGGCCACCCAGGCCTACAACCAGACGAAAGTCATGACCGCCCCGCGGATCACCCTGCTGAACGGACAGGCCGCTACGCTGAACATCCAGACCGAGACGGCCTACATCGAAGACATCGAAACCGAGAGCAACTTCAACAACAACATCGGCGGCGGGCGTGAGAACAATACGCGCGACTACGAGATCGGCTACTACAGCACGGGCACGAGCCTGTTCGTTCGCGGCACGGTCTCTGCCGACCGGCGCTACGTGACGATGACCATCGTCCCGCAGGTCCAGAACCTGGTCGAGATCGTCGAGATTCCGGCCGAGTTCAATGAAGCCGGCGAGCCGACGGCCTTTATTCAGCTTCCCTCCCTGCAGGTCACCACGCTGGTGACCACCGTCTCCGTGCCGGACCGCGGCACGCTGCTGCTGGGCGGGCAGAAGCTCTCGGGCGAGATCGAGAACGAGCGCGGCGTGCCCCTGCTGAGCAAGGTCCCGTTCGTCAACCGGTTGTTCACCAACCGCGAGATGGTCCGAGACGAGCGGACGCTGCTGATCCTCGTCAGGCCGACCATCATCATCCAGCGTGAGGAAGAGGAACTGCGGTTCGAGTAATCGCAGGAACCCTGACCTCACCTTGGCAGTCTAACAGAGTGTTCCGGGCCGCGTGTTCCAGACGGGACACGCGGCCCGACGTATGAATGCCCGACGCATCAGAGGCGGGCCTGGAGACCGAGAATGAGATGCACTGTCGTGACCGTCCTTGGCGCTGCCGGCATCGTTGTCGCCGCCCTGGTCGCCTCCGCGCCGTGCGCCGCCCAGGCGCCCGCCGCCGGGGCGGCCAAACGCGTGGTCAAGCTGGGCAATCACCTTCGCGTCGACCTGGCCAAACGCCGGATCTCCATGGACGCGGAGGTCTGTCTCCGCTCCGGCGCGCTGGAACTGCTGGTCTGCGGGAAAGGCACCAAGGAGCACGAAAGCGTCATGTCCACGCGCGCCAAGGCCTCGCACCTGCACGCGGGGCTGCTCCTGCTGGGTCTGACGCCCGGCAAGCCGGCTGAGTGGGTCATGCTCGAGGGTGACGACCACGGCCGTGCCCTCCCGCCGAGAGGGGCGGCGCTGGGTATCGCATTCCGCTGGCGAGAGCCCGGCGGACGGGTGACCCAGGTCGACGCGTCGAAGTTCCTCGCCTGCGGGAACAAGAAGGGCCCCATGCCCGACGAGTGGATCTTCGTCGGATCCGACATCTTCGCCGACGGGACCTACTGGGCCGACAGCGAAGGGGAGATCCTCTGCGTGGCGAATTTCGCGTCGGCCGTCATCGACGTGCCGTTCAAGAACCCCAACAAGCAGGCCCAGCAGATGATGGACTTCGTGGCCAACACCGACGCGATACCCGCTGTCGGCACGCCGGTGGAGGTCATCATCGTCCCGAAACCGGGCGCCGAGAAGGCCCCCCACGCGCGGGCAACGCTGGAGATCGACCCGCGGGGCAGGTTCCGCCTCGACGGGCGGGGCATCGCGCGAACGGCCCTTCGCGACAGGGCGGCGGCGTTCATCGATCAGCATTCCAGGGGCATGGTCATGGTTCAGGCCCATCCCGGGGCGATGGTGGCCGACATCGTGTACGCGCGCGACGAGTTGACGTTGGGGGGCATACAGTTCATCCGTCATCGGTGGGTCGGCGTCGGCGAGCCGATTCTGCCCAAGACCGACGCCCAGAAAACCGAGGCCATGAAGACGTGGGCCGAGAAGTTCGCCAACCCGCGCGACTTCATCGTCGAGCCCAGCCGTGATGCCGCTGAAGAACTCAAGCGCATCGAAGACGCGCTGGCGGACCTGAAGGCCCGCCAGGCGCTCCTGCAGAAGTACCGGGCCGAGTTGGACAAGGCTGCCGTCGCCTACAAGGCCACCACCCGGCCGGCCAGACCCTCGCCCGAGTGACCGGTCCCGTGTCCGAGTCCGACCAATCTGCCGTCGAAACACCCGAGCCGGGATCGATTCGCGCCCTGCTGGCCCGCAATGGATGGGCGATGGGGGGCATCGCGGTCGTCACCATCCTCGTCGAAGCCGGCACGTATGCGGCGGGGCGAGTCATCGGCATCGGGCCCCTGTCGTCTGCCTTGGCGGCCCTGGCGGGTGCGACGGTGTGGACGGCCCTCGTCGCCCCCGTTGCCGCCGCAGGCGGACGCGATTGGCTTGACGCGCTGCTTCGTGGGGGCGTGGTAGCCGACGCGTCGGCAGTGGTGCTCTTGGCGCTCTGGCTGATCGCCCGGAACGGGCAGACCGGCGAGCCGTACGTCACGTTTCTGGCGGCGGTGAAGATCTACTGCACGCTGGCGGCGATGGCCCTGCTTTCGGTCGCGGTCGTCACGTGCGGCCGGTCGGTCGCGGGGCGCCACATACTGGCCGTTGCCCTCACGGTGGTGTTCGTGCTCCTGTTGACGAGCCTGCTGTGGGCGGGCGTGCCGATGGCCATGGTCGACGGCCCCGCCGCCCGGGCACGCGTCGCCGGGGCCGCCCTGTGGGTCAATCCCTTCTGCTCCGTCACCGCCGCCACCATTGCCGAAACGAACTTCACGTGGTATCGATACGGGTGGATGTACAACCACACGCCGGTGGTCAACTACCCCAAAGCCGACCCGCCGTGGTACGCGGCGACCTTGTCATGTCTGTGCGCCGCGGGCATCGCCCTGTGCGCCGGGTATCTCCGACGCCAGGGACGGCGCGGGGTTGAGTAGACCAAAGCCCCCGGACGGTGTCCGGGGGATCCCCCCGATGCAGTCGGGGCACTTGGGGGTTCACACCGTCACTTGAGCACCCGCGGATGTCATTCGCGGCGGGCGAGCAGTTCCGCGAGTTTCGCCGCGAACTGCCTGACCGCCTTGCCGCGATGGCTGACCGCGTTCTTCCTCTCGCTGGTCAGCTCCGCTGCCGTGACGCCCGTGTCGCCCACCAGAAACAGCGGATCGTAGCCGAATCCGTTGTCCCCGCGGGGCGAATAGGCGATGGCCCCCTCGACCGTTCCCGTCGCCTCCAGCAGCACGCTGTCCGCATCGGCCAGCGCCAAGTGGCACACGAACCGCGCCGTGCGCTGCTCGGGCGGCACGTCGGCCAGTTCCCGCAGGAGCGTGGCGTTATTGGCCTCGGTCAGGACCGAGCGGTCGGCGCCGGGGGGGCACTGGTCGGCGGCGTACCGGGCGCTGTGGACGCCGGGCCTGCCCTCCAGGGCGTCGACAGCGAGGCCCGAATCGTCAGCCAGGCACCAGTGGCCGGTGGCGCGGGCGTAGTACAACGCCTTGAGGCGCGCGTTGTCCGCGAAGGTCTGCCCGTCCTCGACCGGTTCGTCGATGGAATCCAGTTCGCCCAGGCCGACCACCTTCAGTGGCAGGTCGCCCAGCGTCTGGGCGATCTCGCGGAGTTTGCCCGGATTCCCGGACGCCAGCACGAGCGTGCGCTGCGATTGAGAGGTCATGGTCGCTCCTGGCCCGTGCCTGTCGGGCCCTTACATGCGTGTCCAGACACCGGCGCCCTGGTGCGTGGCCCCGGGCAAGTCCGCACCGCTTCGACGGGGGATCTTCACCGGGTAGGATCTGGCGACCACGCGTTTGCGCCAGGGATGAGACCGGCCGGGCACGGGCTTGGGGCGCACGAGCATGCTTACCTCGTTGCCGTTGTCCCCAAGGACGGGGAACTCCCGTATCGTCTTCTTGATCCCGCTGTCGACGATGACCGTCCTGACGGTGGTCTCGGTCTTGACGGTCTCCAATGCCCCCTCGCCGAACGTGCCCACCGTGACGTACGACTTGACGGGCCCGTGATGGTAATACGCCTCGTACCCTTCCTCCCGGAGGTCTTTGCACCGCGTAATGGCTCGCCGCCTGCGCCCGACGTAGTCCTTGTCGGGCACGTCGTGGAAGTAGCAGACCACGACGGTGAAGGACCCCTCGGCCCGCGTAAGCTTCCACTCCGGCGGGCCGATGTCTTTGCCGGGCACCGGCAGGAGGCGCGCGTTGCGGAACGGCCGGCCCCCACGCCCGTCCGTATGTGCCCGCGCCCGGCGCAGGTCCTGCTGGCCGGCGGCCATCGTCTTGTAACGACCCCAGAACAACTCGCTGTGACGATCCTTGTGGATGACGGTCAGGTCCGACCAGCCGCTGCGCTCAAGGGCATCGCGGTAGAACCTCGCGTCGGCGTTGTGATTGGGCGACGTCAGGGCCGTCAGCAGAATCGTGTACCCGCCGCCTTCGTCGCCCTCGCCGCCCCAACCGCCCCCGCCGGTCCCGCAGCCGACCATCACGGTCCCGCACGCCACCATCAGAACCGTCCAGCCTGTTCGCCACGTCCACGTCATCGTCATCAGTCTCCAGCTATCGCCTTGCGCTGGGCCGTGATCAGCTTGCGGATACCTTTGCGTCCCAGTGCAAGCATGGCTTCCAGCTCGTCCATCGTAAATGCCCCGCGCTCGGCCGTGCCCTGGACCTCGATGAACTTGCGCCCGCTCGTCATCGCCAGGTTCATGTCCACCTCGGCGGCGGAGTCTTCCTCGTAGTCCAGATCGAGCACGGGCTGGCCGTCAACGAGGCCCACCGAGACGCCCGCCACGGCGCCGCTGAGCGTCCGCGGATTGCACAGGCCCTTGTCCGCCCCGGCCGCGATCGCCAGCGCAAGGGCCACCCACGCTCCGGTAATCGCCGCCGTTCGCGTGCCGCCGTCGGCCTCCAGAACGTCACAGTCCAGGTACACGGTGTTCTGCCCGAGCATGCCGAACCGCACGACGCTGCGAAGCACGCGCCCGATCAGGCGCTGAATCTCGACGCTCCGCCCGTCGGGCTTGCCGACGGGCCTGGGCTTGCGGCGTCCGGTGGAGGCCGGCAACATGCCGTACTCCGCCGTCACCCAGCCCAGGCCGCTGTCCTGTCGCCATCTGGGCACGCCGGGGGTGAAGCTCGCTGTGCAGATTACACGCGTCCCGCCAATCTCGAAAAGGCACGACCCATCCGCGGCGGCGACAAACCCCGGCGTGATCCGCACGTCTCGAAGCTCCCCGACTCGCCTGCCGTCATGTCGTCTGGTCGTCTTGGCCATGGTCACCGCATTGTATCAAAACTCGTTTCCGGTGCCACGGTCCACCGCGCAGCGGCGGGCCGTAGCCGCCTTGCCTCCACGCGAGGGTGCCGTGGCTTGACGCGAAGCGGCAACCACGCCTGCCTGCCGGCAGGTTGTTCCCATTAGAGAACACGTGGTTGCGGCTGCGCCGCAGCCCACGGCACCCCGCCGGCGGTCGGCACGGCCCTCCGCTTCGCGTAGGACCGTGGCACCGGGGCAATCAATCGATCCCCCCCTCGCCGATCAGGACGTTCAGGAGCGATCGCTGGAAGTGCAGGCGGTTGTCGGCCTGGGCGAAGATCGTCGCGGCATGGGCCTCGAAGACGTCTTCGGCGATCTCATAGCCGCGGTGGGCGGGCAGGCAGTGCATGACGATCGCGTGGTCCGGCGCGCCGGCCAGCAGGTCCGTGCTGACCTGGAAGCCCTCGAAGTCCTTGATCCGCTTGTTCTTCTCGTCTTCCTGCCCCATCGAGACCCAGGTGTCGGTGTAGATCACGTCCGCGTCGGCGACGGCCTGGGCCGGGTCGCTGGTGACGACGTACCGTGCGCCGTCGGGCAAGGTCGCGGGGAACTCGGCCTCCAACTGGTAGCCCTCCGGGGCCGCCAGAACGAACGTCACGTCCAGCTTGGCGCACAGGACGGCGAGGCTGCGGGCCACGTTATTGCCGTCCCCCACAAACGCCAGCGTCCCGCCGGCGAAATCCGATCCGTCGGAGCAGAAGTGCTCCCGTGCCGTCATCAGGTCGGCCATCGCCTGGCAGGGGTGAGAGTAGTCGCTCAGGGCGTTGATCACCGGCGTGGGGGAGTGGGCGGCCAGCCGCTGGACCGTCTCGTGCGAGAACGTCCGGGCCATGATGCCGTCGCACATCCGCCCCAGCACGCGGGCCACGTCGCGGGCCGGCTCGCGCGTGCCCAAGCCGATGTCGGTCGGCGCGAGATAGATCGCGTGCCCGCCGAGCTGCGTCATGGCCGTCTCGAAGCTGACCCGCGTTCGCAGGGACGGCTTCTCGAAGATCATCGCCAACACCTTGCGCGACAGGGAGGCCGGCAGCTCGCCGGCGGCAAGCCGTTGCTTGTCCGCGATGGCGCGATCGATGAGGCCGGCCAACTGCGGCGTGGTGAAATCAGCGAGGTTTACGAAGTCCTTGATCATGTCCGTGGTCCTGCGCAGGGCCTGTGCGGCCGTTAGCTCTGTATCAGTGTTCCCACGCCTTCCTTGGAGAAGATCTCCAGCAGCAGCGAGTGGGGGAATCGCCCGTCGATGATGTGGGCCCGCTTGACGCCGGCGGCCAGGGCGCGCAGGCAGGCGTCGACCTTGGGCAGCATGCCGCCGGCGATCGTGCCTGCGTCAATCAGGCGGCGGATCTCAGCGGCGTCGGCGGAGTTAATGACGCTTTCGGGATCGTCCACGTCGTGGCGTATCCCGTGCGTGTCGGTCACCATGACAAGCTTCTCGGCCTGCAGCGCCGCGGCGACCTCGCCTACGGCGGTGTCGGCGTTGCAGTTGAGCTTGCCTCCCGTCTTGTCGCGCGCCAGTGGCGCGATGACGGGAATGGTGTTGGACTGGCACAGCAGGTCCAGCAGCCGGTCGCTGACCTGTGTGACGTGGCCCACGAAGCCCAGGTCGATCTTCCGCCCCTCGTCCTCGAGGAAGAGCTTCTCGCCGAACAGCACGCAACTGCCCAGCGTGTGCATGCCCATCGCGCTGGACCCCAATCCCTCGATGTGCGAGACGATGTTCTGGTTGACCTCGTTGCAGAGCACGTGTTCGACGACCGTCAGCGTCCGCTGGTCGGTGTAGCGGCGCCCCTTGACGAACTGCACGTCCAAGCCGCGGGCCTCCATCGCGCTGGAGATCGCCTTGCCCCCCCCGTGGACGAGCACCGGGCGCATGCCGACGGTGTTCATGAAGACCACATCGGTCAGCAGGTCAACCAGCGCACGCTCGTCATCCATCAACGAGCCGCCCATCTTGACGACCACGATCTTGCCCGCAAACCGTTGGATGTATCCCAGCGCCTCGATCAGCGCGCCGGCCTTGGTGATAGCTTCTTCCACAGCGATTCTCCGCAAACGAGGAACCACAAATCATACCCCCTTGCGGCCCAAACGGTCAACCCCGGCACGGGTCTTTCCCAGGGCGTAGGCATCTTGATCTCCAGTCGAGAAACTGACCAAGACAGTAAGGAACAGAACCGAAAACGGCAGACAAGACAGAAACAGCAGCAATGACTCTAGCCGCAGATTCCGCAGATTAGGAGAAGAAAAGAAGGAGCGGAAGAAGGAGGATTACGGACACGGCGAAAACGGAAACGGAAGAAATCGCTCAATAATTATCTCTCCGTTTGGATTACCTTTCTGTCTTCCGTTTCTCCGAATCGGCGAAATCTGCGGAATCTGCGGCTAGAGTCGTTGTCGTTTCTTCTGTTGTTCTCTCTTTCGGTTCTGTGTTTCGGGTGGTTCTTTGGCAACGAGTGTAGATGCGTAAGCCCTGGGGTCTTACCGACGACCCGGCCAGACGCCGAGGCCGCCCCCTGGCCGCCCTCGGGGCGGAAAAACGCCCTGAGACCCGCCTGGGCGCCCGATCGTCGCTCAGGCCGCCTCCAGACGCCTGCCAGGGGGGTCGGCTTGCCCCCGACGGGGCTGGTTACGGGGCAGGCGAGTTCGTCCACGTTACGGCGCCGTTCCTGGCGACGGTGCATGAGAAGGCCCTGCCTCCGGCCCGGACCGTCAGCGTACCGGACAGCCACTTCTGCTCGATCGGCCCGGCGGGCCCGGCAGGGCGGTAGACGTCGAGGTTCGCCTCGTAGTCGAACGGCTTGCCGTCCCGCTCGATGCGCGGCAGGTCGTTGGCCGCGTTGTGGCCGAGGGTCAGTGTCCGGCCCGTGGCGCCCACGAGTGTCACCACACCGTCGGCCAGTTTGTCGGCGACCAGCTTGCTCTTGCTCGTCACCGCGGCCTTGAACGCGTCGTAGTCGCCGTGCGAGTCGGCCTCGCCCACCTCGAGGGCGAACCCCGCATAGCTGCTGCCGGTAGCGGACGCCTGGAAATACGCTTCATTCTTGTACAGTTCGTATCGCGGGTTGGGCTTGGGCTTCCCGGTCCGCTTGTCGATCTTGTCGGTGGTTTTCGGCAGGGCGTAGTCGGCGGGCTTGGTCAGGTTGATCGGGCGGATGGCGAGGGTCGTCTTGTCGAGCCGGACGAACCAGACCCCGGCGGCGACCTCGTGTCGGGCCGTCCGCGGGAACTGGAAGGTGAACGTCCGTTCGCCCGTCGTCGCCGGTCGCAGCCAGATCAGCAGGTTGCGGTACTGGGCAATCTGGTCGCCCGCGTTCTTGATCGAGTGGCCGCCCGGTTTGACCGTGTTGACCACGACGAAATCCACGCCGCGCTTCGCGTTCCAGGCGGTCATCTTGAACATGCAGGGCGTCCACGGCTTCATCGGTTCGGTCGACCGGGCGCTGCCGAGTTGGTACGTCTTGCCGAAGTACGTCGTCTCCCAGTACTGCGGGCGCGTCCGGCTCTTGCCGTCCCACAGCGAGTAGTACGGTTTGGTCGCGAGCAGTTCGACGGGGCGGGCGAAGCGCTTGCGGGCCAGTTCCACCACGGCGGCGGGGGGGCGATAGCCGCTGGTGATGTGGTGCACGTCGTCGTAGTGTCCGCCCGGGTTGTCCTGCACCGTATCGCCGAAGTACAGCCACAACGGCTGGACCGCTCCGCCGCCGAACACCACGTTGCCCCCGCCATAGTCGCGGTTGTTGGGCCCGCCGAACCCGCCTCGCCAGTACTTGACCGCCCCGGCCGCGTACAGCCAGTCCAGCGCCGCCTTGGCGAGCTTCCTGACGGCAGGGTCGCGAGCGAAATCGTACAGGTTGTGGTAGGGCGCCAGCGTGTGGCCGTGGTAGTTCTCGCTGTCCCACTCCATCATGCCCGTGTTGTAGAGCATCCACACGTAGGCGAAGATCCGCTGCCTGTACAGGCGCTGCGTCTCGGTGTTGCCCGTCAGCTCGGCCATCAGGTACACCGACGTGTCGGCCATCGCGCGAAGGTTGTCGGTCTTGCGGACGTCGATCCACGAGCCCTTGGCATCCGGTCCCCACGCGCTGCCCTTGCCGCCCCTCCCGTACACCGGGTGAGGCCGCCGCAACGGATCGGCCCCGGTCCAGACCTTCGCCCCGCGGCGGAACTTCGCGCGGTATGCCTCGGACAGGGCGTCGCCGAAGTAGTAGTATTTCCGCATCTGCCCCTTCAGCGTGAAGCACCAGTAGAAGTCCACGCCCGCGGTGTGCTTGTGGTCGGCTCGCTGGTAGTCGTCTTCCTCGAAGGCCTTGATCGCGCGGTCGGTCTGGCCGAGCAGGTAGGCCCACATCATCTGGGGATACCCCGCCTTCTCGTTCTCGCCCCAGGTGTTGAACCCGAGCTTCCGCCCCGACCAGTACTTCAGCGCATGGTCGACCCGTGTGGCGAACTGGTCCTCCCACTGGGCCGGCCAGGGATTGTTCAGCTTCGGATCGGCCGGCGCCGGGCGAACGCGCAGCCGCCCGCGGTCATCCCGCCACGCCCTGTCCCCCTGCTGCGCACCGGCCGCCCCCGTCGCCAGCATCACCGCGCACGCCGCCATGCAGACCACATTTCGCGTCATCGCCGTTCTCCTGCTCGTGGTCGTGACATCGTCGTTAGTCCTCCGCGCGCCGTCAAGCCCGCCCCGGGGGAGGGTCCCCCACGGCGCTGCCCTGGTTGCCTCCGGATGACCTTCGACCTCCGGCGGGACATTCATCGGTGAGCCCCGGCGTTTGAGTTTGCGGAGACCGTCCCCCCGATCTATCATCCAGCATGTTGTGTGTACCGACAACCCCCGGGGAGATCGTCATGGGAACACGCCCGAGAGTTGCATCCGTCAGCGGGTTGGCGCTGGCGTTGTGTCTGCTCGCCTGGCCGTCAGCGGGGTTGGGCGGAGAGGGGGACACCGACGACCGCGTCAACGCGCTGATGCTCGATCTGTTCAGCCGGGACAAGGCCACGCGGCTCAAGGCGGTGGAGGAACTCGGCCGGGTCGGCGGGCCCCGGGCGATCAACGCCCTGCGCAACGCCCTGCACAAGGGCGACAAGGACATGCGAGAGGCCGCCGGTACGGCACTGGTCCGGGCCCTGACCAAGGGGGCGACGTTGACCGCCGAGCAGTTCGTCGCGGAGGAGGTCGTACTGCGTCGCGCGATCATGGCCATCGTCGCCGAAGCGCCGCCCCGCGATGCCCTGGGCCTGCTGCAGGCGGCCGCTAAAGACGCTGATCCGCAGGTACGGGCCCGCGCCGCGTCGGGGCTCGGACACATGCCCCACGCCGCCGCGCTGGTTGCCATCAAGGCCTTGCAGAAAGACCCCGTCGCTGCTGTGCGAGCCGCCGCCGAGACGGCCGAGCCCCGACAGAAGACCTCCGCCGAGAACGCTCTCCTAATCGCCAGGTGGGCGGCGATCTGTAAGACCGACGGTCGCGCCGCGCTGGCCGAAGGAACACTCGCCAAAGCCCTCAAGGAATCGATTAGCACGAAGTTCAAGCCCCGGTCGTTGGAGTCCGTCGTGGAATTCCTTCGTGAGACGGCGAACCTGTCGGTCTTCGTCGATTGGCGTCAGATCGCTACGGCGGGCGTCAAGAGGTCGACGGAAGTGGCGTTCGGCGGGCGCTCTTCGCTCAAGGGCCACCTCAACGCCCTGTCCCGCAGGGTCGGCGGGGAGAAGCTGGACTGGGCAGCCGAGGGGAGCATCATCTTCATCAGTCGCCCCGCCGCTCTGGTGCGCCTGCTGGACCATCCCGGCTGCACGACGGTCCTGAAGCCGGACGCCAATCCCACCGAAACCGCCAAGACGCTGAAATACTGCGATGAGAGGCTGCCCAGACTCGATTTCGCGGAGATCCCGCTTGAGTTGGCTGTCCAGTTCATGCGGGAGGTCTCGGGGCTCTCGATCTACGTGGACTGGAACGCACTGAAGACCCTGGGGATCACGCGTGAATCCGAATGTACGGTCGATCTTATCGACGTGACGGTCGAGCGGGGGTTGACTGCGATTCTCCACGACGCCATCGGCGCCGAACGATGGCGGGCCGTCATCAGCGGCGGTGTGATCCTCATCTCGACCCACAAGGCAATTGCCCGCTTGCGGGCGAGGCCCGCCCGCCCGTCCGTTCTCAAGCCGGACCACGATCCGAAGGCCACCGCCGACACGCTCTACCGATACAAACAGACGCTGCCCAAGCTCGACCTCGCGTCAGTCCCGCTGGCGCTGGCGATCCAGTTCATGCGGGAGGTCTCAGGCGTCTCGATCTACATCCGCTGGAGCGCGCTCAACTCGCCGGAAGTCGGCCCGGATACCGAATGCAACCTGCATCTGGTCAACGTGACGTTTGACCAGGTGCTGACCATGATGATTGACGACGTGACGGGCCTGGGGCGGTGCGGACGCGTTGTGTGCGGGGGCGTCATAGTCGTCTCGACGCACGAGGACCTGGCGAATCTCGCCAAGGCCAAGCGCCCCAACGGCCTGTTCGTCACCGAAGCGATGATCCTGGCCGACACGAAGGCGTATCTGGACCGGTCTGCCGGTGCGGTCTACTCGGGAGGATGTCCGCTGATATGGTTGGCCGAGGAGGGGCGGCGCGAGGCGTTTGGGAGGGTGCTCGGAGCCCTGGACGCCAAGCGGCGCGTCAAGGCCTGCCGTGCGGTGATGATCGAGGCGATCGAGAACAGCGCAGTGAAGAACGTCAGGTTTCTCCTGGACACGGGCTTTGATCTCGATCAGCCCATGGCAGGCTGCCCCACCGCCCTCTGCCTGGCGGCCCGCTATGGCGACGCCAAGGTGGTCTCATTGCTGCTCTCTCGCGGGGCGAAGGTCAACGTCTCGTCGGCGAAGGACACGCCGCTGGGCTGTGCGGCGGAGCGGGGCAGCCCCGAGATCGTCTCATTGCTGATCGCCCGCGGTGCGAAGGTCAACGCCTCGACGAAAAAGGGCACGCCGCTGGCCCGCGCGCGGCGGGAACTGGTCAGGTGTCAGCGCGAACTGAAAGGCACAGTCGGCGAACGCCTTCGCAAGTCGCAATTAGAGGAGATCGCACGCCTCAAGAAGGTCATCGCACGGCTGAAGAAGGTCATCGAGATCCTGCGCAAGCATGGGGGCAAGGACAAACCCTGATGACCCGACAAAAGGCTGTTGACTTCGCGACGGGGCGCGTCTAAACTCTCCCGCCCTGAAATGTGTCTGCTGACCCTCGGGCAGGCAATGCATACCGGGACAGAGACTACGACTCGACGTTGTCCGATCGGCATCTACTCTTGCGACGAAGGCGTCGCGAGGATGTCCGGGCGGACGGCCAAAGCAAGCGTTTGATGGAGAAAGATTCCATGGCCAAGAAAAAGGCAAAGTACGTGTATTTCTTCGGTGGCGGCAAGAGCGAAGGCAAGGCCTCCATGAAGGAACTTCTGGGCGGGAAGGGCGCCAACCTGGCAGAGATGTGCAGCCTGGGCCTGCCCGTGCCGTCAGGTTTCACAATCACCACCGAGACCTGCGACGCGTACTACAAGCTCGGCCGCAGGTATCCGAAGGAACTGGCCGGCCAGATCGACGCCAACATCCGGAAGGTCGAACGGTTCACGGGCAAGACCTTCGGGCGCGGGCCCAACCCGCTGCTGGTCTCCGTGCGCTCCGGCGCGGCGGTCTCGATGCCGGGCATGATGGATACGGTGTTGAATCTCGGCCTCAATGACGAGACCCTCGATGCCATGATCGAACTGACGGGCAACGAACGGTTCGTCCTGGACTCGTACCGCCGATTCATGCAGATGTTCGGCGACGTGGTGCTCGGCGTTCCGCATCACGATTTCGAAGCCGCCCTGGAGAAGGTCAAGAAAGCCCACAAGGCCGCCACCGACACCGACCTCGACGTACAGGGTTTGCGTGACGTGGTGGCCGCGTACAAGGTGGTCTACAAGAAGGCCCGCAAGAGCTTCCCGCAGTGCGCTCGCGAGCAGCTTCAGGCCGCTGTCGACGCGGTGTTCGGCTCGTGGAACAACCCCCGCGCGATCAAGTACCGCGAACTGAATGACATCCGCGGACTGCTCGGGACGGCGGTGAACGTCCAGGAAATGGTGTTCGGCAACATGGGCGACGACTGCGCAACGGGCGTGGCCTTCACGCGCGACCCGGCGACGGGCAAGAACGTGTTCTACGGCGAGTACCTGGTCAACGCCCAGGGCGAAGACGTGGTGGCGGGGATTCGGACGCCCCTGCCGATCGTCCAGCTCAGGAAGTTCGACGCCAAGTGCTACAAGGAACTGCTCGCCATCCGCACCAAGCTCGAGAAGCACTACCGCGACGTGCAGGACGTCGAGTTCACGATCGAGAAGGGCAAGCTGTTCATGCTCCAGACCCGCACGGGCAAGCGGACGACCACCGCGGCGGTCAAGATCGCCATCGACATGATGCGCGAGAAGCTGATCACCGAGAAGGAAGCCGTCTGCCGCGTCGATCCGAAGAGCCTCGACCAACTGCTGCACCCGACGTTCGACCCCAAGAGCGAGGCGGCGGCCAAGACCATTGCCAAAGGCCTGCCCGCCAGCCCCGGCGCCGCGACCGGGCGGATCGTCTTCACCGCCCACGAGGCCGAGGAGTGGGAAGAGATGGGCGAGAGCGTCATCCTCGTCCGTATCGAGACCAGCCCCGAGGACATCGGCGGGATGCACGTGGCCAAGGGCATCCTGACCAGCAGGGGCGGCATGACCAGCCACGCCGCCGTGGTGGCCCGCGGAATGGGCACCTGCTGCGTCGCCGGCTGCGAAGCCTGCAAGATCGACTACAAGAAGAAGACCCTCACCGCCGGCGGAATGACACTGAAGCAAGGTGACTGGGTCAGCCTCAACGGCTCGACCGGCGCCGTCTACGCTGAGAAGGTCAAGACCGTCGACGCCAAGCTGACCGGGCCGTTCGGCACGATCATGAAGCTGGCCGACAAGTACCGCACGCTGGGCGTTCGCACCAACGCCGACACGCCGCATGACACCGGCGTGGCGGTCAAGTTCGGCGCCGAAGGCATCGGGCTGTGCCGTACCGAGCACATGTTCTTCGAGGGTAACCGCATCGTCGCGATGCGGAAGATGATCCTCGCCGACGACGAGAAGGGCCGGCGCAAGGCCCTCAAGGCCCTCCTGCCCGTCCAGCGGAAAGACTTCGTGGGTATCTTCAAAGCCCTCAAGGGCCGCCCCGCGACGATCCGATTCCTCGACCCGCCGCTGCACGAATTCGTGCCGCACGACAAGGCCGGGCAGGCCGAAATGGCCAAGGCCATGGGCGTCAGGCCCAAGGTCATCGCCGAGAAGGTCGCCTCCCTCCACGAGTTCAATCCGATGCTCGGGCATCGCGGCTGTCGTCTCGGTATCGCCTATCCGGAGATCACCGAGATGCAGGCCCGCGCCGTCATCGAGGCCGCCTACGCCGTCCGCGGCGCCAAGCCCGAGATCATGATCCCGCTGGTCGGGCACGTGAAGGAACTGGCCAATCAGAAGGCCATCGTCGAGAACGTCTACGCCGAAATCGCCAAGAAGAAGGGCCGCAAGCTGGCCTACCTCAAGATCGGCACGATGATCGAGGTGCCCCGCGGCGCCCTGACCGCTGACGAAGTGGCCGCCGAAGCCGAGTTCTTCTCCTTCGGCACCAACGACCTGACGCAGATGGGCTGCGGGTTCAGCCGCGACGATTCGGGCGTGTTCCTGGCCGACTACGTCGAGAAGGGCATCTACGAGGCCGACCCGTTCACCACGCTGGACCGCAACGGCGTGGGCGAGCTGGTCCGCATCGCGTGCGAGAAGGGCCGGGCCGCCCGGCGCGGTCTGAAGCTGGGCATCTGCGGCGAGCACGGCGGTGATCCGAGCAGCGTCGAGTTCTGCCACATCACCGGCCTGACCTACGTCTCCTGCTCCCCGTACCGCGTCCCGGTCGCCCGCCTCGCCGCCGCCCAGGCCGCCATCAACCACCCGGCCAAGAAGGCGAAAAAGGCCAAGGCCAAGAAGAAGGCCACCAGGAAGGCCAAGAAGAAATAGCGCCCCACCCGGGCCTCAGAACCGCGCGATGACGTTTGCGACCCAAACCCTCATCCGCACCCAAGGCGGCGTCGGCCACCCCCGACGCCGCCTGCCTTTTGCGCCGGGGTGCATACGATGGCCGCACCTTCGGCTATGATGACGCTCGCGGTGGGGCGGTGACGGTGGGGGGCTTATGAAGGATGCGACTGACGTGGCGTTTAATCTGATTCTGCTGCTGTGTGGCGTGATGGCGTGTGCGACGGCGCCGATCATGATTCGCGCGACCCATACGCCGCCGGTACTGCTGGCGGGACTCCGCATGGCGGTGGCGGTCGTGGTGCTCGCGCCGCTGTTCGCACGCGACCTCGCTCGCGCGGGGGCCGGGTTCAGCCGCCGCGACCTGCGCCACGTCCTGCTGCCCGGTGTCATGCTCGGCCTGCACTTTATCTCGTGGATCATCGGCGCCCGCATGACCGACCCGGCCAACTGCTCGCTCATCGTCAACATGGTCCCCATCGCCATGCCGTTTTTCATGTTCTTCATGATCGGCGAGAAGATCACCCGCCCGGAGCTGGCGGGCACGGGCCTGGCGATCGCGGGGGTGGTCGTCCTTGCGGCGGCCGACCACGGCATCAGCGCCGCCCACTTCCAGGGCGACATGATTTGCCTGGGGTCGATGCTGTTCCTGTGCTTCTACCTGGCGCTGGCCCGCAAGCACCGTCACGTGGGCAGCATCTGGCTGTACCTCGTGCCCCTGTACGCCGTCGGGTCGTCGGTGTGCCTGCTGGCCGCGGCGCTGACCTGGGTGCTGCCCGTCGGCGCGCTGCTCGACCAGTCCGTCACGCTTGGGGCCTTCACCGGCCCGGAAGTCCTGCTGATCCTCGGCCTGGGCGTGATCCCGACGGTGGTGGGCCATTCGGCGCTGAACTACTGCATGCGTCACATGCGGGGCCAGGTCGTCAGCATCCTGACGCTCTTCCAGTTCGTCTTCGCCGGGGCGATGGGCTACGTCTTCTACGACATCGTCCCGATCCGGGCCCTGTACCCTGCCTGCGTCCTCCTGATCGCCGGCGCCGTCATCGTCCTGAAGTACCATCGCACCACCGGGGCCGCAGGCTCGTAAGCGGGGTGGAAATCAGGTATGCTTGAGAAACGATGTTTACGGGAATTGTGCGACATGTTGGACAGGTGCGGTCGGTCGTGCCCACGGCGGGGGGCGCGCGGCTGACGGTTGATCTGGGTCCGCTGGCTGACGGTCTGGCGCTGGGCGATAGCGTGGCGGTGGACGGCGCGTGCCTGACGGCTACCTCGATCGACGGGTCGACGGTGAGCTTTGACGCGGTGGCTGAGACGCTGGCCAAGACGACGCTGGGCTCGCTGGCTGCCGGCGGGCGAGTGAACCTGGAGCGTGCGCTGACGGTTGATGCGTCGCTGGACGGACACCTCGTGCAGGGCCACGTCGACGGGACGGCGACCGTCAAGTCGATCACGCCGGAGGCCTGGACGTTTTCGGCCCCGCGGGAGCTGGCTGCCCAGCTCGTGCCGAAGGGCTCGGTAGCCGTCGCGGGCGTCTCGCTTACGGTCGTCGATGCGGGGGCCGACAGCTTCTCCGTGGCGCTGATTCCGACGACGCTGGCCGAGACGACCCTGGGCGAGATGCGCGTCGGGCAGGCGGTCAACATCGAAACCGACGTGATCGGCAAGTACGTGCTGCGATACCTGCGAAACCTGGGCGCCGGCGGAGCCAGTGGGGGGCTTACACTCGACGCGCTGCGAAAGGCGGGGTTTTGATCGCTCACCTCTGATCTGTGATTCTCACAGGCGATCCCATACGATATACACTGGACGGTTTGACCTTTGGTCCGGCCGTGAGTGAGACACCATGGACGCGAACAGACCGCTGATCGGCATTACGATGGGCGACCCCTGCGGGGTCGGGGCGGAGATCATCGTCAAGGCGCTGTCCGACGAGGACCTGCGCCGCCGGGCGCGGTACGTCATCTTCGGCTTCAGCGAGCAGTTGTCGTACACCGCCGACCGCCTGGAGGCCCCTTGGACGGTCTTTCGCGACCATCACGAGAACATCCGCCGCTACCCGTACGACATGGCGGTGATGGACTACGACGAGATCTCCCAGCCGGCGACGCTGCCGCGGGGGCCCAGCAAGGTCGGCGGGACCGCATCGATGGCCTTCTGCGAGGATGCCATCGCCGCGGCCAAAGAGGGCCTGGTCGACGCGATAGTCACGGCCCCGATCTCGAAGGCCTCGTGGGTGCTCGCCGGTCACAAGCAGTTCCCGGGCCACACCGAACTGCTCGCCAAACGCTGCAAGCGCAAGCCGCGCCAGGTGGCGATGATGTTCGTCTCGCCGCAACTGAAGGTCGTGCTTGCGACCATCCACGAATCCCTGTTCGATCTGCGCAACTCGTTTACGATCGGCTGCGTGTTCAATCCCATCGACCTTGCCGACCAGGCCCTGCGGGGGTGGTTTGGCATCGACAAGCCGCGGATCGCCGTGGCGGGCCTGAACCCCCACGCGGGCGAGGACGGGCAGTTCGGCGACGAGGAGCAGCGGGTGATCTCGCCGGCGATCACGATGGCGGGCGAGGCGGGCATCGACGTGGCCGGCCCGTTCCCGGGCGATACGATCTTCCTCAAGGCGCTGGAGGGCAAGTACGACGTGGTGGTGGCGATGTACCACGACCAGGGCCTGATCCCGATCAAGCTTCTGGCCTGGAAGGACGCGGTCAACGTCACCCTCGGCCTGCCGATTATCCGCACCAGCCCGGACCACGGGACGGCGTTCGACATCGCGGGCAGGAACCGCGCCGACGCATCGAGTTTCAGAGCCGCGGTGTCCCTGGCGATTGACCTGGCGAATCAGCGGGCCGCGACAGTAGCCGGTGATCATTAGCCGGAAGCCCGGCTTTCTGAACCGGCAGGATGCCGACTATCCTTTCCCCCCCGTCGTGGAGATGCCCTGGATGAACGTCTTCTGGGCGAGGAAGAACAGGATGATGATGGGGATCGTGAACACGCACGAGGCGGCCATCAGCAGCGCCCACTTCGTGTCGAAGCTGGAGACGAACTGCTGCAAGCCGTAGGCCAGCGTGTAGCGCGACGGGTCGTTGACGTACAGCAGCGGGCCGAAAAAGTCGTTCCACGTCCGCAGGAACTGAAACAGCGCGACCACCGCCAGTGCGGGCCGGGCCAGCGGGAGCATGACCTTCCAGAAGATCTTCCACTCGCCCGCGCCGTCGATCCGGGCCGCCTCGGTCAGGTCGTTCGGGATCGTCCGGAAGAACTGTCTCAGCAGGAACACGAAGAACGGATTCCCGAAGAAACTCCGCACGAACAGCGGCGCCAGCGTGCCGTACATCCCGAGCTTCCTGAACAGCGCAAAGATCGGGATCATCGTCACCTGGGCGGGCAGGGCCATCGTGGCGATCATGATGATGAACAGCGCGTCGCGCCCGGGAAACTCCAGCCGCGCGAAGCCGTAGGCGATCACCGCGCTGCTGAGGACGGCCCCGATGACGTTCAGCACGCACAGCAGGAGCGTGTTCTGGAGATACGTTCCGAACGGGACGGCCTGCAGGGCCTCGGGGTAGTTGTCCCACCTGACGGGGTTGGGCATCAGGACGTCGATCGAGATCTCCTTGTCGCCCGTGCGGATCTGGTTCTCTGTCTTCAGCGAGGTGGTGACCATCCAGACCAGGGGCATGGCGAAGGGCAGGCACATCAGCACGAGCACGACGTGCGTGATCGCGCGCCGCGCGGGCGAGAGCTTGAACACCACGCTCTGGTCGCTAGTGGCCACGGTGAGTCTCCCGGCGCCGGGCTCGCTCAGTCTTGATCTCCCGCACCAGTCTCTTCAGCGCGTCGGCCGGCGTGAGCGTGCCCCGGATGGCCGAGTCGTCCATCTGCTGGACGCGGTCGGCGAGGTAGTCCTGGTAGGGCACGGGGGGCATGGGATGGATGTTCTTGCTGGGCAGCATGTCGATGAACGTCTGGAACTGCGGGTGGGCCTCGACGTACTCGCGATAGAATTTCGCGTCGGCGATCGAATCGTTCAGCGGCAGCCAGCCGCCCCACGTGTAGAACTCCGCCGCCCGTTCGGGCTGCTCCAGCCCGGACCAGAACTTGATGAACTCCCAGGCACCCTTGGGGCAGTCAGCCCCGGCGGGGATAATCATGAAGTTGCCGTTGGACCACCCGAAGTGCTTCCGTCCGCCCTCGGCTGGCGGGGGGATGGGAATCGTGCCGTAGCGCACCTTGGGGGCGTACTTGGCCAACTGCTCGACCCGCCACTGTCCGTCAACGAGGATCGCGTAGTACCCGCGGATGAAGGGCCAATCGCTGGCGAAGCCCTGGCGGAAACCCGATTCAAGACGCTGGATGTTCTCGAAGCCCAGTTCGGCCCGGCTCTTGACCAGCCAGGACAGGGCCCGCAGGTTCTCCGGCGTCTCGAGCATGATGTCCGAGGGGTTTTCCCAGTCCCACAGCCCCCCGCCGAACCCCGGAGCGTACGTGCGGAACCACTGGGGGACAAAGCCGATGCGCTTGATGTTGCCCTTGGCGTCAAACCGGTGAAGCTTGCGCCCCCACTCCATGAGACCCTCGAGCGTCTCGGGGAACTCGGCGGGGTCCAGGCCGGCCTCTTCGAGGAAGTCCTCGCGGTAGTAGCAGGCCCAGACGTTCAGCCCCGTCGTCACGCCGTAGAGATTGCCCTTGTAGATCCCGATCCGCTTGGCAATCGGGTAGGTGGTCTCCTTGAACCGCGTCCATTCGGCCTCGGTCATCAGGCTGTTCAGGGGCACGAGCAGTTCGCTGTCGGCCCACTTGGGAATCACGTTGTTCCACTGGGCCATGCAGTCCGGCGGGTCGCCGCCGGCCACCGCAAGCAGGAACTTGCTGTTGGCCGCGTGGCCGGGCACGGACAGGGCGATGACCTCGTAGGTGTCCTGGCTTTCGTTGAATCGGTCGACGATCTTCTGGACGACATCCGCCCACTCGCCCCGCCACATGTGCCAGAACCGCACCTGCCGGCGCTCGGGGTACTCGCGGCGGCTGGGGTTGTGCAGAGCGAACGACAGCGCCAGGCCGACGACCGTGATGATGACCATGCCCCCGACGGCGCGGAGGGCCCTGGAGTCGACGCCGGCCTCGGGGCTATCCGCCATAGTGCACCCACCGCTTGTGCGTCTTGAAGATGACCACCGTCAGGACGGTGATGATGAGGAACAGGATCCACGCCATCGCGCTGGCGTAGCCCATGTCCAGGTATCGCCACGCGCGGTTGAACAGGTACAGCGCAAAGAAGTGCGTGCTGTCCTCGGGCCCGCCCAGGCCCCTTGAAATGATGTACGCCTGGGCGAAGTACTGGAACGCGTGGATCACGCCCATGACGAGGTTGAAGAAGATCACCGGCGTGAGCATGGGCAGCGTGATGTGGCGCGTTCGAGCCCACACGCCCGCCCCGTCGATCGTCGCCGCCTCGTACAGCGTCACCGGGATGTCCTTCAGGCCGGCGAGGTAGATGATCATGCTGCCCCCCACCGCCCACAGCGACATCATCACCAGCGACCAGAACGCCCACGTCGTGCTGTTAAGCCAGTTAGGCCCCTGTACGCCGAACCCCCGGAGGATCTGGTTGACCAGGCCGTGCTGCGGATTCAGCAGCCACATGAAGACCACCGTGGTGGCGACGATCGGCACGATGGCGGGCAGGTAGAAGACCGTGCGGTACACGCTGATGCCCGCCACGCGCAGGTTCAGCAGCAGCGCCAGGCCCACGCCCGCGACGATGCCCACCGGCACGGCGATAGCGGCGTATTTCAGCGTGATCCCCAGCGATTTCCAGAACAGCGGGTCTTCGTGGAGCAGTTGCTTGTAGTTGGCCGTCCCCACCCACACCGGCGAGGTCACCACCTCGTACCGCGTGAACGACAGGTAGATGCTCACGAGGAAGGGAATCAGCACGAAGATCAGGAAGCCGATCAGCCACGGCGAAATAAACGCATAGCCTGTCAGGTGCTTGGTCTTCATTCGGCCCGTTCCGATGCACGTGTCCTCGCCGCCGCTCGTCCGTCATCGACGACGCGGTTGCGAGCCGTCGATCACGATTCTATCGAAAGCCCCCGCCCCGTGCCATGGTCCGCGCGCAGCGGTAGGGCGCCGGTCTCATCGCACCGAAACGGCGGGGGCCGGCGTGTTGATCCACGTGAGATTGAACGCGTAATGCTGCTTGCTCGTGATCAGGTGGATCACGTTGTCGGGCGTCTGGCAGATCGACAGGTAGCCCCTCGGCTCGGCCGAGTGGGCGCTCATCGTGAACTTCCGCGTATTGCCTCCCCCGTCGACCGTCCTCGCCGGCCCATCGTCGGTGATCGGGCGCTTGATCGCCCACGTCTTGCCCTCATCCGTGCTCAGGGCCGCGAACAGCCCCGAGACCGCCCGCCGCTTGCCCGACGCGTCAGTAATCGTCATCTTCCTGCCGAACGAGCAGAACAGAATCGGCCCCTCCTTCAGCCGCAGGACCACCAGACGCTGTCCCCCGCCGATCGGCGGGAACGGGCTGGCGGAGTACGTCCACGTCCTGCCCCCGTCAGCCGACAGGCTCATCGGCATGCGCCCGTCGATGGTGTTGCCTCGCCCGAACGCCATCAACTTCCCGTCGGTCAACTGCACCACTCCCGCATGGATCCCCGCGATGGTCGTGCCGGTCGTGCCGGCCTTGAACGACGGAATCCCCTTGCCCTCGGCCGGGTCCGTCCATGTCTTGCCGTTGTCCCTGCTCAGCAGGACCGCCGTGCCGCCCGACCCGCCGGCTACGGCGTCGCAGGGGACGAGAATCGTCCCGTCGGCCAGCCTGAAAACGCTCTCGATCGGCATGTGGTGCAGGCCGTGTTCGGGCATGATGAGACGGGCCTTGGACCAGGTGGCCCCGCTGTCGTTCGAGGTCCGCATGATCGTCGCCAGGGCTCCCCACGTGCCTCCCGCCCCCAGCCCGTTGAAGTGATACAGCCTGCCCTTTTCGTCCGCCCAGAGCGCCGAGGCGTGGTCGTTGCGGTCCGGGGCGTCCCAAAACGTCGACGCCTTCTGCCATTGGGTCTGCCCGTAGGGCAGGCGGCTGGCGACGATGCCCAGTTCGCGCCCGGGCTCGTTGCGACAGGTGTACCATATCGCCAGCAGGTCGCCGTTGGGGCAGTTGACGATGGCGGGGCAGTGGTTGTGACGATTGAAGAGGGGGCAGTCGTCGGCGGGCGGGATATTGACGTACTGCACCGGTCCGCGGAAGTACGGGGTGGACCGGTCCGGTCCGCGGGCCAGGTCGGTCGGGACAGCCTGCTTGACGTTGCGGGCGTTTGGCGGCAGTGCGGGACGTTTCAGCGGGGTGGTGGTCGACATGGGTCCTTGCACCACGCGGAAGCCGATCAGCCAGCTCTTGTCGGCCGGCAGGGTGCCCGAGCGATTCGCCGAGCGGAGGAACTCCAGCGTCGTCGAATGGCTGCCCCCTCGCGTGACCTTGAAGTCGCCGTCGGCGTATCCGACGGGGTCCGCCCACGAATTGTCCAGCGTCACGCACCGCCCGTCGGCGGTCCTCATGCGGATCGGTCGCGACGGGTCGCCCTTGAGGTAAGGCCCGTACCAGTCGCTGCACCATTCCTCGACATTGCCGTGCATGTCGACCAGCCCCCACGCGTTGGGGGGCGTGGCGCCCACGGTGAGCGTTATCGTTTTTCCCCCGCGCCCGGGCTTGCCCGGAAACCAGCTATTGACGACGTTCTTGTGGAAGGCTCGGGGCAGCGTCTGGCCCGTGTGATACGGCGTGGTCGTGCCCGCCCGGCAGGCGTATTCCCACTCGGCCTCGGTCGGCAGGCGGTAGGGCTTGGACTCCTTCTTGCTCAGCCACTTGCAGAACGCCGCCGCCTCACGCCAACTGACGAACACGACCGCCTCGTTGTCGCCCTTCGAGAACCCCAACTTGCCGCGAAGGGCCTTGTGCTTCGGGTCGAACCGTTCGTACTGGGCGTTGGTCACTTCCGTGGCGCCCATGTGGAACGGTGTGGTAATCGTCACCTTGTGGGCGGGCTTCTCGTCCCAGTCGACGGCGCCGAGGCCCATCGTAAACGCACCGGGCTTGATGCGGACCAGCTTCATGCCGATCGAGTTAGTCACGGTCCCGGCCGGCTCGGCGGCGCCGGCGTGTGCAGCGATCAGGGCGGCGATCAGGGCGATCAGTCGTGCGGTGTCTGTCTTCATGCCTCGCTCCGGGTGCACATTCGAATCTGGAGGATACCTTACTTGGTTGCTGCCCAGGCTCCAAGCAACGATTCTCGCCAGCCCTGCCAAGTAGAAAAGCTTGCCAGCCGAACGCAGCGCGTCAATAATTGGCATCAAGTAAGGCGTCCGATTCCGCGATGCCGGATTGACGTGGGTCTGTCTGGCAGTATGCTTTCAGTGGCGTCCCCCACCGGCGGGGGACAGGGGAGCGATTTGTGCTGATCTGTCCGACATGTCGGGTGCGGCTCCAACGGGCGAGTACTCTCTGGGGCCCGGCGTACGTCTGCAGGAGTTGTTCGGGGCGCAGCGTCACATTCGCCGCGTTACGCAAACAGTCCGTGTTCCGTTACCTGAGGCAGCCGTCCCCGGCGGCGACCGACGAGGCGGTGCGAGCCTGTCCGATGTGCTCCGGCGATATGACCAAGGTCGACGTCTCGGGCGGGGGGCGGCCCATCCTGCTCGACGTCTGCACGCCGTGCCGGTTGGTGTGGTTCGATCCGGGCGAGGTCGACGACGTTGCCCGGGCGGAGCTGCGCAATTCGGTGCGCCCCACGCGCGCCCAGGCGCCCGCTGCCGCCACGTACGTCGTCCGGCCCCCGACGCGCCCGCGCCGAACGGACGCCTACGATGACGACGCCCCGCCCGGTCCCGGAGACGATGGACCGAGCTTCGCTTTGGGCGGTCCGGAGCACGTGTGGCAGTACCTGCCTGCCGTGCTGGGCATGCCGATAGAACTCGGCTCCAACCGCCTCCGCGCCAAGCCCTGGATCACATGGTCGCTCGGTGCAGCACTGGTGGTGCTGTTCTTCCTGCACTCGATCGCCGGCGACAGCGTCCTTGCTCGAATCATCTGGCGGTGGGGATTCATACCGGCCCAGTGGGCCCGACACGGCGGGATGACGCTGATAACCAGCTTCTTCCTCCACGCGGGGTGGCTGCACGTGCTGGGCAATACCTACTTCCTGCTGATCTTCGGCGACAACGTGGAAGACCACCTGGGGCGGACCAAGTTCATCCTGCTGCTGCTGGCCTCGCACCTGGCCGGGATCCTCCTGCACGCCGCGTTCAGCGGCCATGGGAACGTCCCCTGCGTGGGCGCCAGCGCGGGCATCGCGGGGGTTATCGCCTACTACGCCATCGCCTTTCCCCGTGCGAAGATCGGTATCTTCGGGTGGATCCTGACGCTGTTTAGAGTGTTCCGCATGCCGGCCATCGTGGGGCTCGTGCTGTACGTGGGGCTGCAGTTGTTCGGCGTGTATCAATCGGCCCACGGCAGCGAGTCGGGCGTGGCGTACCTGGCGCACCTGGGCGGTCTGGCGATCGGGGCCGAGGTAGGACTCTACAGCCGATTGACCCGCCGTCGCGACGGTACATGAGCCGGCCGGTTGCTCAGGCCGGTCCGGTTAGCCTTCGGGCACAGTCCTGTTTCACACCGTCGGGCAGGGGCCCGTAGGCTTCGATCTCGATCCACTGCGTGCTGCGGTTCGACGTGTTGTCGCGCAGGGCGTTGCGGATGTAGCGGGCCTGGACGGGCTTGAACGTAAACAGCCTGCCCGCGCTTGTCTCGCGATACGTGCCCTGCTTGTCGCTGTCGAAGATGACCGTCTCCTCGCCGGCGAACTTCCCCGTCGCCGAGACGGCCAGCCGGTTGCCCTTGTACGCCCGCCCGTCGCGGTAGTAGTGCCACACCCGCAGGGCGCCCAGCGTGCGGACCTGGCCGAGGTCCACCTGCACCCACACCGCTCCGGCCTTGCCGTGGCCGAGGTGACGGTCGATCCGGCCGTCGGTTACCAACGCGGCGCTGCCGGCGGTGGCCTTGCCCGGAAAGCTCGTCGTCACGGTCTTGCCATGGGCCCAGTTCGTCAGGCCGCCCAGCTTGGCCGGAACGCCGCTTGCTCGCGGGGTCGGCTCCGGCTTTGGCTTGGGCGCGGGGGTCGGATTCGGGTCCTTGACGGGGTTGTCGTAGGTCACCCAGATCGGTGAGGACCACGCCTGATTCCCGTCGGTCTGGACCATGTGGATGTACACGTAATGCTTGCCCGTGAAGTACTTGCCCGGCCGCCACGTCGTGTTGACCGCCAAGGCGCCCGGGGCGAGAGGCAGGTCGCAGGCCTTGACCCCGTTGTCGTACAGCGTCACCTGCTTCAGCGGCGCCGTGCCGGCGATCTCGATCTGGAACGTCGGAATCGCCTTGGCGGTGAACTTCTCGCCCATCCAGTGGTCGCCGCTGCGGAAGACCAGGCGGATCCTGCTCGTGGCGCCGAACGTCCGCCTGGCCTGCATGGACCGGAAGATCGACTCCAGCCCCGTCTGCGGCGCCCAGACGCAGGCGTAGCTGGCCGACGTGGACACGTGGTCGCTGGCGGCGATGAACCCGATGTGGTAGCCCTTGTCCAGCCCGATGCGGGCCTGCTTCTGCGAGTCGGAGTCGCGGCAGCCCTGATAGATCTCGATCAGCGGGCGCAGGTCGTCGTTCTGGTGGGCCCAGGTCTTGGCGTTGACGGGGGCGTGGGGCACGGTGAAGCTGTCGCGGTCCAACTCCTTCCAAAAGTCCGTCAGGGGGTACGTGTGGGGCCGCAGGACGTCGTCGCGCAGGGTGATCACGTTGTGGTCGGTCTCGCCCATGGACCGTTCGTAGGTGAACATGGGAAAGAAGCGGTCGGCCAGCCGGTGACGCGTGACTTCCTTCGTGCACCGCCACCACAACTGCGACTTAACGTTGCCGTTGTTGATATCCCGCGTGTGGTCGGTGATGCCCAGGAAGTCCAGCTCCGCCACGTCGATCGCGTAGCGGTAGGCGTCGTCGAGCGTGCCGTCAAGGAACGGGAAGCACAGCGACAGGTCCGTGTGACGGTGCAGATCGCCGTAGAACAGGCGGTAGGTCTTGCCCGCCACGGTCGCCTTCTTCGGCGCGGGCGGCTTGGGCGCCGCCGTGACGGCCGCCGGGGCGGCGGGCTTGAGCCCGGGCGACGCCGGCTTGCCCTTCGGGTGCGACACCGCGCCGATCGCCACCCCGCGGGGCAGGGGGTCCTTGCGCCGGTCGGTTCGCCCGGTGGTCCAAACTGCCGCCAGGCCGTCGGCGGTTGGCGCGATACTCAATCGCTGCATGCCGTCTCGCTGGCCGATGGAAAACGCATGCAGCGGCGACCAGCCGTCGCCCTCGATGCAGCGTGCGAAGATCTTCCAGCCGGCCTCCACGTGGCTCCGCATGCCCTTGGCCAGGGACGCCTGGGGCGTGTAGTAGTGACGGTAGACCACCCAGGGGCGACCTGACGCGTCCGTCGTCAGCAGGCCGCGCTCGTAGAACACGCCGATCCGCGTCGTGTCGGGGCGCCGATTCGTCCGCTTGGCCGCCGCGGCGAAGCTCGGCAGGGGCAGGGGGTTGGCGAGGTGACTGACCGCCCCGTCGCGGGCGATCACCCCCACGTGAAGTTCGCGGAAGCGATGCAGGGGGCCGTAGCTGTCGGACAGCTTGGGGTTCCTGTGAGGCATGCCGCGGTGGGGCTTGCCCCACTTGTCCGCCCCGCGCTCCCAGAGCACCCACGCCCGCCCGTCGGGGCCGGCCGCCAGTTGCGCATGACCCTGGAAGGCGGGGCCCGATGCCACCACGCCGGTCGCCCCCCACGTGCCGTCCGCCCCCCGGCGGCGGGACAGCACGTTGTAGCTCTCCCCGTCGTAGGCGTCCCACGCCGCCCGCAGGCTCCCGTCGGGCCAGACCGCAACCGAGGGCCACCACTCGCTTCGCGCCCCGGCCGCCACGTCCTCGACGGCGGCGAGCGTCCCGTCGGGGCTCACTCGACGGGCCAGGATGTCGAACTGTCCCCCGCGGTCCGCCTGCCACAGGACCCACAGCCCGCCCTGGGGGCCGGGCTTGACGCAGTGGTTGATGTCGTTGGCCTTGCTCGGCGAGACCCGCAGCGGCGGGCCGAACTTCCCTCCCCCCGCGTGGGCCCGGACCATCACGTCCCACGTCCCGTCGGCGGCGTTCAGCGCCTCGTAGCTCAGCCACGCCAGCTTGCCCGACCCATCGACCGTCAGCGTCGGACAGGCGTACCGCCCCGTCGCCTCTGAGACGGTCTTCTCGACCGCCCAGCCGTCGGTGCCCCGGCGTCCGACGTGGATCTCGTCGCCCTTGCCCGGGGTGAACTTCAGCCACGCCACCCACAGCCCGTCATCCGCCGCCGCAACGGATGCATCGTAATACTCGCCCGTGTGGAGCATCTTCGCCGCAACTGCCTTGTCGGCCGCGTCGTAAACAAAGTACTTCACCCGCGTCTTCGGCTTCTTAGCCCCCGGCGCACTCAGAGCCGTCGCCATCACCGCCAACCCCATCACAACTGCTGTCACGTATCTCGTCATATCTCACCGTTTGTCGAAGTTCGGCGTGCGGGGTTTGACTTCGGGCAGGGGGGCCTTCTGTCGCGGGTCTTTGTAGAGGTGGACGTTGTCGAAGCGGAAGGGCCCCGGGGGCCAATAGGCGTAGATCTGCACCTGGAGCCACTCGACGTTTTTCGGCAGGCCTCCGCGGGGAGGGAAGGGCGCCGCGTAGTGCGTCCAGACGTTGCGCTCGTTGCGGCACGACAGTTGCCAGCGGAAGCACTCGCGGAGGTAGCGTTTGGGGTGGGCTTTGGCGTCGGAGGCAATGAGTTTCTTCTGCTCAGCCGGCGGGAGATCGGCGAACTGGCGCGGCGTGAGCTTCCGCTCGGCCAGCGAGGCTTCCGGCAGGCCGGTGGTCCGGTCCGACCAGTCGCGGAAGCCCTTGACGAAGATCTTCGGGAAGAAGATTCCCGCCGTCTTGCCCTTCATGTCCGCGATCAGCCAGTAGCGCTGTCCGGGGGTGGCCTTGATCCACTGTCCGCGGTAGAACACGCCTTCGAGCCCGGCCAGCGAGGCGTAGCTCGTGTCGCGCTTGAGCTTGGGCGGGTTGTCGCGCGTCGCTTGCCCTAGGCGCAGGGCGCGGCGGTAGGCGATGTACTTGTCGCGTTCGAGGTCGGTCTGGAGGCGAAGCACCTTGCCTCGCCCGGCCGGGCCCGGCTCGATGAACGTCGCGGCGTTGTCGGGTCCCTCCCAGCCGTCGGCGCCGGCCTCGAAGCCGCCGTTGGCGTTCAGCGGCTTGCCGAACGTCTTCGGCTCGGCCTCGTCGCCGTACTCCGGCGGGCGCCACTCGGGCCTGCCGACGATCGCCTCGATGACCTTCGTCGTGATCACGCCGCGCGCCCGTTCGGTGCGATCGGTATAGACGCTCGCCCAGATCCGCGGCGTCTTGGGTTTTCGCAGGTCCACAAAGCGGACGTCTGCCCGCACGCCGCCGCCGGCGAGCTTGTGCACCGTGCCGTAGACGCCCACGTTGACCGCGAGCTTCTCGGTCATCACGGCCCTGACCTTCGCCACGTCCGTCTTGATGCCCGTCGCGCCGGCGAACTCCTGCGTCGAGAGCCGGTCGATGACCTGCCACCCGTCCTTCGCATGCCGGCGCAGCTTCAGGCGGATCCCGTCGGCCAGTTGGGCGCCATACGACGACTTGGCGTCCGGGCCGGGGACGGTCTGGAAGTCGAACACGACGACGTACGCCTTCGCGGCGGCGGGGGCGTCGGCGGCGCGGGCTGCGGGACCAAGTGTCGCAGCGGCAATGGCGAGGGTTATCGCAATCGTCCTCATTGCAGCGGTCCTCTACGTGTCGCGGCCGGACTCGTGGCGGAGAATCGCCTCGGCCAGCGCCAGGTCCGTCGGCGTGGTGATCTTGATGTTCGTCGCGGGGCCGGGGACGATCGTGACCTCGTGTCCCGCGGCCTCGACGACCTGGGCGTCGTCGGTTACGCCGTCAGCCGGGCGGTCGTAGGCTTTCAGGAGCAGGTCCTTGTCGAAGACCTGCGGCGTCTGGGCCTGCCAGAGCCCCTCGCGGCAGACGGTCTTCTCGATCAGCCCGTCCGGCGAGACCTGCTTGACCGTACCGTGGACCGGCTCGGCAAGGATCGCCGCACCAGTCCGCCGGGCGGCGTCGAAGACCGCGTCGATGTCCGCCGCTCTTACGCAGGGGCGAACGGTGTCGTGCACACAGACCAGGGCGGCCGCCTCGTGGACCCGGGCCAGGGCGTTCCGCACGGACCGGTCGCGCGAGGCCCCGCCGCGCACCAGCGAGACGCCCGCGGCGTCCAGCAGGTCGCCGTATCGCCGGTCGACGGTGTCCAGATCGTCGTCGGACAGAACAAGGATGATCTGCCCCACGTCGTCGCGCTCGGCGAATATGTCGATGGTTCGCAGGAAGATCTCCCGTCCGGCCAGCGGCTGGAAGATCTTGTTGACCGGCGCGGCGAACCGCGTGCCGGCCCCGGCGGCGGGAAGAATGACCGATACATCGCCCATGGTTCGAACCCAGTGGCGCCCCGCCCCGTCGATTCGGGGCCAGGCGTCTACGTTACGGTGAACACGACGTGCCAAGGATAACATTGCCGTTCCCGATTGTCGATTCCCTGCCCTGAGCCCCGTCGAAAGGTCGATTGCGGGGTGCCGTGGGCTGCGGAGCGCAGCGGAGCAACCACGTAGACGGTCATCGATTGCCGATTGCTCCGCCTTCGGCGGATCGACTAGCGCTCGACCGCCAAACGACCCCCGCAGGCGAACAGACCGACGATCGACGGTGGTCCCCGTGGTTGCTCCGCTGCGCTCCGCAGCCCACGGCACCCGCTGTTGGTTGCTCTCAATCGGGCAGATTCCTCTTTCTCGCTATCCGGCTCAAGTGTATACTAAGAGTAAGAGTATTGTGGCCCGCCGGTGGGGGGCGGCACGGATGAGGAATGTCCCGATGAAGAGAGCACGTGCTTTGCTGATCGTAGCGGCTGTGGCTGTATCCCTGGTCCCGTCCGCCCATGCGGGCGAAGCGGCCCGGCTGTGCCAGTTCGCCAAGCTCGCCAAGCTCGTCAAGGTCACGCCCACCCAACGGAAGGTCATGCTGGAGATCCTGGCCGACCTGGACATCAAGCTTAAGGGCTGGGACATCGCCAATCGCGAGAAGCAGCGTCACCTCGACGGTCAACTGACCGCCGCCCGCGAGAGCCGCGACATGAAGGCGATCTGCGAGATCCTGAACAAGCAGACGGCCCTCACGGCCGAGCGGACCGACCTGGCCAGGCCTTACCTTGACCAACTGATCGCCGAACTCGACGCCCGCCAGCGCGGCGTGTGGGCCGGTCACGTGCTGTTCGAGGAGATGCACCCGCGGTTCAAGCGGTTCGGCCTGGACGCCGGACAGGTCAATGACATCCGCTCACGGTGCAACGAGGCGGGCAAGGCGATTGCGGAACTGCGCGCCAAGGGCGACGCGGAGGAGATGCTCAAGGTCAGGAGCCAACTCGAGCGCGACATCTCGCAGGACGTGCTGACCGGTACGCAGCGCGACAGGTACGCGGGCACGGCCGGCGGCAGCGGATACGTCTCGCCGGGACGCAAGGAAACCGAGGCCGAGAGGACCGCGCGGCTTCGTCTTGTCGTTCAAGGTTTCGTCGACGCCCGCCAGGCCGCGGACATCGCCAAGAGCAACAAGACGATGAAAGACGCCGCAAACGCCGCGATAAGCAACGCCAACCGCCTCTGGCGCGAAGGCATCATGGAAAAGCCCCGCAAGGACAACAAGAAGAAGGGCTACTGCAAGAGTTGCCAGGACTTCAACCGGCGAAACAAGAACAACGCCCGCGCCCGAGCCAACCGGCGGTGCAAGAACAGGAACTGCAGGAACAACCGGAGCAATAACAACAACAAGAACAACCGGAACAAGAATAAGAAGAAGAACAACAACAAGAGGAAGTGACGGGCGTGACTTGGTTGATTGGTTGACTGGTAACGACCCGAAGCGCCACTGTGCGTCAACATGTGGGGCGTGCAACTCGTTGCACACGGAGAGAATTGGGTATCTGATCCCCGTGCGACAGGTTGCACGCCCTGTTGCTGGATCGCTGAAGCGACCAGCCCGATGAAGTAGTCAACCGATCAACCAGTTGACCGGTCATTTTTCGATGTGGAACACTTCGCGCAGTTCGGTCGCGATGGGGCTGTTGTCTTCGTTGGAGGGCATGATCTCGCGCATGTGGGCCCACCACCGGCGGCAGACGTCGGTGTCGGCGATGGCGTTCCAGCGGGCCTCGTCCTCGATCTCGACGTAGGCGAACAACTGGCGCGTCTCGGCGTCGAGGAAGATCGTGTAGGTTGTCACCCCATGGTCCTTGAGCGTCTGTTCCAGGTCCGGCCAGATCGGGCGGTGGCGGCGTTCGTATTCCGCCTCCTGCCCCTCGTCGACGCTCATCACGAATGCTTTGCGGATCATCACGATTCCTTTGTGCTGTCGGGCATGTGGACGTCCATCTGCGGGAACGGGATGCCGATGCCCGCGGCGTCCAGGGCCATCTTCACCGCCCGCGTTCCGGCGTCAAGGACGTCCCAGTAGGTTTCGGTGGCCGTCCAGATGCGGACCTGCCAGTCGATCGACGAGTCGCCCAGGTTCAGCAGGATGATCTGCACCGGCGGATCATCCAGGCGCCCCTCGACGCCCATCGCCGCTTCGGTCAGCACGGTCCGGGTCTGGTCCAGGTCGGCGGTGTAGTCCACGCCCACCGAGATATCGACGCGGCGCGTGGCGTTGAACGTGATGTTCTCGATGGTCGAGCCGAACACACACCCGTTGGGCAGGATGATGCGACGGTTGTCGAACGTGTCCATCTGCGTGGTGAAGAGGGATATCTCGTGGATCACGCCCGTGTGCCCGCCGATGCTGACCGCGTCGCCGACCTTGAACGGGCGAAACAGCAGGAGCATCACGCCGGCGGCGAGGTTCGACAGGCTGCCCTGAAACGCCAGGCCTATCGCCAGGCCGGCTGCACCGAGCAAGGCGGCAAAGCTCGTCGTCTCCACGCCGAAGACGCCCAGGCAGGCGATGATCGCCATGATCAGGATCAGCCACCGCGACATGTTGCCGAAGAACTTGCACAACGTCTCCTCGACCTTGGCCTTGGCCAGCACGCGGCTGATGATTCGCCCGATCCACCCGGCAACGATGAAGGCACCGATCAGCAGCGCGATCACGCCGACGATCGAGGGGACGTACCTCATGATCAGTTCCTGGATCTGCTCCAAGCTCATGTTCTGCCCTTTCCCGTGTTAACCCGGAGACTTGCCGGCCGATCGACCGAGCACTTACTGCATTATACCCGCGAGGATTGCGCGGTGACCACGTCGGATGATCCCCGGGCGTCAGACGTCGAACGTCTCGCCCTCGTCGTAGAGGTGGCAGGCGACGCGCCGGCCGCTTCCGGGGTCGTTGGGCTCGGGATACAACTCGCGACAGATGTCCATCGCCTTGGGGCAGCGCGGGTGGAAATGGCAGCCGGAGGGGGGATTGATGGGCGAGGGCACGTCGCCTTCCAGGGCGGCCGGGCCGGTCTTGTCGTCGCCCACCTGCGGAATCGCCGCCAGCAGGGCCTTGGTGTATGGATGAAGCGGGGAGTCGAAGAGCACCTCGGTGGGCGCCTGCTCGACAATCCGCCCGAGGTACATCACGGCGACCTCGTCGGCGACGTATTCCACCACGCCCAGGTCGTGCGTGATGAACAGGTACGTCAGGCGCATCTCGCCCCGGTCCTGCAGGTCGGCCAGCAGGTTCAGGATCTGCGCCTGGATCGACACGTCCAGCGCGCTGGTGGGCTCGTCGAGGACGATGAACTTCGGATTGACCGCCAGCGCCCGCGCCACGCCGATCCGCTGTCGCTGCCCGCCGGAGAACTCGTGCGGGTAGGCGGTCATGTCTTCGGCCTTCAGGCCGACGTCGGCGAGCAGGTGGCGCACCTGCTGTCGGCGGTCGGCGCGGTCAGCGCCGATGCCGTGGACCCGCATGCCTTCGGCGACGATGTCCTGGACCATCATGCGCGGATTCAGGGACGCGTAGGGGTCCTGGAAGACGATCTGGATCTCGCGCCGCGCGTCGCGGAGTTCGGCCTCGCTCATCAGCGCGAGGTCGCGGCCCTCGAAGGTGATATGGCCGTCGGTGGGGGGCAGCAGGCGGATCAGCGTCTTGCCCAGCGTCGTCTTGCCGCATCCGCTTTCGCCCACCAGCGCCACCGTCGAGCCGCGCCGGATCGCAAGGTCCACTCCGTCGACGGCCTTGACGTGACCGACGACGCGCTTCAGCACGCCCTTTCGGATGGGGAAGTACTTGGTCACGCTGCGGGCGTCGAGCAGGACGTCGGGGTGGGCATCGGCGTCGAGGCGTTTGACCGGCGCCGTGCTGGGCGGATGGGTGACGATCTCCCCGGCGTCGTCGTACAGGTGACAGGCCACCTCGTGGTCCGGCGCGATCAGGCGGGTCGCGGGCGGGACGGTGCTGCACGGGTCGAACGCCCGCGGGCAGCGGTCGCAGAAGCGACAGCCCGGCGAGTAGTCCCGCGGGTTCGGCACGATGCCGGTGATCGTCTCGAGCGTGTGTCCGCGCTGCGTTCGCGAGGGCCTGCACCGCAGGAGGCGCTCGGTGTACGGATGGGCGGGCGTGGCGAACAGCGTCGCGGTGGGCGCCTTCTCCACGATCTTCCCCGCGTACATCACCGCCACGCGGTGGGCCATGTGCGAGATCACCGCCAGGTCGTGCGTGATGAACAGGATCGCCGTGCCGAACTTCGCCTGCAGGTCGACGAGCAGGTCGAGAATGCGGGCCTGGACCGTCACGTCCAGCGCGGTGGTCGGCTCGTCAGCGATCAGCAGGTCGGGTCGGCAGGCCAGGGCCATCGCGATCATCACGCGCTGGCGCATCCCGCCGGACAGTTGGTGCGGATACTCGCGGACCCGCTGTTCGGGGTCGGGCATCTCGGCCAGCCGAAGCGCTTCGACGGCGCGGGCGGTCTGCTCGTCCCTGCTGAGCCCCTCCTCGCTGCGCCGCACGGCCTCGGCCAGTTGCGTCCGCACCGTCAGCACGGGGTTCAGGCTGGTCATGGGCTCCTGGAAGATCATGGCGATGTTGCGCCCGCGCATACTGCGGCGCTTGACGGGGTCCATCGTCGTCATGTCCAGGCCGTTGAAGAGAATCTCGCCTCCGGCGACGTACCCCGGCCGGGGGATCAGGTGCATGATCGACAGGGCCGTCAGGCTCTTGCCGCACCCGCTCTCGCCGACCAGCCCGAGCGTCCGGCCGCTGTCGAGGCTCAGCGAGATGTCGTCGACGACCTTCCGCGGCTGACCGCTCGTGCGGAAGTAGGTCTGCAGATTGTTGATCTCCAGCAGGGCCACGTGCGATTCAGTCTCCTTCCCCGCGGATGCGGAGGCGCGGGTCCAGCGCGTCGCGGAGCCCGTCGGCAAAGAGGTTTGCGGGCAGGACCAGTGCGAACATGGCCACGAACGCTCCGGCCAGTCCCCACCAGACCACCGGGTCGCGCCCCAGTTCACCGCGGGCGTTGTTGATCATCGAGCCCCAACTGGCCGTCTCGGGCCCCACGCCCACGCCGATGTAGCTCAGGACGGCTTCGGCGAGCACGAGGCCGCTGAAGCGGAGCACCACGCTGATGAGCACCAGGTGCATCAGGTTGGGCACGACGTGCCTGGCGATAATGCGGAATCGTGAGACGCCCAGTGCCAGCGCCGCCTGGACGTATTCGCGCTCGCGGAGTTTCAGCGTCTCGCCGCGGAGCACGCGACAGAGGCCCACCCACCCGGTGATGCCCATCACGATGCACAACTGCACCAGCCCCTGCTTGAACACCAGCATGAAGCAGACCACCAGCAGGACCCACGGAATCGACGCGAGCATCGAGTAGACGTACTGGATGACCATGTCGACCCACCCGCCGAAGAAGCCCGCCAGGACGCCGAAGAAGATGGCGAACGGTACGGCAATCAGCGTGGTCAGCCCGCCGACGATCAGGCCGGTGCGCACGCCTTTGAGCGTGATGTACAGCACGTCGCGCCCGGTCTTGTCCGTGCCGAGCAGGTGGCGCCCCGGGTGCTTCAGGGGCGGCGTTTCCCGCACGCGTATAATCCGTCCGTCGACCGTCTTCTCGACCGCCTCCTTGGTGAACTGCACGTCGGCCAGCGGGGCCGAGTAGGTCTTCTCCTGCTCGGCCTTGTCCGCGAGCGGCCACAACGCACGGTCAAGGACGGATCGCGGCATGTTCTTCGTCGGGCCCTCGGCGGTGTCTTTCCAGACCACGCTGTCCATGACGGCGATCAGGACATAGACGCACAAGACGCCCATCGAGATCATGGCCACGCGGTTGGTTCGCACGCGCGCCCAGGCGCTGCGCCACAGGTCGTTCTTCGAGGCGCGGACCAGGAAGAAGACGAATCCGCCGAGTACGAGCAGCAGGGCGGCGTTGGAGACGATGGGGACGGCCCCGCCGAGGTCGGCGTCGCCGATGGCCCCGACGGCGGCGTACACGCCCCAGGCCACGAGTCCGAGGACCAGGAACGTCGCGAGGATCTTCAGGATGTCGGCCGGCGATGGTTGACCGTACAGGCTGCGGGTGTCGCCCGCCGTCAGCGTGATTCGCGGGTCCACCAGCGTGTAGCTGATGTCCGTCAGGAGCAGGCCCGCGATATACAGCAGGGCGCCGATGAACGTCATCGATCGGATCACCGCGTAGTCGTTGCCCTGGATGGCGGTGATCGTCATGGAGCCCAGGCCGGGGATGGCAAAGAACGATTCCATGATCAGGTTGCCCATGAACAGGAAGGGAATGGCCATCACGGCATTGGTGACGATGGGGACCATGGCGTTCTTCAGGACGTGGCGGAACATGACCACCGACTCGCCGAGCCCCTTGGCCCGCGCGGTGCGAACGTAGTCCTTCGAGACTTCCTCGAGCATCACCGTGCGGTAGAACCGCACCGACCGCCCGATACTCGCCACCACGCCGATGACCACGGGCAGAACGACGAACCGCGTCATGTTCGTGCCCCAGTCGAAACCCGAGATGGGAAACAGCTTCAGCCACCGCGCGAAGAAGAACTGGCCCAGGATGATGTAAAACAGGGATGAGATCGACATCATCAGCACGCAGATGACCGTGCCCCCGCGGTCCAGGTAGGTCCCGCGGCAAAACGCGATGATCAGCGATATCGTGATGTTGACCATCAGGCCGATGATGAAGGCCGGCACGCCGATGGCCAGGCTCGGCCCCACGCGCTGGAGGATCTCCTCGTCCACGTCGCGCTGGGTGGCATCGGACTGCCCGAAATCGAAGACCAGTACGCGGGCGCACTTCCGCCAGAGCAGCGTGGCGGTGAGCTTGCCCGAACCCTCTTCGTCGGCGTTCCAGACCACGGGCAGGTCGTAGCCCCGCGTCTTGATCCAGGTCGCGACGGCTTCGGGCGTCGCCTTCTGCCCCAGCGTGCGGCGGGCCATGTCCTCGGGTTTGTTGTAGACGAAGAACAGCGCGAACGTGATCAGCACCACACCGAGGACGATCGGTATGACGGCCAGCAGGCGTCGGATGATGTAGGCGCCCATAGGCTAGATCTCCCTGAAATGCCTTGCCGCCGCGCGTCCGGCGGGCACAATCGCGACGACCAGGAGCAGGCCGAACGCCGCCAGCGGCCACCATACGGGCTTGTTGTGCTTGCGACGATACTCGGTCCGCGCCGCGACGTTGATGCGGCGGTACTTCTCCTGGTTGTAGGCCAGCGCGTGCGGGTAAGCGTTTCCGCACCATGCGTGGTACAACTCGTACTGCAGCATGTGGTGACCGAAGCCCCACGGGGCGTCGCGGCGGATGATGTGGAGCATCTTTCGGATGATGGCCAACCGCTCCGGGCCGTTGTCCATGTTCTCCATCTGCTCGAAGAGCCTGTCGTATTCGGCGCTCTCATAGTTGGGCACGTTCTCGCCCTTGGAGACGACCTTGGCATTGGGCCCGTAGAGCAGGAACATGAAGTTCTCCGGGTCCGGGTAGTCGGCCATCCAGCCCCAGCGGAGCATCTGGTAGTTGCCCTCGAGCACCTTGTTGGTGAACTGGTTGTGGTCAGTGTTCTCGACCTGGAAGCCGATGTTGAGCTTCTGGAACTGCTTGCGGACCCACTGCTGGGCGGTCCTGGCCTCGCCCGTCTTGGCCCGGTCGATGTAGCGGATGGTCAACTGCTTGCCGTCCTTGTCGTATCCGCCCGGATACCCGGCCTCGTCCAGCAGTTGCTTGGCCTCGTCCAGGCTCCGGCGGACCGCTCGCCCGCGCTGGGCGTCCCAGCGGTACACGAAGGGGTTGATCCCCGCCTTGCCCTCTTCGCACCCGAAGATGCCCGGTGGCAGGGGGCTCTGGGCGGGCAGGCCCCGCTCGTTCAGAAAGATCGAGATGTACTCCTCGACGTCGATGGCGATGCTGATCGCCCGGCGGAGCTTGCGCTGGGCCTCGGTGTACCCGCCCACAACCTTGTCTCGCATGTTGAACGCATAGAACGACACGTGCATCGGCATGGCCGTTCGGAGCCGGATGCCCCTGCGGGCCATCTCGTCCGAAACGTTCGGGTCGCCCTGCGACGACATGGAGATCGCCTGGTCGAACAGGTCGCTGGAGCGGAGGTAGGATACGTCGTAGTAGCCCTGGAGGAACTTGTTCCACCTCGGTACGGACTCCTTTTCCATGCGGAAGACGATCCGGTCGATCATCGGCAGGGGCGTGCCGGCCGCCTCGAGCATGCCGGCCTCTTTCATCTCGTCGTGGTTCGCTCGGGCCACCGCGTCGCCTTCGGCGGGCTTGGGCAGCTCGGGATACGTCACGCCGCGCGATGCGTAGTTCTCGTTCCGGTCGAAGGCGATCCGGTTGATCGGGTCGTACTCGACGAGCCTGTATGGACCCGTGCCGACGATGTTCTTGTCGAACCGGATGCTGCGGTCAATCAGGATCGACTGGTCAAAGAACTCGACCGCCTCGGGCGCCACGGGGGCGAAGAAGCCCATCGCCATCCAGTAGAGGATCTGCGGGTAGGGCCTGGACAGGACGACCTCAAACGTGTGCGTGCCGGTCTGCCTGACGAAAGGGAACTTCTCGGCGCCCGCGGCGTAGTCCACGCGAATCGGGTTGCGCTCCTCGTCGGCCTGCGGATTGTACAGGGCCCCGGCGGCGGCCTTGCGGGCTTTGCGCTCGGCGTCCAGTTGGGCCTGGAGATGCGTGCGATACTCGCCCATGCCGAGCATGTTCTTGGCCAGCGTGGCATAGATGGGGCAGTTCAGTCGCGGGTCGGCCAGCCGACGGATGGCATGGACGTAATCGCCGGCGTTCAGCTCGCGGGAGGCGACGTCCTTGAAGTCGTTCACGGTCGACACGTGGCGCACGTCGGCCTCCGTGAGACGGCGGTTGGCCTCGACGAAGCACGGGTGATTCTGGAACCGGATGCCGCGCTGGAGCCGGAGCGTGTAGACCGTCGCCTCGATGGGCCCGTCGTCAGCGGGCCCGCTCGTCGGTCCGCTCGTCGGACTCGTCGCGGGCGCCGTGGGCCGGAATCGAACCAGGCGCTTGACGGGCTTCGGTATGCCGGTAACCGTCAGGGGCTCAAGCTCGTACGGCCGCTTGAGATAGTTGTACTGGAACGGCGGCTCGAGGGACTGGCTAAGCACCTGGGAGTCCCACGTGGAGTACGCCTGGGCCGGGTCGAGGTGCTTGGGCTCCTCCGAGAACGTCATGTAGTAGATGCTCTTGTCGCGATCGGAGGCGGGATAGGGCGAGTTGTCGCATCCGCCGGCGATCAGCATGGCGGTCAGCGCAACGGCAAGAATGGCGTCGAGCCTCGCTAGTCGCATGCCGCTGCCGTGTCTCTCTGCCGACCTCATAGTGCCCTTCAAATCACGTCTCCGCGCGCATCGTAGTGTAAAACGCCGAAACCTCGCGCACAAGACCGCACGAAATGTACTTGCGCGGGGCGGAGACCTTGCCCCAACTTGAATTGTCGCTGTCACCGAGCGATCAGAGTACTCATCAGGCGGCGGATCAGTCGGGCCGCCAGACGCGCACGCCGGGCGCTGGGCGGGCGTCCTATCACCCGGAGATAGCGCCGGAGGATGCGAAGGCGGAGGCGGCCGAGCCTGCTCGATCGGAGGGTCGCGGACCGGGTTGTCGTGGTTGTCGGCGGCGGCGAAACCGGCGACGAAGCAAGCGATTGGGACTCGCTCTGGGCCGCCGCCGGAAGCGACTGGGCGTAGTGGTTCCTGACGACGCGGCGGTCGAGGCTGCCGACGCTGCCGTTCCCGTCGACGTCGGCCAGCACGGAATAGCCCGCCGCGCCGTACTCCCAGCCGTACGCGTTACGCACATCGCGCCGGTCGAGGCTGCCGACCTCGCCGTCGCCGTTGACGTCGCCGGGCAGGACGGCCAACTCGCTCTGCCACCCGCCTCCCAGCGCGTTGCCCGCCATGTCCGTCACGCTGTCCGTAACGGCTACCGCGTACCGGTCGCGGTCCAGGAAGCCCCCCGCGGTCCCCGCAACGGTCCATGCCACCCGGGCCGACCCGCTGCCGGCGACGCTCGTGGTGGCGATGGCGCCGGTGGTCTGGCCCTGCACCGCCATGTCGCCTGTCGCCGCGGCGACGGCCTCGTCGAAGCTCAACTCGAGAACGTTGACCGCGGACCACGGAACGGTCGCGTGCGACCGGCCGTCCGTCCACAGCGACGAATCGACCGTACCGATGTACCAATCCGCCTGCGTGCTGGACAGGCCCAAGCCGCTGACGCTCGGGGCGGCGGTGTCTACCGCTATCGTCAGTTCCGGCGAATCGGCCGATTCGAGCTGACCCGGAGCCGTCTGGCGCGCCGTAATGCTGCGATCGCCGTCGGCCAGGTCCGACAGGCCGCTGGTCTCAACGATCGTGACGCCGTCGAGACCGTCGGCCGTGCCGATGGGCTCGCCGTCAGCGTACACCGTTACGGTCGCACCGGCCTGCGTGCCGGGCACACTGAACAGGAGCGTCTTGTCGGCGACGCTGTTGTCCAGACGGGTCAGGTTGTCGCTGTCGCTTGCGCCGGTGTCGCTCTGTTCCAGCAGGTCCGGCAGGCCGGGGGCGTCGCTGGCCGGGGGCTGCTCCCGGTAGCCGAAGTCGATGCCGGCGGCGCTCTCGCCCTCGCCCAGCGTCACCACGTGGTGGTCGCCCACGTGAACGTCCGTCGCCAGCGAGACCGACGGGGCCGCCGTCTCGACAAACGTCCGGGCGACGTCCAGTGCGAGCACCCTTCCGGCCAGGCCGGTCGCCGAGGCGCTCGCCTGGGCGCCGGCGGGCAGGGCATAGGCGTCGGCGGCGTCGAGGTTCACCTCGTATCCGAGGTCCTCCAGCGATCCGGCCGTCACGCGGCTGATCGGATTGTCCAGGCCGAAGTCCAGATACCCGGTCATCAGTTCGTTGTCGAACACCGACTCGCGCCAGTGGGAGTTGATTGTGCCGGCCCCGCCGGTGTCGGCCACCGGTACGGAGGTCTCGGCCTCGCCGGTCAGGGCGGCGTATTCGGCGGTGGCCGCCGTCCCGGTGAATTGCGGCCCGTCGGGCCCCCCGGTGCTCAGCAGACCCAGGTCGGTCCATATCGTGCCGATCCCCAGCACGTGACCCATCTCGTGGACGATCACGTCGAGAAGCTTCCCCGTGTTCTCCAGGAGTTCCAGGTCGGCCGTGTCGAACATCATTATGCCCGTTACGGGAAGGACCGAGCCGCTGCGAAACTGGGTGGGCCCGGCCATCCCCAGAATCTTGCCTGGCCCGTCAATCTCCGGGGCACTGGCGCGGATGGCCACGTCGTCGACCCAGCCGTCGGACGTGTACGCCCGGGGCAGGTCGCCGATGATGATCTGCTCCCATCGCTGGGCCGCAGTGGAGAACACGGCCTGCTGACTGGGCGTGAGGGTCTCGTCGATGAAGATCACGTCGATGTCGAACTCGGAAACGGGCCTGCCGGAGTCCAGCGAGGTGTGCGTCCAGCCGTCCGGCGCGTCGGCCCGCACCGTGTACGTGCCGGCAGCCAGGTCCGCAAAGGCATAGCTCCCTCCCGGACCGGAAAGCTGGTACGGTTCGCCTGCGTCCCAGGCCGCGTCGTCGTCGGTGTCGAGGTAGACCTTCCAGTCAGCCAGGGCGGGCTCGGCGCTGTCCCACAGGCCGCTGGCGTCGATGTCGTTCCACAGGCTCCCGCGGATCTCGCCGGTCGCCGCGGCCGCCGCGGGCGATACGAGCCATCCTGTCGAAGGGGCCTCTGCCGCCATGCCCGCCAGTGAGGGGTCAACCGTGCCGACAGACACCGTCAGGAGCACCCGAGGCTCCAGCGCCTCCATCGTAGCCGGTCGAGGCCGTCCCATGGCCTGCGTATCCATACGCACTTCTCCGTTGTTGTTCGTGGTTCTATCCGCGTCGGTTGCCTGAAGGGTCGTGCAACTGCTCCACGTCCGCCAAAGTGTAGGCGCGTCCCCGCGCGCCGGTCAAGGGCAAGTTCATCGCCGGTTCGTCTCGTCGTCTCGCCACGACGCGGTCTCGCCGCCGGCGGGGCCCTCGAGGGTTTCGGTGGGGCTGACGAGCAGCCCGCGGCGGTGGCGTCGGCGGAGGAAGCGCCGGCGGAACGCCCGCCACGGATCGGTCGCCTTGCGGTGCAGCGTGTGGAGCAGTCCGCGGCGGCGGCCCAGGCGGTCTTCGTCTTCGGTCAGCTCGTCCGGACTCATGCGCCGCTTGTGCTTGTAGAGGTGGTAGATATCGCATCGCTGGACGTAGCGCACGCATGCCGCGACGATCTGTCGCAGCGGCGTCGGCCAGGTCGGGCGCAGCCGGATCGCGATCTGGTAGTCGATCAGCACGGGCTGTCCGTCGCCCGTGACGATGATGTTCGACCGCTTGTTGGCGTCGCCGTAGGCCACGCCGCGCCCGTGAACGGCGTCCAGCAGCGTCCGGAGGCGATCGAAGAACCCCGGCGGGGCCGCCGTGCGATCGAGCGTCGTGCCCTCAACGTATTCGACGGCCAGCCCCGTCGGGCCCACCTGACCGACCCACCGCGGCACGCCGGGGACGCCTTCCAGTGCGGCATAGATCGCCCGTTCGCGGTTTCGCAGGAATCGGCCCGCCCATTGCATCTCCAGGCCGCAGAAGCCCTGCGTGCGGTAGAGCTTGATGACGATCCGCGGCATGGGCCCGGCCTCGGGCGATTCGTACAGGCACGTGGCGGCGTAGAAGTCGTGCTTGAAGACGCGGACAACTCTGTAGCTCCGCCCCGCCACCGTCAGCGTCTCCGGAGGCGGATCGCGATGTGCATACAACTGCGTGTTGGGACACGTCGGGGCCATCGGCGTCGATCCCTTCTCAGCCGGCCTCAGGACCTGACGGCGCCCGCGATATCGTCTGCGAGGGCCTTGGCGGCATCCTCGACCGACCGTTTCCAGTCGGCCCCGCCGTCACCGTCGCGGGCGTAGGCGAAGATGACCGACCGGCTGGCGTTGACGATCGCGCCCGTGCCGTCTTCCTTGAACGAGGCGGCGCAGTCGTCTGCCGACGCCCCTTGGGCGCCGTAGCCGGGCACGAGGAAGATCTGCTCGGGCATGATCTTCCGGAGCAGGCGGGCCTCGTCGGGATACGTCGCGCCGACCACGGCGCCGAGGCAACTGTAGCCCGAGTCGCCCACGAAGTCCGCGCCGGCCGCCGCGACCTGCTCGGCCATGTGCTCGTAAAACGTCTTGCCCGATGCGTCGGCGAAGTCCTGGATGGCGACGGCAGAGGGGTTGCTCGTCCGCACCAGCACGAACACGCCCTTGCCCTGGACGGTCGCCACGTCGATGAACGGATTGAGCCCGTCGGCGCCGAAGTAGCCGTTAACCGTCACCGCGTCGGGGGACGTTTCGGCCAGCAGATGGCCCGCCGCGTAGGCGCCCGCCGTCGAGCCGATGTCGCCGCGCTTGACGTCGCCGATGACCACCAGGCCCAGGTCCCGGGCGTACTGGACCATCTCGAAGTACAACTCCACGCCGAGATGCCTGTAGATCTCGAAGTACCCGATCTGCGGTTTGACCGCGGGCACGATGGGGGCAACGATCTCAAGCACAGTGCGGCAGAACGTCCGGATTGCTTCGACGCGATCGGCGGCTCCGCAGCAGGTATCGGCCGCCAGCAGTTCGCCCGGCAGGCGCTCGTAGACCGGATCCAGCCCGACGCACACGGGCGAGCCCTTGGCCTCGATGGCGGCCAGCAGACGGTCGGCAAAATGTTCGTGCATGGTGTTCCTTTCGATCTACGGTGAGTCTATCGCCTCGCGGCGCGTGGTTCAACCAGACGCTGTGCGATTGACGTCGTATCACAGAGAATACGGGAACCCCGTATTGTTTCGGGAGGGGAGGGATTAACGTGTGGGTTCACGCGCGCGGTTTACCGCGTCGCTGGGCGTGGTTCAAATGAGGGTAACAGATGGGGGGATGCGGCCGCGATAGAAGC
>CAZVEV010000009.1:0-48561 GCA_964625865.1 uncultured Planctomycetaceae bacterium | reverse complement strand
CGCCGTCCTTGGTGACCTTCGGCGAGCCGAAGGACTTCTGCAACAGGACGTTCCGTCCCGTCGGGCCCAGCGTCACCTTCACCGCGGCGGCCAGTTGCGCCACGCCTTTCAGCATCGCGGCGCGGGCGTCGGTGTCATAAAGCATCTGCTTTGCAGCCATGATTGACTCCTGTCTATCGTTTCGCGTGAGTTCTGCCGCTTGCGGTTTCGCGCGCCGTTGACTTCCGTCGCACGCCACCCGCGGGCGAAGACCCGCTATCGTTCGCTACTTCTCAATGATGGCCAGCACGTCCGACTCGCGAAGAATCACGAATTCCTCGTCGTCGATCTTGATCTGCGTGCCCGCGTACTTGCCGTAGAAGACCTCGTCGCCTTTCTTCAGGCTCATCTCGCCACGGTTGCCGCTGTCGGTCAGCTTGCCCGGGCCCACGGCCACCACCTTGCCCTGCTGCGGCTTTTCCTTCGCCGAATCCGGCAAGACGATGCCGCCGGCGGTTACCTGTTCTGCCTCGCTCTGCTTGACCAAAACTCTGTCATCCAACGGTGTCACTGCCATCTTGCGCGCTCCTTATCGTTTCGCTTTGTCTTTCGCTTATGTTTCTCGTGTGTGCCAACGCGGCCTACATCATGCCGCCCATGCCGCCCATGCCACCCATTCCACCCATGCCACCCATGCCCCCCATGCCGCCGCCCATGCCGCCCATGCCTTCCGGGCCGCCCGGCATCGGTTCGTCTTCCTTCGGGATCTCCGTCACCGACGCGTCGCACGTCAGCAGAAGCGTGGCAACGGACGAGGCGTTCTGGAGGGCTGTCCGGGTAACCTTGGCCGGGTCGATGACGCCGGAGGTGACCAGGTCTTCGTAGGCCATCGTGTCGGCGTTGAAGCCGTAGTTGCCCTTGTGCTCGGCGACCGTCTTCAGCACGACCGCCGCCGGCTCGCCGGCGTTGGCGACGATCTGACGCAGCGGCTCGGACAGCGCGCGGCGGACGATGTCCACGCCGGTGGCCTCGTCGCCCTTGGCCTTGATCGCGTCCAGCGCGGCAGCGGCCCGTATCAGCGCCACCCCGCCGCCGGGAACGATACCTTCTTCGATGGCCGCCCGCGTCGCGTGCAGGGCGTCCTCGATGCAGGCCTTCTTGGCCTTCATCTCGCTCTCGGTCGCCGCACCGACGCTGACAACCGCCACCCCGCCGGCCAGCTTGGCCAGGCGCTCCTGCAACTTCTCTTTGTCGTAGTCGCTGGTGGTGGTTTCGATGTCGCTGCGAATCTGGTCGATGCGGGCACGGACGGCCTCGCTCTGACCGGACCCTTCGATGATTGTCGTCACGTCGTTGTCGGTGGTGATCTTCTTGGCCGTGCCCAGGTCGCTCAGCTCGACCTTCTCGATGTCCAGCCCGAGGTCCTTGGTGAAGACCTTCGCGCCGGTCAGGATGCCGATATCCTGGAGCATGGCCTTGCGACGGTCGCCGTAGCCCGGGGCCTTGACCGCACAGACGCTGACGATGCCGCGAAGCTTGTTGACCACCAGGGCCGCCAACGCCTCGCCCTCGACGTCCTCGGCGAGGATGAACAGGGGGCGTTTGGCCTGGGCGATCTTCTCCAGGAGCGGGACGAGCTTGGCCACCGAGGAGATCTTCTCCTCGTGGATCAGCACGAGCGGCTTGGGCAGTTCGGCGGTCATCGCCTCGGGATCCGTGACGAAGTGCGGCGAGAGATAGCCGCGATCAAACTGCATACCCTCGACCACGTCGACGACGGTGTCGATGCTCTTGCCTTCCTCAACCGTGATCACGCCGTCGCGACCGACCTTGCTCATGGCGGCGGCAAGCATCTTGCCGACCTCCGGGTCGTTGTTGGCGCTGATGGCCGCCACGTTGCGGATCTCGGCGTCGTCCTTGACCGGGGTCGCCAGGTCGCCCAGGGACTCGACGACCGCGTCGACGCCCTTGCGAATGCCGCGGGCAAGACTCATCGCGTCGGCCCCGGCGGCCAAGTTGCGGAAGCCGGCCTTGAAGATCGCCTCGGCCAGCACCGTCGCGGTGGTCGTCCCGTCGCCCGCGGCGTCGGAGGTCTTGCTCGCCGCTTCCTTGACTAGTTGGGCGCCGAGATTCTCGGTCTTGTCCGCCAGTTCGATCTCCTCGGCGACGGTGACGCCGTCCTTGGTGACCGTCGGGGCGCCCCAGCCCTTGTCGAGAATCGCGTTTCGTCCGCGCGGGCCGAGGGTGCTCTTGACCGCCCGGGCCAACTTCTCCACGCCGACCAGGAGGGCCTCGCGGGCCTCGGTGTTGAACGTTAACTGCTTAGCCGCCATAGGATCGTTCTCCTTCTCAGGTCCTTATTCGGACCGCAGGTTCCGCTAAGTCCTTGCTATGGAACGTACTGCGAATCGTACATACCGCATGGCCCCGTCGGCGCACCGCTGACGAGGATGTCAACATGACGCCACTACACAAGCAACCGGCGTGCCTGTAGACGTAACCCCTTCCTCTAAAAGACGCTAGCGATTTCTTGCGCCACTGCTCTTGACCCTCACACCTGCCATCGTTGCACATATCGACCCCGGAAAAACCGCTTTTGACAGACCGCGCCGCGAGACGTACGATATGGGCACCGTGTAGGGCGTGCAACTCGTTGCACGCGGAGGGGAATGGTTGTTCGTTCCGCGTGCAACACAGTTGCACGCCCTACCACTACCACCGTATCCGATGACACATTACAGACGGACGCCCAGCGGGAGATAACGATATGGATGCCAAGCAGTACGTCGAGACACTCGCCAACGCCGCCCGCGCCGCGGCAGCCAAGCTGGCGGTGACCACCGGGCAGCAGCGAAACGCCGCACTGGCCGCCTGCGCGGGGGCCATCCGACGCGAGAAGACCGCCCTCCAGGACGCCAACGCCAGGGACCTGGCCCGAAGCGAGGAGTTCGGCCTGTCCGAGGCGATGGTCGACCGCCTGACGCTGACTGACGCCCGAATCGAAGGCATGGCCGTCGCGCTGGAGCAGATTGCGGCCCAGACCGACCCGGTCGGCCAGACAATATCGGGCTACAACCGTCCCAACGGTCTGCGGATTGAGAAGCGCCGCGTCCCGATAGGCGTCGTGGGGATCATCTTCGAGTCGCGACCGAACGTAACCGCCGACGCAGCAGGCCTTTGTCTCAAGAGCGCCAACGCATGCATCCTCCGCGGCGGCAAGGAGGCGGTTCACTCGAACCTGGCGATCGCGGCCGTCCTTCGCGAGGGCCTTGCCGCCGCCGGCCTGCCCGCCGAAGCCGTCACCGTCATCGACAAGACCGACCGCGAGATCGTACCCGCCATGGCGAAGGCCCAGGGCCTGATCGACCTGATCATCCCCCGCGGCGGGGAGGGCCTGATCCGCGCGGTGGCCGAGGCGGCGACGATACCGGTCATCAAGCACTACACGGGCAACTGTCACGTCTACGTCCACAGCCGCGCGGACCTGGAGATGGCCCGCCAGATCGTCCTGAACGCCAAGTGCCAGCGCCCCGGCGTCTGCAACGCCGCCGAGACCCTGCTGGTCGACGTGAGCATCGCCGAGCAGTTCCTGACGACGATGGCCGCCGCCCTGTCCGAGGCCGGCGTGGAACTGCGGGGCGATGAGCAGGCTCGGGCCGCCGCCGAGATGACCCCCGCCACCGAGGACGACTGGTACGCCGAGTACCTCGACCTCGTGCTGGCGGTCAAGGTCGTCGACGGCCTGGACGCCGCGGTGGACCACATCAACACCTACGGCTCGCACCACACCGACGCGATCGTCACCCGCTCGCAGTCCGCCGCCGCCGCCTTCGTCGCGGGCGTCGACTCCTCGAGCGTCATGGTCAACGCCTCGACCCGCTTCAGCGACGGAGGCCAGTACGGTCTGGGCGCCGAGATCGGCATCTCCACCGACAAGCTCCACGCCCGCGGCCCCATGGGCGCCGAAGACCTGACCACCTACAAGTGGATCGTCACCGGCACGGGCCACGTGAGAACGTAGGGCGCCATGCCATCGTGCGGCCTCTCGTCCCGTTGCTCTGGAAGGCGCGGCAAGGTACAATGGTCGTATGAGACCGGGTGTTTCACATGATCGCTCTGACGAAAGCCCCGAAGCCAAGGCAAGATGGTTCCAATCCCTGACGCTTGCCGAGCGCATGGACATCTTCTGTGAGATGACGGACCTGGCCCTGTCGGTCAGGCCCGACCTGGCCGAAAAGGACCTCCCCGACGATGCTCAACAGGCTAAAGAGCGTATTCAAGTCCTTCGAATCACATGACGTCCGCTACGTCGTGATCGGTGGCGTTGCCGTCATCCTGCACGGGGTTCCGCGATCGACGTTCGATCTGGACATCCTGATAGAGGCCACCCCCGAGAATGTGAACCATCTCCTGGAAGCGTTGGAGGACGCAGGGCTTGGCACGGCGAGTCTGACGACTGTCGAAGAGATACTGGCCAATGCCATAACCATTTTCAAGGACCGCGTGCGACTCGACGTGCAGACCCGAACTCCGGGGATAGAGTTCGCCGACGCATGGTCTCGCCGCCAGATGATGACCTATCAAGACCAGGCATTTTCCGTGATATGCAAGGAGGACCTGATCGCATCGAAACTGGCCGCCGGGCGCGACGTCGATCTCGAAGATGCGAGACTCCTGCAAGACACGAATGAGGACGTCGAGGCGTAGCCTCAAGATCGGGCGATAGGAGGCAAGGCCATGCGGGTTCTACGTGGGGTATACTAGTGCGAAGTGAACAGAGTGCGGCCCTTTCTGGAGCGCGAGAGATGTTTGGACAGATCACAGGCGGACGGTGGCGGGTGGCGGTGATGGGATTGTGCGTTGTCCTCAGCGGCGCGGTTGCGATGGCTGCCGGCGGGGCGGTGGTCGAGATCAGCGGGTCGGCGCCGTTGGGCGTGGGCACGATGGGCGACGGGGCGCCGATCAACTCGAATCGCGACTACTCATTCACCGCCGTACCGAAGGGCGTGAGCGGGCTGGCCTACACGGCCCACGAGCACAAGAACGCCGCGGACATGGTCGTAACGGTCAAGAAGGCGGGACGCCTGTACCTCTGCGTGCCGGCTGCCCAGACGCCCAAGTCGCTGCAGTTGTGCGGCACGTGGACGGAGGCGGGCACGATCCAGGTCGCCGAGGGCAGCAGGCGACATGCGTGGCACGTGCTGCAGGCGGACGTCAAGGCGGGTGAGAAGTTGACGATCCGCTCGGGCGACAAGTGGGGCGCGGTGGTCGCCGCCGGGAAGATCGAGAAGCTCAAAGAACTGGCCAAGCTGAAGGTGCCCAAGTCCAGCAGCAAGCGGAGCAAGTCGAAGAGCCCGAGCCGGCCGGTCGACGAGTACGGCCGCCTGGCCCGCAACATCTCGACGTGGCGCAAGGGCGGCAGCCGGTACGATCGCCTGATGAAAGAGGCGCTCCGCACGGATGCGTTCTTCCTGCCGACCGACCGCGATCCGGCCGACGTGGTCCTGCGGCGCACAGCGGCCCTGCTGGCCGACATCCGCAAGATGACCGGCGCGCCGGACCTGGCGAAGGAAGCGACGGAACTGGCGGCCCTCAAGACCGCGTGCGGGAAAATCGAGACCACCGATGCGACCGCGCGGCGCAAGCTCTTCGACGACCTGTGCGCCCTGCGGCGCCGCATCGCCTTTGCCAACCCCCTGCTGAACTTCAAGAGCCTCATCTTCGCCACGCACCACAAGGCCGCCTCCCACATGTGTGACCAGTACTTCGGCTGCAACGCCCGACCCGGCGGAGGCATCTACATCCTGGAAGACGCCTTCAGCGACAAGCCCACCGTCCGCGAGGTCCTCAAGGACGCCGTCGTGGTCAACGGGCGCCTCAAGGGCCGGAAGCTCGAGGGCGGATCGTTCATGTCGCTCGAGCTGAGCTACGACGCCAAGTCGATCCTGTTCGCCTGGGCCCAGTGCGGCAAGAGCAGCCAGCGATGGAGCCCCGAGAGGTCGTACCACGTCTTCCGCGCAAGCATCGAGCCGGGCAAACCGGCGAACGTCACGCAGTTGACCGACGGAACGTGGAACGACTTCGACCCGTGCGTCATGCCCAACGGGCGGATTCTGTTCATCTCCGAGCGTCGCGGCGGATTCGGACGCTGCCACGGCCGCCCCGTGCCCACCTACACACTGCACACGATGCGGCCCGACGGCAGCGACATTATTCCGATCAGCTACCACGAGACGAACGAGTGGCACCCGAGCATCGACAACAACGGCATGATCGTCTACTCGCGGTGGGACTACGTGGACCGCGACAGCGACGTGGCGCATCACATCTGGCTGACGTATCCCGACGGGCGTGACCCGCGGAGCTACCACGGGAATTACCCGATCAATCGCAGCATGCGTCCCTGGATGGAACTGGCGATCCGGGCGATCCCGAACTCGCACCGATACATCGCCACCGCCGCGCCGCACCACGGGCAGAACTATGGCTCGTTCGTGCTGATTGACCAGCAGATCAAGGACGACAACGCCTGTTCGCAACTGAAGCGCATCACACCGGAAGTGCCCTTCCCCGAGTCCGAGGGCAGCTCGCGCGGCAATGAGATCTACGGGCAGGCCTGGCCCCTCAGCGAGCACTATTACCTGTGCGTGTACGATCCGGCGGCGAGGCATTACGGGGTGGTCCTGCTGGACAGTTTCGGCAATCGCGAGTTGCTCTATCGCGACCCGTCGGTTCCGGCGCTGGATCCGATTCCGCTGCGCCCGCGCCCCGTGCCGCGCGTGATTCCGAACATGACCACGCAGGCCGCCGAAGACAGGGCCAACGGGACGGCCCAGAAAGAAACCACTGCGGTCATGGACATCTACGACAGCGACTTCACCTGGCCCGAGGGGGCGAAGGTCAAGGCCCTGCGGATCGTGCAGGTGTTCCCCAAGGCCACCCCCAACGTCGGCAGGCCCAACATCGGGCTGGCCGCCCAGTCGCTCGCCCGGGGCGTTCTCGGCACGGTGCCGGTGGAAGCCGACGGCAGTTGCTACTTCGAGGCTCCGGTTGGCGTGCCGATCTACTTCCAGGCCCTCGACGCTCAAGGCCAGGCCATCCAGTCAATGAAGTCCAACACGTACGTTCATCCGGGCGAGAAGCTCGTCTGCCAGGGCTGTCACGAGCCCAAACTCCGCATGAGCAGCGCCAAGACCCCGACGGCGATCGCATTGCGGCGGGCGCCGTCGAAGATCGCCCGCGACGTCAGCGGCTCGTTCCCGCTGTCGTTCCCGCGGCTGGTCCAGCCGGTGATCGACCGCAAGTGCCTGCCCTGCCATACGAAGGAGAAGAAGGCACCGGACCTGTCGGGTAAGGCGTTCGGCAAGCACGGGTGGTCCAAGGCGTTCGAGACGCTCCACAAGTGGGGCTGGGGCAAGAGCGGCGGCAACGGCGCGATCAGGCGCAACGGCGGGTGCACGTCGATCGCGGGCAAGATCGGGGCCAAGGGCTCGAGGCTCCTGCCCCACCTGACCGGGCCCAAAGGGCATCACAAGCTGAAACTGACGGACGAGGAACTGTACCGCATCACGCTGTGGATCGACTGCAACACGAACTTCTACGGCGCGTATCTTGAGACCGAAAAGCAGGCCCGCGGCGAACTGGTCATGCCGTCGATCAAGTAACCCGCGAGCCGCCGGAGGCCCGATGGGCGAGGCCGAACATCATCCGCTGTTCTGCTGCCACTGCGGCGATCACCTGAGGCCAGGACGGGGCGACTTCTACGTCGTGCGGATCGAGGCCTTCGCCGACCCGACCCCGACGACGGACCCCGACGGACGCGAGACCTTCGACCCCGGCGAGGAGATCGATCGCCTGATCCGCCAGATGGAGGGCATGAGTGAACGTGAACTGATGGACCAGGTGCATCGGCGGATGACCATTCACCTGTGCGGGGCCTGTTACGCTGCCTGGATCGAAGACCCCACCAACCGCTCGGCCAGCGCCAAGCCTACTCGATGAGCATCGCGTCACCGTATGAGTAGAAGCGATACTTGCTTGCGACGGCCTGTCGGTAGGCTGACAGGATCATCTCCACGCCGCTGGTGTCCCCCGGACTGCAGAAGGCGGCCACCAGCATCAGCAGCGTGCTGCACGGCAGGTGGAAGTTGGTGATCAGGACGTCGACGAGGCGAAACTCGGCCGGCGGATAGATGAAGATATCGGTCTCGCCACTGCGTGCCGACAGGGGCAGGCCCTGCGCGGCGGCAGTCTCGAGCACGCGGACGGACGTCGTGCCGACGGCCACCACGCGCCGCCCGGCGGCGCGGGCGGCGTTGATGGCGTCGGCCGCGTGGGTGGACAGTTGGTACCATTCGGAGTGCATCTGGTGGTCGGCCGGGTCGTCTGAGACGACCGGCGCGAATGTGCCGGGCCCCACGTGGAGCGTCACGCGGGCGGTCCGGACGCCCTTGCGGGCCAGGGCCTCAAGCAGATCGTGGGTGAAGTGCAACCCCGCGGTGGGCGCCGCGACGGCGCCGGGGCGCTCGGCATAGACGGTCTGGTAGCGGCGCCGGTCTTCGTCGTCGTCGCGGTCCGGGTCGGCATCGCTGCGGTGGATGTAGGGCGGCAGGGGCGTGGCCCCGGCGCGGGCGAGGATATCTTCCGCCGCACCGGGCGGTTGGGGCTCGACAAGCCACCGGCCCTTGCCCAGGTTCTCGCCCAGCACGAGCGAGACGCCGCCCGATCCGGCCAGTTCCAGCGCCTCGCCGGGCCTGCACCGGCGTGCGTTTCTCAGCATGACCTCCCACTGTCCGGCGGCCGGCTCGCCGCAGAACAACCCGTCGATTCTCCCCCCTGTGGCGCGCCGGCAGACGAACCGTGCGGGGATCACGCGCGTGTCGTTGACCACCAGCAGGTCATCGTTTCGCAGCAGGTCCACGATGTCGGCGAACACGTGGTGGGTCACCTGCCCGTCGCGCCGGTCCAGGACCATAAGACGGGACGCATCTCTCTGCGGCGCGGGCTTCTGCGCGATGAGCGTCTCATCCAGAAAGAAGTCGAAATCGCTTGTCTTCAGGTCCATTCGATTGGTCTGAGCGGCTGTATTGGCGCGAGGCCTGCCGTAATGTGGCATTATACCCACAGTCAGACCCATTCTGAAGGGGTATGCAAGCCCATTTTCTCCCATACGTTAACACAGTAGTAAACCACTACCCCACAAGTTATCCACACAGGTGTCCACCTCCGAAGGCCGCGAACGCCTCCCGCCCTGCCCCCGAAAAGAACTGTTTCGGCTGGCGATATTCGCTTGACAGACCTTCGCAAGTGTCGTTAACGCAATCCTTAACTGGAGCCGGAGTGGTCGTATCTGTTCCCTGAACACTGCGCGGGTGGACGAAACAATCACCCGGGGCGACATGCCTGTGTTCCGATGTCGCGCAGGGCGATTGCCAGGGGGATCGCCGCCAGCGGCGCGAAGGCGACGTCGACCCAGAACCAGGCAAACGGCATGTGGCGCAGGGGGATGCAGACGCCGGCGAGGACCGGGACGGCGGCGCAGGCGATCAGGCCGAACTGGACGACCCACACGTTGCGAACCGGGTCGCGAATCGCCCCGAAGAACAGGATCGCGAGCATGATGTGTGCAAACGCCAGCCAGTCGTAACCGTACAGGAGAAACGGATATCGCGATTCCGTGTACCGGATCGCTTCGATCGTATCGAGCATTAGCGCATGGACGGGCCCGGAAGCTCCCGCGTCGCCCCAGACCAGGTCGACGATCGTCTCCAGTTCCCACACCACCGGCCAGAGCGTCACGCCCGAAAGGAACAGCCCCGCCGCCACCAGACCGATCATCCACTTCGCACGTTTCAGCTTGTCCATGGCGCACTTCCGTCTTGATTGGTATGCTGGTTGACTGGTTAACTGGTGACGGCCCGAAACGACCCTGAGTGCCGGCGAACAAGTTGACCAATCAACCAGCCCACCAGTTAAAACGTCCCTACGGGCGTGTTCTTAGGTTAGAATCCTTGTCGGCCTCGCGTGGGTATCCGTTTACTGACGGGGCGGCCGGGCATGAGGCAGGAGCGAATCATGACACGACGTGCAGGTGCGGTGTTGGGGCTTTGCGTGGCGATGGCGGCGGCGGGGCCGGCTCTGGCGGCGGACAAGGCCGATCCGTCGAGCATTGCGTTTCGCGCGAAGTTCATCGAGGACTTCAGCCACATCATTCTGGACACGGCCGCCGATGACGCGATGTTCCTGCGGATCTGCGTTGACGCGGCCGGGGCGAAGCGCGGGATCGAGGTGGGCACGGCGCGGGCGTTCGGGGCGATGAACATGGGCATCGCGTTCGAGCGAAGGGGCGGTCACCTCTACACGGTGGACATCAGCCCGCAGATGGTCGACAAGGCCCGCGCGAACCTCAAGACCGTCGCGCTGGACAAGACCGTCACCGTGATCCTGGGCGACGCGCTGAAGGTCCTGCCGAAGATGGAGGGCACGTACGACTTCGTCTTCCTCGACGCGGTCAAGCGGGACTACATGAAGTACTACACGGCCGTGGCGGACAAGCTCGTCGATGGGGCGCTGATCACGGCTGACAACACGATCCGCTCGGCCCGGGCGATGCCGGACTTCCTGAAGACGATGGACGGACCCGAGTTCGACGCGGTGACGGTCCGGGCGTCGATGAAGAAAGGCGACGGCATGACGCTGGCGTACAAGATCCCCAAGGCCAAGCGTTCGCCGGGCCCGATGACGACGGCCGAACGGGAGGTCGTGCTGAAGGAGCTGGCCCGCGCGAAGGGCGACGCGACGGTCATCGACGCAAAGCTGCTTCGGATCTTCGCCGAGGCGTCGGGCGCGAAGCATGGTTTGGCTTTCACAGCAGACGGCGGCGCGGCGGCGGTGAATCTGGGCATCGCCTTCGAGCGGACCGGCGGGAACGTCCGCGTCGTCTGCGACAAAGGCAAGCGGGAATCGACGGACCGGAATGTCGGGATTGCGCGCCTGAAGAAGAGTGTGACGGTCCTGGAAGGCACGCTGGTCGATTACCTCCGGGCCGTCGAGGGACCCATCGACTTCCTGTTCCTCGACGGAACGCCGGAGGACTACGTCAAGAGCTTCAAGGCCGTCGAAAGCAAGCTGAAGACCGGAGCGATAATCATCGCCGACAACACACGTGGAGGCGGCAAGGCCAAGGCCTTCGTCGACTACCTCATCAAGAGCCCCAACTACAACGCCGTGACGCTGCGCCACGCCGACAAGCGCAAGACCGACGGCATGACCGTGGCGTACAAGATACCCGACGCCCGCCCCACCACCGAGGCCAAGACCGACAAGACATGGACGCCGCTGTTCAACGGCAAGGACCTGACGGGGTGGCAGGTCAAGTGCAAGCCGGCCGACAAGGGCAAGACGTTCTGGACCGCCAAGGACGGCATGATCGTGTGCGACTCGACGGGCCGCAAGAAGCACGACTACGTCTGGCTGATGACGAAGCGCGAGTACGGCGACTTCGAGCTGAAGCTCAAGGTCCGCGGGCACGCGCCGAAGTCGCGGGGCAACTCCGGGGTGCAGGTCCGCTCGCGCTACGACGACAAAGCCGGCTGGCTGGACGGCCCGCAGGTGGACATCCACCCGCCGGCGCCGTGGCGCACGGGGCTGATCTACGACGAGACGCGCGAGACGAAACGGTGGATCTCCCCGTCGCTGAAGAACTGGAAGATCACCCGCGCCCAGGGCCCCAAAGAATGCCGCTGGAAGCGCGGCGACTGGAACGACCTGACCATCCGCTGCGAGGGGACGAAGATCGTCACGCGCCTCAACGGCCTGACGGTGACGGACTTCGACGGCAAGGGCGTGCTCGACGACGCGGCCCACCGCAAGCACAACGTGGGCCTGACCGGCTACATCGCCCTGCAACTCCACAGCCGCGACGAATTGCTCATCGAGTTCAAGGACATCCTCATCCGGGAGCTGAAGTAGGGCCGCCGGCGCGGTCTACTTCGGCGTCAGCGTCACGGAGGTCAGGCCCATGGACTTCCAGGCGGGGGGAGTTTTCGGCTTGACGGTCAGCGTGTGCTCGCCGGCTTTGTCGATCGTCACCGTGCCGAGGTCGCGCGCGACCCGCTTGCGCCACGAACCGGTCTCCTTTGTCGCCGCCTGCAGCGTGGACTTGCCCACCGCCACGGTGAACGCGCTGCCGCCGGCGCCTTTGGCGCAACTGTAGACAATGCGGACGGCGTACGTGCCCGGCTTGGCCGCGCGGAAGGTCCAACTGACCGAGTCGGCCGAGTTCTTCCAGTAGCCGATCTGCCCGGCCTCGACCTTCGGCGTCTTGCCGTGGATCGTCGCCCGAAGATAGTCCAGCACGACCGAGCCGTCAGCCTTCGGGCGGATCGTGCGGTCGATCCTCGGCTTGTCGTCGATCTCGATCACGATCACCGAGACGTCCGGATCGGGCAGCTTGGCGGGCAAGGTCACGAGCGGGCCGTCGCGGCTCGGGGCGACCTTCAGGGGCGTGCGGGTCTTGTCGGCCAGCAGATACGCGGCGGTGATCCTGTTCGACAGACCGTCCAGGCGAATCGGCCCGGCGGGCTGGCCGTACACGTGAAGGTACAGCTTGCCCAGGCGCGCCGTCACCGTGCCCCACGCGAACTTCCGCGGCCAGAATGGACTGGCCGTCGTGCCGTAGATCGACTGACCGTTGACCTTCAGCCACCGCCCCATCTCGCGCAGGCGCCGGACCTGCAGCGCGGGAATCGTCCCGTCCGGCAGCGGGCCGACGCACAGCAGCAGGTTGCCCCCATTGCCCGCGACCTTCGTCAGCATGTGCAGGAGCTGGCGGCGCGTGTTGTACTGGGCGACGCCCTCGTTGCGGTTGTACCCGTAGCTGCGCCCGATGCCGCGGTCTTCCTGCCACGCGTGCGTCGGCGGGAAGTTGCCACCCCCGTACTCGCTGGAGAACACCGGCCCGTGCTTGCGACGCATCGCGCCGAACCGGTCGTTGGTCACTATCGTCTCGCGGACCGGCGACTCGTTGAACAGCCACTGGAGCATTTCCTTAGGCCGCCACGTCTCCTCGCCCGCGGACCACTCGCCGTCGGTGAAGATGAACTCCGGCCTGTACCGCGTGACGAGTTCCTTGAACTGCGGGAAGTAGTAGTCCCTGACGTACTTCGTGCGGTCGGTCAGCCACCACGGGTGCCACCACTCGTACAGCGAGTAGTACACGCCCATGCGGATGCCCACCTTCCTGACCGCGCGGGCCATCTCGCCCGTCAGGTCGCGCTTGGGCCCGGTGTCGACGCTGTTCCACCCGTTGACGTACAGGCTGCTGACCTCCGCGTACTTCTTGTCGAGTTTGAACGTCTTGCCCTTCATCGCACGGTTCTGCGTGTTGGGCCAGAGGCAGTACCCGTCGTGGTACTTCGCACAGAATGCGACGTACTTGGCGCCCGCTTCAGCAAAGAGCTTCGCCCAGGCGTCGGGGTCCCACCTGGCGGCCGTCATCTGCTCGCCGAATTGGCGATAGTTGAACGTCTCGCCCCAGTTGTCCTTGTAGAAGTCCCAGTACCCCTTCCGCCTCTGCCACGCGCGATAGCCGTACCACTCGGCGTACTGCCCCACCGGCGCCCAGCCGGGCACGGAATACGGCCCCCACACGATGAAGATGCCGAACTTGGCCTCATTGAACCACGCGGGCACGGGGCGCGAGTCCAGCGACGCCCAGGTGGCGTCATATCTCTTCGGCGCCCGCGGCGCCTTGTCCGCCGCCCGCGCCGGCGCGCCCGAACCGAACAGCAGCCCCGCAGCCGCCACGAAACTCAGCACACGTAGACCCATGAGCATTCTCCCTGCTGTTGCTCTCCTACTCTCTCCCAGATGCTACAGCCCCCGAGGCGAAACCACCATGTCTTTGAAGGAAACAGGGTGTGTTCCTCGCGCATACCATTGACAAATCGATTGGATAGTTCGATAATGTTTCTAGTTCCGGGTGAAGCTGAAGGGAAAGGTCCATGGCCGAACACGTTCTGGTTGCCAGCGACAGGTACGATGGGAAGTACGTTGCTCTGCGATCGTTTGAGGACAATGAGGTGATCGCTTTCGGCGAAAGCCCGGCGGAGGTCCTGGAAGCCGCTAGAGCTTGCGGCGCGGATGATCCCGTACTGTTCTTCGTCCCCGAGCATGAGATGACATTTGTCTACTGAGACGCCTCCCATCGAGTATCCTTTCCTCCAGGCGACCCCAAGTTCTCCGCTCCGGCCGATGCTCCGCATCCGGATACGCAACCCACACACGGGGCAGCATCTGAGCACCGTGGGCCTCATCGATACGGGAGCGGATGAGTGTGCCCTGCCTGCCGAGTTCGCCCAGATACTCGGGCACGATCTGGAGGCGGGTCAGGTCAAGTACATCGCCACCGGCAACGGCGTGGCAACAGCCTTCTCCCATACATGCAGCATCGAGATCCTCGCTCCCCATCCAACTGGTTCCGCCCGGGAGGGCATTGTCCACATGATCGAACAGGCGCCTATCGACTTCCTGCCGAATCTCAATACGGTCCTCCTCGGCGTCGGGAACTTCCTTGGGCGGTTTGTCCTGACAGTGGACTACCCCCGAAGCATGTTCTCGATTCGCATCGCCTGAATGGAGAGCCCCGTTCCCATCGGGGACAGGAACGGGGCTGCGCAGTGATGCGGGCCGCGGCGCCGCGTCAGCTCACGATGCCCAGCGGGGTGTTGGTCTTCCACTTGCTTCGGGTGAAGTCGGGCACGTCGATGCTGTTGGAGCGGTTGGCGACCGACCATTCGCTCAGCGGGCCCACGGCGCTCCAGGCGGCCGCATCGTAAACGTCCTGATCCAACGCCTCGCCGTTCTTCAGACAGTGGATCAGGCGATAGTCCATGATGAAGTCCATCCCGCCGTGCCCGCCGACCTTCTTCGCCGTCTGCTTGAGCCGCTCGCACAGCGGATGGGCATACTTGGTGGTAACGGCTTTGAGCTTGTCGCCCTTCAACGCCCCGTGCCCGACCATGATTTTCTGCTCGGGCCACTTGCGGACGGTCGCCTTGGTCCCGCTGAGCAGGTGGATGCGGCTGTAGGCGCGCGGGGTCGTCACGTCGTGCTGGACCATGATCGATCGCCCGCCGGCGGTCTTGATCATCGTCGTGTTCATGTTGCCCCGGTAGGTGTCCTTGGCGTACGGGGAGTCCTTGCCGAACTTCTTGACCACCAGGTCGGCCAACTGGAAGTCGTCGCTGGCGACGCACGTGAGGTAGTCGAACTTGTCGGTCCGGTTGATGTTCATGCACTGGGCGACGGGCCCCAGCCCGTGCGTCGGATACAGGTTGCCGTCCCGCTCCATGTTCTGGATCAGACGCCACATGCCCTGGTAGCCGCTCTTGCTGGTCAGCAGGCCCTGCAGGTTGTGGATGTAGGCGCCCTCGGCGTGGATCAGTTCGCCCAGGAAGCCCTGGCGGGCCATGTTCAGCGTCATCATCTCGAAGAAGTCGTAGCAGCAGTTCTCCAACTGCATGCAGTGCTTGCCCGTCTCTTCGGACGTGGTGACCAGGTCCCAGCATTCGTCGACGGTCACCGCGGCGGGCACTTCCGATGCCGCGTGCTTGCCCTGCCTCATCGCGTAGACCGCCATCGGCGTGTGCCACCGCCACGGCGTGCAGATGTACACCAGGTCCAGGTCGTCCCGCTCGCAAACCTTCTTCCAGATCATCTCGTCGCCGGAATAGGCTTCCACGCCCTTGACGCCCATCTTCTCCAGCCGCGCCTTGGCGCGCGCGGCCTTGTCCGCTCGCAGGTCGCAGACGGCAACGATCTTCGCGCCGGGGACCTTGCTCAGCCGACCCAGCGCCCCGCCGCCTCGCATGCCCACGCCGAGCAGCCCGATGCGGACGGTCTCGATCTTCGGGGCCTTGAAGCCGCACATGTTGCGTTTCTGGGGCCCGCGGTCCTTGGCGACCTGGGTCTGGATCTCGGGCAGCTTGCCCCGCGCCGCGTGGGACGCCCCGCCGGTCAGGGCCAGCGCCCCGGCCCCCACAGCGGCGGTCGTCAAAACGGTTCGTCTGGTCGTTTCGTTCGATTGTGGCATGATGGGTACACTCCGTAAGGGACAGCGATAAGGGATTCTCTCATAGTAGCCCAGCCCACACCCGCGGCAGACCGGGAGGACGCATTATACTCCCCGGCGGCCGGTCCGCAAACAAACGAAGGCGGCCGGTTCACGCTTGATGTGGACGGCCCTGCCGGTCAGAATGCCCGGTGCCGTGGGCTGTGGAGCGAAGCGGAGCAACCACGTGTCAGCACACAGATGCGCAGAAGCCCTTGCACGAAGATGGGAACACGAGATGAAGCAGCCAATAGCAGGTGTCAGTATCCTGACGGCAACAATGGTGCTCGCCTTGAGCGTCCCGGCGCCGGCGGCGAAGAGGCCCGCGCGCCCGGTCAAGGTCTTCATCCTGGCCGGCCAGTCCAACATGCAGGGTCAGGGCGTCGTCGATCTGGACCATCCGAAGTACTACAACGGCGGCAAGGGCACGTTGGAGCACGTGATGAAGCACTCGCCCCGGGCGGCGATGTACAAGCACCTGAAGGACGCCGGCGGCAAGTGGGTGGTGCGCGATGACGTGTGGGTCTGGCACAAGACGCCGCGGGGGGACGTGAAGAAGGGCGGCCTGACCATCGGCTACACCGGGTACGGAGGCAAGCACCACATCGGTCCGGAACTGCAGTTCGGGCACGTGATGGGCGACCTGTTCGACCAGCAGGTCCTGCTGATCAAGACGGCCTGGGGAGGCAAGAGCCTGTACAAGGACTTCCGCCCGCCCGGCAGCGGCGGGAAGACGGGCCCGTACTACACGCAGATGCTCGCGGAGGTCCGTGGGGCCCTGGCCGACCTCAAGACGCACTTCCCGGCCTACAAGGGTCAGGGGGTCGAGATCGCGGGGTTCGTCTGGATGCAGGGGTGGGATGACATGCCCTGCTGACCAACTGCCTGAACGGGTGCGATACCTGCACGAAGCTGCTGCGTAGACCAAGCGGCAGGCGTTAACAGGCCCCTGCCAGTCCAAATCGGGCTGGCGGGGGCATGTCGTTTTATGTGGCCCACCAAAGGGGGCCAGCGTCGTTTGTAGAATGAACCATGCGGTGTCGAGAACATTTTTTCAGATTGTCGCGAAATGGTTGCCCGTTTTACTTCAGGCACCGGGCTATATTACTTATGTAGGCCGACGGTTTTTGGAGGCTCGGAGGAAGAACACGATGGCAAAACACACCAAAGCAACCCCGTCCGATGATGACCCAAAGCAGCCGGTGAAACGGCTGACGCGGGCGCCTGCTGACGACAGCCAGCAGGTCATTCAACAGGCACTGAAGGACTCCGGCACGCCGGAGTGGACGCACGAACACCTACTGGCCGATCCGCGGACTGCTGACCAGATCGCCCTGCGATCAAGATACCCGGCACTGGTCCGGTCGCTGGTTGCTTCGCGGCCGCAGCTTGAAGAAGCACAGATCAAAAACCGCGAAGCTGCCCGTGCTGCGAGGTTTGAGCTGCCGCCGGGGCCGGGCCGAACTGGTCGCTACGAGAAATGCGAAGCCACCCGGGAACTGGAACGCCTTGAAGCTGAACTGGAGGACGCGCGGCTGGACTACGAAGCCGCACCTGCCGTGCTGGTGCGATTCTTCAAGAAGATGGCCGAGTCGTTGGTCGCTGGCCGTCAGCTGCTCGAGGACGGGAAGGCCATCGACTCCGAGATGCACGACGCTGTGTCCGGTCTGGTCGCCGCGCTCAAGACCGTCCGTCAGACGGTGGACAAGGTGGAAGCGTTTGACCGTGATGCCGCCAACCTGCCGGGCCACACGCTGGCCAGCCCCTTGTTCTGCCGCCTTGCCGCCTTCACATCACAGGACACATTCGACAAGCTGAACTTCATCGTCTCGACTGCCAGCCGGGGCATGGCCGAGTGGGACGAAGCTGTCGAGGCTCAACGTCTGCGCGACAAGGGCGAGGTGCCGCCGGTGGATGCAGCCGCCGAGGAAAAGCAACGCTTCGCACGGTGGGCAGCAGATCACAAACGTGCGGTCGCACTGTTCCGAGGGACACCCAACGGCAAGGCGTTGCGCAAGCTGGCCCGGCGCGCAGATGCTGAATATGAGCAAGCAGTGCGGGACGCGGCCCCTGACCAGAAAACCAAAAGAGAAGACGCAAGGCAGGCCGCACGACGTTATCACGAAGCTGCCGACCGGCATGTCGGCAACGAGATACACAGTGAAATCTATCCTACAGGAGCAACAAGATGACGAAACCTGATGTGAGCAGACTGATTCCCGGCGTGCTGGTCCGGATGATCGGCAACGCCTATTGGCGCGACCGCCTTGGTGAAATACACGACTCGACGACTGGTCCATTCAGGGTCAGTGAACGTGATGCACGCATGCTTGAGGAGGTGCATCCGGTCCTTGGGGCGATGATTGAACGGGTGCCGGAATGATCCCTGAAGAGCAACAGATTGAAACCATCGCCAAGAAGGCCGCTGACCGTGCGATCCGGCTGTGGCACGAACGACAACGACGACGGGCCAGATCGGCCCACAACACGGGCGGCGATGCTGCCTTGGAGGACAAGACATGAAAGTTCGATACGGTGTAGCAACAAACCCCGGCAGGGCTGACGATCTGAAGCGGGCTGCTTCGAGGTGTCAGGCGATTGCTGACGACTGCGAGCGCGGATGGAATGGCCGACAACCCAGCCCCGAGATCGAGGGCTATCTGACCCAGTTCGCGGGCGATCATGGCGATGTGACCACCTACATCACACGACGCGATGCAGGGACTTTGACGGCTGCGATTATCAGTGCCGCCTGTTTGGCGGTGGTCACGACGTGCGAGAGCGAGTTGGACGATCTGTACCCGACCGGATGACGCTCCTTCCTGTGTGTGGCTGGCCGGGTGTCTCATGAATTCAAGTTCGACTCCCCCTTGAGCCCCGGCCACGCCACTCCACAGACCGCCGGAGGTGAATGATGACCAACCAAGACAGATTGCGTGAAGCATCGCGACTTTGCCGCATGGCGGCGCAACAGTGGCGTGACCGAGCCGATGTTCTTGAAGCCAAGGCACGACTGGCTGAACAGCTGGATCATCCGGACGATTTGGATGATCCGCTGGCGGCATATGCCATCGCCGACGACGAAGACAAACCTAAATTGCCCATCGGCTACTACGCTGTGGCCGAGCCGGGACAGACCGGCGAACCTTCGCCTCCTTGTCCCGGTGAACCGGGCTACGCTCGGAGGTGGATGTGATGGCCACAAAGCAGACGTCTACCAATGGCGAATCTGCGGTGACGATGACGAACCTTCGTACCGTCCTGATGCAGCATCGCGACCGGCTGTTCGACGCTGGTGATCAGGACGCTGGCCGTCTGGTGTGCAGCTGGATCATGCAGGCCGACGAACTGCTGACCCGGTGGATCAAGACGGGCGAGGCTGTGGACGGACCTGACGATGACGACTGATGACGCACGAACCTAAAAACATGATCCCGGCGGCGTGCCGGGGCAACAAACAGGGCAGCAGACCGGCCAGTCTGCTTTGCGGTATGCAATGGCGTGAGGGTGGCGGGTGTCCTCTGGCACCCGTCCTCACGTCGCCCAGATTACCTACCCAGAGGAGGGTAACAACATGGCCCAGACGAAAGATCACAGACGCGGATTTAAGATGATTGACAACATATTCACCACCGACCGCAGGTATCTTTGCCTGACCCGCGAGGAGCGGGCACTGCTGGTGTACTACTACATCAGCCCGCACAACCGGGCAGGCATCGTGGCCGAGCATCCGGCAGTGACCGCCGATGGTGTGGGTTGTCCGTATGATGAGGTGGCCACGTTGCAGGCCGGACTGATCAAGGCCGGACGGATCGTCGTGGAAGGCACGCACGTGCTGCTGCTTAACTGGCGTGAGTGGATGGCCGGACGCCACCATGACGACGATGGACTGGTCACGGTGACCAAGGGCATGGTGCAGGACGTGCGTCTGAATCGTTCAGCCCTGCCGGACTCGATCTTCACTGCCTACTACAACACCTGCGGGTATGAAAGCAGCGATGCGTTCTATGCTCGCCTTGACGAGCCGGACAAACGCGGCTCCAAAAAGCCGAAGGCCAACCCCAAAAGCAAAATCAAGGCGAAGGACGACGCTGATCCTGATCCTGATCCTGATCCTGAACCGGCTGACGTGGCTGACGCACATGTATCAATTACACCTGATGTGTCCGACGCAGACGTGCAACCTGCCCCTGATCCTGCCCCTGATCCTGAACCTAAGAAGCCCATAGATCGCCGGGAACGGTATCGTGCCATGCTGGACGCCGAGACAGACGCTGAGCATGCCAAGGCACAGGAAGACCGGGACGCAGCCTACGACCGATACTGGTCCAAACTGAAAGAGCACGAAGACGTTCTGGTGGTCAGTGAGAACGAAGGCATTAAAGCCATTGAAAAGGCATACATTGAAATCATCAATCCCAATTGGGACCGGATGAAGTCCAAGAATTTGAATATGGCCCACAAGCCCTATGCGGCCTTCCATGCAATGTGGCAATGGCTGCTGAAGGTCGTCATACACGACGAGAACGAAGGCTGCATAGGCAGCGAGATGATCATGCCCCGGCAGCTACCGGCCGCTGCCCTGATCTGCATGCAAGCCGCACAGGAAACACATTGAGCGAGACACAAGAGCAGCGGCATACAAACGGGCCATTTGCCGCACCTTGTGAAAGCAGACCACAAACAGTCCACCAGAGAACTACGGGCCGATTTCCTGCAAGCCGCCCGCGATGGTATGGGATGGCTGAAGATGAGGACCGCAAGGAGCCAGCCGGTGGTGCAGGCATGAGGCCCATGATCCAAAACATTTTGGAGATATTTAGGTCAGGCAGGCCGGACCAGCGGCCGGTCCACACCCACCTGTTGACTATGCGGCCCATGACCCAAGAAAAACCTCCAAAAGCCTGCAAAAAGTTTTTGCACGTTTTTGGATAATAAGAATGAGAATGAAAAGAAGAATGATGATCAAGAAGGAGAATGAAAACGTTCCGGCCCTTGCATTCCCCTTCTTGCTACCGCACTTTCTTCTTGCCTTCTGTTGCCCATTTAGGTGGCAGGCATGATAGACATGATAGACATGATAGGCATGAGGCCCATGATAGACATGAGGCCCATGATAGACATGACAGCAGAAGGGACCGGCTCGTGACAGATGAAAGCAAAAGAAGAAGGCGGGCCATAGTGGCAACACCTAAAACGCGAAGACGCAGAAGGGTACCGGACGACAATGAAGCCCATGATGCTATCCAAGAACATGACCGGTCTGTTGAACGGCCTGTTGAACCTGATGGCTCACTTGAAATCGTTACAAGTGCTGTTGGTGATCCTGCCCCTGATCCTTCCGGTGATCCTGCTGTTGAACCGGCTGTTGAACCGGTGACAGAACCGGTTGAGAATTCGGCCCATGAAACGCTCCCGGTTACGGTTGGCTCTGATGATAAAAAAGATGCTGCCTTTAACGAACTGCCGGATGTCACACCAGCACCCGGTGAAGATGCCGCCGACGATGACGACGCTAACGTGCTTGATACGTACCACGATAAGACCGGACGCTTTCGGAAGGGCAACCCAGGAAGGCCCCCAGCGGGGGCGAACACGCCGCCTGTGTCAGACTTGGCGGGGGAACTGGGTGCCGGTGCCGAACTCCTGCGAAAACGGCTGTGCGATACAATTCTGGGCTTGTCCAAAAGCAAACTGGAGAAGGTGATCCTTGGCGTGAAACAGCCGGAGCATCTGTTGTCCAGCCTGCTGAACCTGACCAGTGCCCAAGGTGAAGGCAATGGCGTCCAGATCATCAGCGCCGTGCCCACAGTACAACATCGTGCAGCCCAATCAGACCAGCAGCCAGACCAGCAGCCTGCCCTGCCGGACACACAGGCCACAGCATCGCCCAGGACGGCCAGAGTATCGGCTCTCAGCGACCAGCGGCCGGAAAAGGTCCAATCCACCGTGCCGCAGCGGAAATGGTTCTATGACGGTTCTGACGATGAACTGCTGACCAGCCATCCCAACGATGGCCAGCTGTGGGGCATCAGCAACGGTGGCGGCAACCGCTGGAGACAGTTGGACGGGTACAGCCCGGCTGATCTGGACGGCATGATGACCGTCGTGGAGGTCACGGCAGGATCAGCGGCCAAAATGTTGAAGGGCAGAAGCTGGCCGGACCCGCCCGAGCCTGTGGACGTGCCACCCATGACGCAGTCTGAACGTGATCAGCAGCGGATCGCGGAGTTCAACAAGGGCTTTTTGTCTCATGAGGACGGTGAAGTCTTCGGCAGCAGGCGTGCATGGAAGAAATGCTGATGAGTTATTCAGAAGGAAATTATAGAAATCTGATGAATACCTGTTGTCTGAAGGGCTCTTGGCCGTTATAATACGGTGAATCGTGAATGAAACATGATGAATACAGGAGCACAGACATGGACAGACAGCGATACATGGACCAGCGTGAAGTGAAACTGCTCAGGGCGATGACAGAGAACCGTGCCGTGCGTGATCTGAAGCGTGGCCGGGTGACCGGCCCCGTACGCTGGGCGCTGGTCGATGTGGCCATGTCCACCGGCCTGCGTGTCAGCGAGATCGCAGCCCTGAAGGTGGGCGATGTGAACCTGAAGCAGTCCAGTCTGAAGGTCACCCGGCTGAAGCGGAAGAACAGCAAGCCTGAGACGCTGGCCATCGGGCCGGACCTTGCCGAACACCTGCGGGAGTTCATCGAGTGGAAGCAGACCGTGGGCCAGCCCACCGGCAAGAACGCACCGCTGTTCGTTGGCAAGCGTGGGCCGCTGACGGCCGCAGGGCTTCAGCAGACGTGGAAGCGTGCCGTGGCCGATGCTGATCTGCCGCGTGAGTTGAGCATTCACTGCGCAAGGCACACGCTGGCCACCCACCTGCTGGCCAAGACCAAGAATCTGCGTCAGGTCCAGAAGCAGTTAGGCCATGCCAGCCCAGCGACAACGGCCAACATGTATGCTGACGTGACATTCGATGAAATGAAGGACGGGGTGACTGGACTGTACGATGACTGACAGCTGTGAGGACACGCGAGGACGGCGTCTCAGCGATTCACGCACCATCGCCGGTACATCCGGCCATTGTGAACGGCCAACGACTCAGAGCCAACACAGGAGGATCGCAGGATGATGACCAGTCGGACAACCAGCCGGATGACCAAGAAAGCAGCCATGCAGGCCCGGCTGTCCATCATGCCGGTCGAACTGCACGACGAGTACAGACAGGCCATGAAGGGCAAAGACCCGCACGCGGCCATCCGGTCCATGTGTGCCGAGTGCGTCGGGTGGTGGCCGGACGGCGCGGCCGGATGCGACGACGTGGGCTGCCCGCTGCACCCGTACAGGAACCAAGACCAACAAGCAGACACGGGCCGATGAGGCCCACAACAGCGAGGGAATGACATGACAGAAAAGCGATGGGAAACAACCCTGACCAGACCCAACAAACCGCACATCGCGGCAGAGTCCGGCACACCGGTCGGACCACCTAAAAAGCGTACCGGCCCCAAGACGAATCGCAACGGCTACACGCTGCCGGATGTGTTCACCAAAGATCGCGACAACATCTGGACAGCGTTGATCCGGCTGGCCCAGGACACGACCGTTGACCGGACGATTCACGTCCTGATCGGCGTGGGCACTGACCAGCAGGCTGTGCATTTCGACCGGCTGAAGCAGGCCGGTGCATGTGGCTACGATCCGTCGCCTGAACTGGTTGCCGTGGCCCGTGATGTGGGCGGGCTGCCGCTGTACCGGCGATTCATCGAGGGCGAACTGCGCCGGGCGATCCGGGAGAGCAAGAAGACCAAGAAGACGAAGAAGACAACCAACAAGACAACCCCGAAGGAGGAAGGAGATACCAATGGCTGAAAGCATAACGATTCAGCGAAGCAAGACTCATGTGCCGCCGACCTATGCCAGCGTGCAGAAGGTCACCCTTGACTGGACCAGCGGCACCAACAAGGTCGCCAGCGACACGATCAACGTGGCCGGTGCGATCCACGAGGTGGTCACAATTCCGAGTACCACCAGCGTGCCGGTTGGCGGCTACGACGTGAAGTTGCTGGACGTGAGCCGATCCGACGTGGATTACCTCAACGGGCAGGTGCTGAACAGGTCAAGCGATACGGTCCAGTTCGCCGAGCCGCTAGTGTCCAGCGTCCTGCCGGTGGTGGTGGCCGGTGACGTGAGATTCCGCGTGGACGCGGCATCGTCCGATGGCGTGGCTGGGCGAGTCGAAATCTTTTTGCGAACCTAACCTGATGAGATGAGAGGGAAACCCATGAAACGAGAAGTTGATTTGGATGACGTGTTCACGACCGGAAGCCTGCAAGAGCGACTGCTGGCCAGCATACTGGCTGAACTGCGTCAACTGCGTGACAGTGACCGGCAGACAGTGACAGACAACAAGGCCAAGCCTGCCAAGCCTGCCAAGCCTGCCAAGCGTGGCATTCTGGCCCGCCTGTTCGGAGGAACCAGCAATGATTGAGTTCACGAAGATAGACGACGAACAGCACCTGATCGGCGGCATCGTCTACAGCGTGTCCAAGGTGGACAGCGATGGTGACGCCGTTGAAACGGCCGCTGATCTGTGGAACGGTATCGAATCGTTCGCCCTGAACGGGATGCAGATCAAGCTCAGCCATGAACAGGACACCGATGATGTCGTGGTCGTGGAATCGTTCCAATCAGAGAACGACCAGACGATGAAAGCTGGCCGGTCCATTCCGGCAGGCAGTTGGTGGCTGACGGTGAAGGTGTTGAGCGAACAGATTTGGGACAAGGTCCGCAGCGGTGAACTCGGCGGCGGATTCAGCATGGGCGGCAAGGCGACGGCCCAGGCAGTGGAGGGATAAGAGATGGCGAAGCGGAAACTGAAAAGGTTCTTGAAGAATCTCATCGTGGACGAAATCAGCTTGGTGGATCGTCCGGCCTCGGGCATCGGCTTCAGGTTCGTGAAGGCAGAAGACACCACCGAGGTCACACCGGCCGAACTGGTCCGGCAGGCACTGGTGGCGGTCGATGCGGCCTTCGCTGAGGCCGGACACACGCCATCCGTGGACGAACGGCTCGAAGCGTTTGGCAAGGCACTGGAAAGTCTGGTTGATGTCGTCGAACCGGACCAGCTGAACGCTTTGTGCCACGAAGCGATTGCAGCGGTCCAAGGTGACGACGAGATTGAAGTCGATGTGGATCAGTTAGCTGCTGATGTCGTGGACGCTGTGACCAGTGACGGTGACGACTGACCAGCTGCTGACGGCTGGTGACCGGTCCACCTGTAATCGTTACAGCTGGTGACCCGCTGACAACCCGCTGACAACCCGCTGACAACATGACGCACCGGCGTCATGGCACGACAGGTCCGGAACCAGAGCCGGGCCTGTTTTTTTCTGCTGCGTTGACAGATCCCCTTCCCGTCAACTCTTGGGCCACCGATTGTAAAATGAGACATGAGTAACCTCCCATCAGACATCTGCCGGACCTGCCGGACCTGCCGGACAAGCCGGACGACGACCAGTAGCTGGCACCCACCCAGAACTTCGTCCAAAGTCGAGAAGAAATCTGTGAAAGTTTTGCCCGTTTCGGCTTGACTTTGCCGAAAGTCGGCTGTACTATTCAGGTGGTGACACGATGACAGCAACAAACAAGGCAAACAAAGCAAACAACAACACGGACCATGCCCAGCCGGGCGATAGCACCTCAAGGGTCATCGCGTCACCAACCGGCTGGGCAGGTCCACTTCAACGAAAGGACGCAACCATGGCAACCATGACAAAGGCAAAGAACACGCAACGACGGGCAGTACCGAAGGACATCCCGGTCGCGGACCTGACGCTGGACCCCCGCTGCCAACCCCGTGACAAGGTGAGCGATGTTGTGGCCACCGAGTACGCCGAGGACATGCTGGCCGGAGCCGCGTTCCCCGCGATCACGGTCTTCCAGATCGGCAAGAAGTTGCTCGTCGTGGACGGCTGGCACCGGGTCATGGCAACACAGAAGGCCGAACGTGAGACCATCCTCGCGGATGTACGCAAGGGCACCATCCGGCAGGCGGTCCTGTTCAGCCTGAGCGCCAACGCCACGCACGGCCAGCGCCGGACCAACGCTGACAAGCGGCGCGCCGTGCAGACACTGCTGGACGACACGCAGTGGGCCAAGCGGAGCGATAGCTGGATCGCCAAGCAGGTGGCAGTTTCCCACGTGTTCGTCGGCAAGATTCGCAAGGCCGCAGGTGTAACCGTTACAACCCGCACCGGGGCCGATGGCCGGACGACCGACACCAGCAAGGTGGCCGCGAAGCAGGCGGCTACCAAGGCCAAGACCAAGGCAGCAAACAAGGCGGCAAAGGCCAACGGCGTGAACGGCAACGGCAAGGCCAAGACCAAGCCGCACACCAAGGCACAGGTCCGCAAGGCCCTGCTGGTCCCGGCCAAGGCGCTGAAGGACGCCTTCACCACCGAGATCGCTGCCGGGTTCATCGGCAAGCAGGCCGCCGACGTGAAGGACGCCTTGAACAAGCTGTTCGCCGCCCTGAACGCCATCAAGAAGTAAGCGAAGTAAGCAACGAAAGGAGACGCCTATGTGGCTATTCACCAAGCAAGGATTCTTCAGTGCAGTACAACACAAGGACGAGCCGGACATGATCATCGTTCGGGCACGGCTGAAGCAGGACGCCGAACGGCTGGCCGAGTTCGTCAGCGTCACGTGCAGCTGTGATCAGCCTGCCGTGGAGCAGACGGTGGCTGCCGATTACCTGTTCAGGCTGACCCTGCCGTGGGTGCAGTGGCGTGACGTGCTGGCCGAACTGGCGATGCAGATCGACTATCCCAATTTCAAGGACGCCGTCCACGCACTGCCGGACGACCACGACCGCACCTGGGCATACCTGATGGTCTGGCAGATCATGCACGACCTACAGGAAGAAGAGGCGGTGGACGATGAGCCCACCGAACTGGCCCGGCAACTGCTGGATATGCTGAGCGGCCAACACACCCCCGACGATCTGGACGACGCGCTGCAAGCCGCCGTCGTGCCATTCTGTAACGGACTGTTCCACTACGTGGACCCCGAGGCGGTGCTGCACGCGGCGCGGCAGATCATCGAGGAAGGAGCCACGCTATGATCGCAGACAACACCAAATCCAACACCAACACAGTCGTCTGGCTGCGACGTGACGACTACGAGCAAGGCATCGTCGAGATGCCGGACGACACGGCCATGATCGTGGCCCACGGCCAGCCAATCATCAGCTTCACGATGACACCCTCTCGCCGGGCCGGGCTGGCCCTGCATTACAAGAAAGTCGTGCTGGAACCGGAAGACCTGCGGACGTGGGGCGTCGTATGTTTCCGGTCCAGCTACGGCGTCTTCGGCCCCGGCTTCGCGGCACTGACCGATGGCCCCGGTGGACCATGGATCGAATTCGACAGCGAAGAAGAAGCGGCCGCAGCCGCCGCACGGCTACAGGCCAGTGATGACACGCCGGACGGCTGGGCATACAAGGCCATCGAACTGCGACAGGAAGGAAGGTGAACCATGACAGCAGCAACCAAGACCAAGACCACCAAGACCAAGCAGGCCACTCAGACGTGTGTGATTTACAGCCGAGTGTCCAGCACGAAACAGAAGGATGCTGGCAGCATCGAACGCCAGAAGGGCATCCTGCCGGGCCTTGCAAAACGGCAGGGCCTCACCATCGTCGGCCAGTACAGCGATGACGGCATCAGCGGCAAGACGAAAGCCGCAAGGCCCGGCTATCTGCAACTGCTGGCTGACCTGCCCAAGCTGAAGCCGGACTGGTTCCTGTGCATCGACGTGAGCAGGCACGGCAGGCCGGGTGAGCTGAACGAGATGCTGGAAGTGGGTCAAGATTTGCTGGTCGGCCCCGATGCGGTCAGCATCATGGCAACGGCCGAGGATTCGCTGACCGGTGAGTTGGTGGTGGAGACATTCAAGGCCAACGATCCGACTGATTTCGTCCGGTACATCTCCAAGCTGAACCGTGCAGGGCAGGAAAACAAGCTTCGTGGCCGGCGTGTCAGGCAAGGCAAATTCCGCAAGCTGACGCAGGGCGTCTGGACGAATGCGATCCCCTACGGGTGGCGATGGTCCGGAGACCAGCGGCAGTTCGTGCCACAGGCTGACGAGATCGCCACGATCCGCGAACTGTTCCGGCTGGTGGCCGATCAGGGCCGAAGCACGACACAGGTGGCCGCTGAACTGCGTCGTCGCAAGGTGCTGCTGCCGAGGGCATCGCACAGCGAGAAGTATCGTGCCACGCTCGCGGCCAAGGGGCCGGACGCACCCTATCGCTGGATGGCGGCCTCCGTCCGACAGATAATGGACCGCCCGTATCTGGCCAGCGGCGAACTGGTGATCGACCTGAACGAAAAGTACGCCGACCTGCTCGAACTTCACCGTGAAAGCGGCCAGACCAGCCAGCACCTTGCCGCTGATGGCACCGTAAGCTTCGCTCTGTTGGATCAGAGCGATCAGCCGGTGATCGACCGGGCATTGTACGATCAGGCCCACGCGGCCATTCAACGCCGCAGGACGGTCCACTCCGGACGCAGCACCAAGGCCGAAACGCGGCGGCTGTTCACGCCGTGGCTGCGGTGCGAATGTGGCCGTGCATTCCGAGTCCGGACCCACCGCAGGAAGTATGGCGACCGGGTGGTGCATTACCAGTACCTGACCTGTCCCGGCCGTCTGTCCGAAAACGCACGTGACGGGGCCGAGCCATGCAGCTTCGTGCATGTACGGGCTGATGTGGCAGACGACCGGCTGTGGGCCATGCTGGTGGGCTTCCTGACCGATCCTGCCGGATGGGGCCACAGCCAGATCATCGAGTGGGCCACGCAGCAGGCCGATGCCGTGGACGTCGATGACCTTCAGGCCGAACTGGACGGGCTGACCGCACAGATCACCACGCACAAGGCAAACAAGGCGAAGTGGCTGGACCTGTTCGGCGAAGACCTGATCGACAAGGCCGAACTGCTGCGCCGCAGCAAGGCCGACGCTGCGGCCATCGAGCAGTTGGACGGTCAGGCCAGCACGGTCAGCCGCAAGCTGGCAGCGGCCGATACCCGTCAAGCTGATCTGGCCGCTGTGCGTCAGATGATGGAGCAGTACGGCAAAGGCATCGCCGCAGCTGCCGATGACCTGCGTGACCAGCTGAACAGCCTCGGGTGGCACGAGCGTCGTCTGCTGCTGCACCGGCTGTTGGACGGAACCGAAATCCGGCTGGGGCTGGCGGACGCTGAGTGGCCAGCCCCTGAGCGTAAGGGCGCCAAGCTGGCCAAGCCGGACGACGGCCACAACGATCTGCGACTGACTGTGTATGACGCCGTGCAGGCTGGCATCATGGAATTCAAGCGCAGCCTGTTGGTGCAGCCAGCACAGGGTGACCGGTCAGCTGTGGCGGTTCGTGGCCTTGAATTGCCGATCAGGCCTCATGTGATTGCGGACGCACTGGCCGCTGTGGGGATCACTCCTGCGTTGGCCCCCAAGGCATGCAAGGTTGGAACGACATGTGCACGAAGGAGGCCATCCCGGAGTACCCGCGGAACCTGGTGAACCTGATCACCGACGTCCGCAAGGCCCTGAAGGTCCCCGACCTGCCCGTGGTGGTCGGCGAGTTGGGCAACGGCGGGCCAGACGCCCGCGGCAACATGCTCGCCTTCCGAAAGGCCCAGGCCGCCGGAGCCGCCGATCCCAAACTGGGCAGGAAGGTCGCCTTCATCAAGACCGCTCGGTTCGCCAGGCCCAAGGAGCAGTCACCCAACGTGGGGCACGGCCACCACTGGTTCGGAAACGCCGAAAGCTACTTCCTGATCGGAAACGCCCTGGGCGAAGGGATGAAGAAGCTGCTCAACCCTTCTTGAACCACTTGGGACCCTTGGGCTTCTTCGGGCGGGAGCCGCGGGGGCCTCGGCCGGGCATCTGAACGGTGGTCGTGGTGGCGGCCTCCAGGGCCTCGGCGGCCTCGAGGTGCCGGCGGATGTAGCTCTGTTCGACGGCCCCGAAAAACGTGCTGGCCAGGAAGTACAGCGTCAGGCCCGAGGCCATCGGATAGAACATGACCATCATCATGAGGGGCATCATGACCTTCATCATCTTCTGCTGCGACTCCTGCTCGGGGCTGGTCGCGGTGGCGGCCTGTGGGTTGAACTTCATCTGCCAGAACATCGCCGCCCCCAGCAGGAGGGGGATCAGGTTAAACGTGTTGCCGAGGTAGGGCAGTTCGAAGCCCAAGGGGAACAGTCTGTCCGGCGCGGCGAGGTCGACGATCCAGACCGGCAGGAAGGCCGCGTGGCGCAGGCCCACCGACGCGCTGACGCCGGTCCACAGGGCGATGAGGATGGGCATCTGCAGGAGCATGGGCAGGCAGCCGAGGAACGGCGAGGCGCCCTGCTCCTTGTACAGTTTGATCCGCTCGCGATTCAGCGCCTCCTTGTCGTCGGCGTACTTCTTCTCGAGTTCCTTCATCATCGGCCCGAGCTTCTTCATTTTCGACATCATGACCTGCCCCTTCTTCGTCAGGGGATGGAGCAGGAGTCGCACGAGGATGACCAGCACGAAGATCGCCACCCCGTAGTTGCCGAACGTCACGTAGCTCGCCAGGAGGCTCAGGAACTCGACGGCCCGCAGGCCCAGCCAGTCCGACGCGCAGAAGCACGACCGCAGGTCGAGCGTGTCCTGGTAGCGAAGGCTCTCGTACCGCGGGTTGTCCCCGAACATCTCCATGTCCTTGGGCCCGACGAACAGCTCGAAGTTGACCGTCCGGGCGTTGTCGGCCCCGGCGGGGACCTTCAGCGGGATATTCAGTCCCGTGATCTGCGAGGCGGACGTGGAGGTCTCCAGGATGTCCTGGTAGTAGTACGTTGCATCGGGCTTGCGAGCGACGAGCGACGCCTCGTCATCCGAGACCATGTGGAGCATAGCCCCGAAGAACTTGTTGGTCTGACCGATCCACGTCACGCCTTCCGTGAACGAACCGCCCACGTCGGTGGGCGAGCCGATCTGGGCCTCTTCCAGCTTCTTGCGTTTCTCGGCGGAGACCTCGATCTTCTTGTCTTCGGCGTTGAACTTGCCGTACGCGACCTTCCGCAGATCGTCGCGGGCGTTCTCGCGCGGCACGCCGGCGGGCCCGGCCTGGTTCAGGTCGACCTTCAACACCTCGGCGCCCGTAAGGTTCTCGACGCGAATCGAGACGTAGATCGTGTAGTCGTTCTTGCGGACCTCGTAGGTCTTGATGAGCCTGACGGCGGGCTTGAGGTCGGCCTCGCGGGTGGGGGCGTAGTCGAACGCCCACCAGAAGCTCACGCGCTGCACGTCGTCGGTCGAGGCCAGTCCGAGCCTGGCGGCCTCGGCCTGGTCAAGGACCTGCCAACTGCGCCACGCGCTGTTGCGGGCCCTGTAGGAGGCCGATCGCAACTGCGGATCGTGCCGGTACCGAGCCGTCGTGCCGTCCGGAAGCGTGACCTTGACCTGTCGGGTGGCCATCGCGTAGTAGTCGATGTCCTTGTAGCTGGCGGGGTTCAGCACGCTGTAGGGGCCGAACAGTCCCTCGGCGCCGGCGGCCAGTTCTTCGCGGTACTTGGCCCAGCCGATGTCCGCGGCGCGACGCTTGTCGGCGACGGTGGCGTAGTGCTGACTCAGCTTGACGGTGTGAATCGCCGCCCCGTTGCTGTTGAACTGCACTTCGAACATGAACCCGCTGTCGGGGTCCAGCGATCCGAGGCGCAGGTCGGTCTGGTTGACCGTGCCCTGGTGGGTGCGGTACTTCGGGCCGCTCGACGGCTTGGGCCTGGTGATGGCGGTCGCGGGACGGGACGCGGGACGTGACGTCGGGCGACTCGTCGCCGGCGCCGACGTCGTCGTGGGCCTGCTGGCCGGCTTGCTCGTGGGCTTGCTCGTCGGCTCGGCGGGGGGGACCTGGTTCGACTTGGCCAGCAGCATCATGACCATCAAGCCAGCACCGAACGCCAACATGATCCACGAAAGGCGTCGAGTGTCCACGCATCAGCTCCTTGGGTCAGCGGCCTTCACGAAGGCGCGTCCCCTGATAGTCGTCCAGTTGCGGAATCGCGAAGACCTTGTCGGCCACCACGTCGAACGGGTAGTTGACCCGAACGAACTCGACGTGGTCGGGCGTGACGACGACGTAGCCGGCGCGGCAGTCGCGGTCACGAGGCTGGCCCACCGATCCAACGTTGATCAGCGCCTTGCGGTCGCGATCGATCTTGTAGACGCCTTCCAGTTCGTCCGGACTGTAGAAGTCCGGCGTTTCGAGGAACACGCCCGGGACATGGGTATGGCCGACGAAGCAGAGATGCTCGAAGCGGTCGAACAGCCCCTGGACCTTGTGCGGGCTGTTGAAAATGTCGTCGGGGAAGATGTACTCGTTGACCGGGCGGCGCGGCGAGCCGTGGACGAACGTCATCTGGCCCAGCCCCATCTCGGCGGCGTCCCACACGTGCTTGACCGGCAACTCGCCCAGGAAGTCCCAGCGGGTGTTGCGCTTGGCGGCGTCCGATTCGGCGGCCAGCCGGGCCCGCGTCCAGTAGCAGGCCGACTCGGCGCCGAGGTTGAACCGGTGGGGCTCGTAGAGCACGGCACAGTCGTGGTTGCCCAGAAGCGTCAGCGTCACGCGCTCATTGATGATGTCGATGCACGCTTCCGGTTCGGGCCCGTACCCCACCACGTCGCCGAGGCAGAAAATGCGCGTAATGCCCCGCTCGTCGATATCGTCCATCACGGCCGTCAGGGCCTCGGTGTTGGCATGTATGTCACTGACAACGGCAAACATCGGTCATTGTGCTCCCATCGAACTGCACATGCTATAGCCGCACAGGGGACCGTGTCAAACCTGTTTGCGGCGACTGAAACGGGTTGAAGGTTCCACGTTGAAGGCTGAAGGTCAACGGCGAGGCGCCGTGGCTTGACCTTCAACCTTCAACCTTTAACCTCCGGGCGCGAGCACGTAGAATCATCGCGTGGAGACGACACAGACAGCATGCGAGGTCTCGCTGGCCGTCGAGACCTCCTGCCGCGCCGGCGGACTGGCCCTGGGCCTCGACCGGCGCTGCATCGAGACCGTCGCCTTCGACGCCGTCGGACGACACGCCACCGCGCTGATTACGCAGGCCAAGGCCCTGCTGGACCGTCGCGGCCTGACCCCCGCCGACGTGGACGAGGTCTACGTCTCAGCCGGGCCGGGCGGGTTCACCGGGCTGCGCGTGGGCATCACGGCTGTCCGCACGTTCGCCCAGGCCCTCAGCGGCGTTCGATGCGTCGCCGTCCCCACCGCCCACGCCATAGCCCGCAACGCCGCGGACTTCGAGTGGCGCTACCTGGGCGTGGTCCTGGCCGCCCGGGCCGACAGGATCTACGCCACCGTCTTCGAACGGCGCGACGGGCGGATTGTCGAGATCTGTCCCGGGCGCGACTGGCAGGCGGCCGAGTTCCTCACCGGTACCCCCAGGCCCATCACGCTGATCGGCGAGGGTCTGGCCTACAAGCCGATCGCCGTTGGTGCCGCGGACGTCACCGTACTCGACCCCGCCGACACGCACCTGCACCTGCCCGATCCAGCGGTGGTGTGGCAGGTGGGCTACGAGATGGCCCGCGCCGGAGCCTTCACCGAGTACCACCGCCTCCTGCCGGTCTACGCCCGCAAACCCGAGGCCGTCCGCCTGTGGGAGGCGAAGAACGACGGTTGAAAGTTCAAGGTTGAAGGTTACAGGTTAGGGCCTGGGTGGCGTGGGCTGCATTCCTGCGTGACGAACGTCCCGTCTTCGTATACGATGCTGCGCGTCGCAGGTTTCGGAATCCGGGAGAATCGTCCGCGTTGAAATACCGCGATGTGATACAATTGCTGGAGAAGGACGGCTGGGTGATGGTTTCCCAGAAAGGAAGTCATCGCAAGTACAAGCATCCTGAGAAGAAAGGTCGAGTGATCGTCCCATACCACTGCGGTGGAAAGGACGTTCCACCGGGAGCCCTGAACAGTATCCTGAAGCAAGCAGGGCTGAAGAAAGCATGACACGATGAATCTCAAGTATCTTATCGTCATCGAAAAGGCTGATGACGGCAGTTACAGCGCCTACGTGCCGGACCTGCCCGGGTGTGTGTCCTCCGGCCAGACGCCCGAGGAAGTGAAGGCCTTGGCCGCTGAGGCGATCAGGATGTATGTCGAGGACATGATCGCTGATGGTGAAGCGATACCCGAGGCGACGACCCAATACGCCGAACTCGCCGTGGCCGTGTGAAGCGCCACGCTTCTGAAGGTGTGCGGCCGGATGGACTCCGCTGAAAGGACGTGACTATGACGGTGCGGACACAGTTTTCGATCTTCCTGATCAACCAGCCCGGCGTGCTGGCCACCGTGACGGCCGCACTGGCCAAGGCGAAGGTCAACATTGTCGCCCTGACACTGATGGACTCCATGGAGCACGGCGTGCTCCGCGTGATCTGCGACAATGCGCCCGGGGCGCGAAAGGTCCTCGGAAAGGCCCACGACCGCTGGACCGAGACCGACGTGCTGGTGGTCGAACTGTCGAACGAGCCCGGGGCATTTTCGCGCGTTGCCGAGCAACTGGCCGCTGAGCATATCAACATCTCCTACGCCTACTGCACCGGCGGCGCCGGCGGAGGGCGGACCACGGCGGTCTTCAAGGTCGCCGACCTGGGCAAGGCGCAGAAGGTCCTGGCCAAAACGCTGGGCAAGAAGAAGTCGAAGAAGGCGGCCAAGACCGTCCGACGCAGGAGAGGCAAGTAGGTCCGTCCGACCCGCCCCCGCGGCAGGCCGGGACACGGGACACTGCACCGCCGAATCATCATGCAGGCCGACAACACACCCGCAAACACGCCGGGGCGCAGATGGCCGTTGATCGCAACGGCGGTGCTCGCACTGCTGACCGCGTCAGGGGCGGTGGGCAAGTACTGGGTCATTCCCCACTCGGCACGCGAGAGCTTCATCGAGACGATCGGGCATTACTGGGACGGGCCGGTCGAGATCGACACGGTCGAGGGCGGGTACTTCGATCCCATCCGGGCGACGGGCCTGACCCTTCGCGACCGCGCCGGGCGCGTCTGGGCCAGGGCGCGAAGCGTCACGCTGAACTACACCCCCCTGCCGAGCATCTCCGATCAGCTCCATCTCGCAGACATCGACGGGCTCGAGTTGGTCCTGCACACGGACAACGGGTCGTGCCGCCCCCCCGTGCGGAACGTCCCGGACTTCCTCCGCTGGCTCGAGGCCCAGTTCAGCATCGAGACGTTCACGGTGCGCGACGGATCGATCACCACGCGGTATGACGGCGCGGTCGGCGGCCTGTGGGACGGGTTCCAGTTCCTCTGCCGGCGCCAGCCGGGCGACAGCGACTACGTGATGACCCTGACCCGCGAGGGCGCCACTTCGGCGGAAGGGTCCTGTGACGGTCGCCTGGACGGTGCGATCATTGCGAGTTGGCCCAACGGCGGGGCCCTGCGGTACGACGGCACGTTGACGCTCAACGGGCTCGACTGCGCCCAACTGCTCGCCGCCGTCAATGTCGAGGCCGCGATTCCGCTGGGAACCGTTCGGGGCGAATACATCTTCTCCGGTGGGGAACTGACCGTCGAAACCATCCGAGGCTCGGGCCGGCTGCACCTGACGGCCCCCAAGGCGTCTGACGATGTGCGCGGCGACAGGGACCTCGGCCAGGTCGCCTTTGCCGTCGAAGGCCCTGCCCTAACCGTCGGCCGGGGCCAAATGACGCTGCCCGTATGCGTCGTTCGGAGCGAGAACGCCGGGCGATGCAACCTCGAGACCGGGCAGATCGACATGCGCCTGACCAGCACGCCGCGCGAGGGCATCAGCAGCCTGATCGCCATGCTGCCCGGGCGCACGGGCATGCTGGCGGGCAAGACGGTGGACATCCACGTCATCGGCCGATGGAACACCCCGGGGCAACTCCGCGTTGAGATGGTTCCGCGGGAGTGAGTCTGTCGTCACGTCCACGTGTACCTGACTGCGACAAACGCCCCCAGGCTCCGCCCGGGGGGTCTCGGCGATGAAGAACACGTCACCTTCACAGACCGGTCCGTGAAACCCGAGTTTCGCACGTGATCCCTGTTCGCAAGTACCCCACGGGTGGGACCGGTGGGCGTTTGATTCTCTCCCGACCCCACAGGCAGTCTGCCCGGACCGGTGCATCGGGTGTCGCATCTCTGTCGTAGTGCGGAGTATTGAAGACGGGACTCCTGATACGCGCATCCGACACTGGAGATACCGGGCCCCGCACCGGAAGAGAGTTTGCGATAATCCTCGAATTGCACCGGCAAGACGCCCTATGATTTGAATGATGGCTGCGGGACCCACAGTATGAAACTGCGAGGCGGATATGACATCGCTCTGGCGGGCAGGCCCTCGGGGTACGTGGAGTCTCTGCCCGAGCCGGACGTGCTCTACCTGCCGCTTCGGGGCAGACGACTGAGGTTCAGCCACACGTGCGTCGCCGACGGTCAGCGTGTCGAGGCCGGCCAGGCCCTGGCACGCGACGAGGGGAACTACAACGTGCCGCTGCTGGCCCCGCGCGCCGGTACGGCGCGGTTGGACGCCGTCGACGGACACATCGTGCTGGAGGACCTCGCCGGCCCCAGTACCGGCCCGCGAGATCCGATGACCGATGCGGCACACGCGCCGGGCGAGGCGGGCGCGGGGCCCGACAAACGTCAGGATCTCGTGGAACTGGGGGCGTGGCCGTTCCTCGCCGACGCCCACACGGGGGCCGTCCCGGACCCGTACGGCACGCCCCAGGCGGTGATCATCTCGACGATCAATCTCGAGCCGTTCGTCGCGCGGGGCGACGTGCAACTGCACAAGCGCCTCTCCCGATTCACCCGGGCGCTGGAACACGTCCAGTCGCTCCTGGAGTACCAGCCGATCTACCTCGTGCTTCCCGAGGCCAAGACGGACTTCGCCCAGCGGGTCCGCCAGGCCGTACGCGGCTATGCCTGGGTCAAACCCGTCCACGTGGCGCGGAAGTACCCCAACGACCATGTCACACTGCTTGCCCGCGGTCTGGGCCTGACCCGCGATCCGGACAGCCCGGTCTGGGCCGTGCCCGTGGCAGGAATGCTCGCCATCGACAGGGCCCTGACACTGAGGCGGTCATGCACGGTTCGCCTGATCTCGCTGGGCGGCCCGGCCGTCGCCGACCCGATGCACCTCAAGGCCATGCCCGGCTACCCCATCGAGTCGATCCTTGAAGGCCGGCTGGCCACGGACGGACCGGTTCGCACCATCGGCGGGGGCGTGCTGACCGGCGTGGAGATTCCGTCCGGGCAGCAGGGGCTGGCCGCCGACTGCACGGGCATCACCGTGCTGGCCGAGCACAGCCGGCGCGAGCTGCTGGGCTTCGTTCGCCCCGGGGCCGACAGGCGGTCATACAGCCGCAACTTCCTCAGTTCACTCCGCAAGCGATTTGTCAGCCCGCTGAACACGGCCCTTCGCGGCGAGGTGCGCCCCTGCATCTCGTGCGGATACTGCGAGGATGTCTGCCCGGCGGGGATCATGCCCCACCTGATCCACAAACTGCTGTATGCCGACGAACTGGAGCAGGCCGACCGGGCCGGCGTGGACCTGTGCGTCGAGTGCGGGCTCTGCTCGTTCGTCTGTCCGTCGAAGCTTGAACTCCGCCGCGAATTCTGCCAGGCCAAACCGCGAATAGCTGAAGAACTCCGCGCCCCGGTCGAAGAGGAGCCCGGCGCATGAAGCTCCTGCTGAAGATGTTTGAGCGGATGCGGCCGGCGTTCGGTCCCGAGGGCAAGCTCCGCGCCGCGGCGCCGCTGTTTGACGCGATAGAGAACTTCTTCTTCGCGCCGGCGACCCAGACCGCCTCGGCCCCCCACGTGCGCGACCCGCTGGACGTCAAGCGGTTCATGTCGATGGTCATCGTCGCCCTGTTGCCCTGCGTGGCGATGTCGATCTACTACTTCGGCCTGCGCGTGCTGGTAATGATCGTGGTCTCCTATGCCGTCGGCGGGGCCGTCGAGGTGCTCTTCGCGATCATCCGCAAGGAGGAGATCAACGAGGGCTTTCTCGTCACGGGCCTGCTGTTTCCGCTGGTCCTGCCTCCGCTGACGCCACTGTGGATCGTCGCGGTGGGCGTGGCGTTCGGCGTGGTGGTGGGCAAGGAGGTCTTCGGCGGGACCGGGCGCAACCTGTTCAATCCCGCCCTGGTGGGACGCTGTTTCGTGATGATCGCCTATGCGCCGGCCCTCGCCGCCAGCCGGGCGGTCCCCATCGCAAAGTTCCCCGAGTGTCTCTGGACCTACCTGACGCCCGCCTCCGAGCAGGCCGTCGATGCGGTGTCGAAGGCCTCGCCCCTGAGCGCCGCCAAGGCGGGCACGCTGGCCGACATGGGCGACCTGCTGACCGGCAACGTGATGGGATGCGTGGGCGAGACATCGGCGGCGGCGATCCTCATCGGCGCGGTGATCCTGCTGGTCGTCGGCGTGGCGAGTTGGCGTTCGATGGCCGCCACGATCGGCTCGTTTGTCCTGCTGGCCGGCGTGCTGCACTGGATTGATCCGGCGGCCTACGCCGAGGCGGGGTGGCACGTAATGGCCGGCGGGATCCTGTTCGGCGGGGTCTTCATGGTCACCGACCCGGTCTCCAGCCCGTCGACGAAGACAGCCAAGTGGGCCTACGGGATCATCATCGGCGTGGTGACCGTCCTGATACGGAACTTCACCGGATACATCGAGGGCGTCACGTTCGCCATTCTCCTGGGCAACATCGTCGCCCCGATCCTCGACGAGATTGTCATCGCCGTCCACGTCAGGAGGCTGCAACGTGAGCGATAGCGCGCACACGATCATCTACGCCGCCACCCTGGGACTGGTCTGCGCCGTGCTGCTGACGGGCGTAGCCGAGCTGACGCGGCCCTACGCCGAGAGCAACCGGGCGGCTGAACGCATTCGCAACGTCTTCGGCGTTCTCGGGGTGGAGTACAACGAGGCGGCGGCCTCCCAGGAACTGGTCGACCTGTACGGCCAGTATGTCGAGAGCAAGACGATACGTGAGGAGACACTGGGCGGCCTGCCCCTGTACGTTTATGCCCCGCCCGACGTTGACGCGTCGAAGCACTCGCGGGCCGTCGAGTTTGCCGGACAGGGCCTGTGGGGACCCATCAAGGGCTTCCTGGCGCTGGATGCGGAGCTGACGACCATCAAGGGCATCACCTTTCACGAGCAGACCGAAACGCCCGGACTCGGCGCGGAGATCGCCGGCGAGGCCTTCCGAAGCCAGTTCGTGGGCAAGCGGATCGCCGACGCCGCGGGGGCCCCCGGCATCCGGATAGTCCGCGACGGGGCCGACGCGGACAACGAAGTCGACGCCATCACCAGCGCCACGATGACGTGCGACAAGGTCCAGGCGATGCTCAACGACGTCATCGCCCGCATCATGAAGGAGCGTGACCGCCATGGCCGATAACGCCCCGACATCCTGCGGCCCGTGCGCTCCGGGCGGGCTGTGCTGCGGCAAGGGTAAAGAAACGCTGCGTGAGGGTCTGTGGACCAACAATCCGATCTCGATCCAGATCCTGGGGATCTGTTCGGCGTTGGCGGTTACCGGGCGACTGTCCAACTCGCTGGTCATGGGCGGGGCGCTGATCTTCGTCTGCGTGGGGTCGAACCTCTTCGTCTCGCTGCTGCGAAACGTCACGCCGCGCCGGATCCGGATGATCGCCGAAGTCGCCATCATCGCCACGTTCGTCATCCTGTTCGACCTGCTGCTCAAGGCGTTCCACTGGGAAATGTCCACGCAACTGGGCCCCTACGTCGGCCTGATCATCACCAACTGCATCGTGATGGGGCGCGCCGAAGCGTTCGCCCTGCAGAACCCGCCGATCGTCGCCATGCTGGACGGACTGGCCAACGGGCTGGGCTACGCGATCGTTCTGGCCATCGTCGGGACGATCCGTGAACTGCTCGGGGCGGGCACGCTGCTGGGCTACACCGTCCTCTCGACGGACTGGTACACCCCCAACGTCCTGATGATCGGCGCGCCGGGGGCGTTCATCGTCCTGGGCTTCCTGATCGCGTTGTTCAACGCCATCAAGGGCCCCGACCCCGAGGAGACTACCCCGTGACTGAAACCTCCGCATGGGTCATCCTGATTGCCGCGATCTTCACCAACAACATCCTCCTGTCGAACTTCCTGGGGATGTGCTCGTTCCTGGCCTGTTCGAAGCAGATCCGCACGGCGGTGGGGCTCGGGGCGGCGGTCATCTTCGTGCTGACCTGCACTACCGTGCTGAACTACGGGATCTACTACGGCGTGCTGATCTCCGCCAAGGAGGCTGCCGCGCTGGGCCGCGCCGCCCCGCTGGTCGCCATGGACCTGACGCACGTGACGTTCATCATCTTCATCGCCGTCATCGCCGCCTTCGTGCAGTTCGTCGAGATGTTCGTCGAGCGGTTCAGCCCGACGCTGTACTACGCGCTGGGTATCTTCCTGCCCCTGATCACCGTCAACTGCGCGATCCTGGGCGCGTCGCTGTTCTTCGTGATCCGCAAGTACACGTTCGCCCAGACCGTCGGGTTCGGCTTCGGCGCGGGCGTGGGGTGGGCACTGGCGATCGTGCTGATGGCCGGGCTGCAGAAGAAGATGGGCTACAGCAACGTCCCGCGCCCGTTCCAGGGCGTCGCGGTAGCCATGATTATCACCGGCGTGATGGCGATGGCGTTCATGGGCTTTGCGGGCATGGTGACGATACAGTAGGGCTTCGGAGATGATTTACCTCTGGACCATCATAACTTTCGTGGGCGTGCTGGTGGGGCTGGCCGTCGTGTTGACGGTGGCCGAGCGCCTTCTGGTCAACTATGGCGTCTGCCAGGTCGACATCAACGCCGCTGAGCGCGTCCTGGACGTCGACGGGGGCCAGACCCTGCTCTCGGGCCTCAACGGCGAGAAGGTGTTCATCCCGTCGGCCTGCGGGGGGCGAGGCTCGTGCGCGTACTGCAAGGTCACCGTCCTGTCCGGCGGCGGGCCCGTGCTGCCCACCGAGACGCCCTACCTGACCCGCAAGGAGGCCCGGGGCGGCGTGCGGCTGGCCTGCCAGGTCAAGATCCGCGAAGACATCCGCATTCGCATCCCCGAGGAGCTGCTCAACGTCAAGCTCTTCACGTCGACGCTCGAAAGCGCCGCGGCCCTGACCGGCGACATGCGGGAGCTGCGCCTGGCGCTGGTCGAGCCGGCGGAGATCTCCCAGAGGCCGGGCACGTACGTGCAGATCCAGGCCCCCTCGCCCGACGGGCCGGTCTTCCGCGCCTACTCCATCAGCTCCCCCGCCTACGAGACCGGCGCCGTCGAACTGGTCGTCCGCCTCGTGCCCGGAGGCATCGGCTCGACCTACCTCCACACCGTTCAGCCGGGCGACGAGCTGATCTTCACCGGGCCGTACGGCGAGTTCTACCTCGACGAGGACCCGGCCGTCGAGATCATCTGCGTCGGCGGCGGGTCGGGGATGGCCCCCATGCGGAACATCATCTTCTCGCTGTACGACCGCTGGCCGGACCGGAGCTGCTGGCTGTTCTTCGGCTGTCGCACCACCGACGACGTGTTCTACCTCGACCAGTACCGCGAGCTGGCCCGCAAGCACCCGAACTTCCAGGTCGTCTACGCCCTGTCGGATCCGCTGAAGGAAGGCGAGCAGTGGGACGGCGAGACGGGCTTTATCCACCTGTCGGTCGACAAGTACCTCGAAGCCGGCGTGAGGCGTCAGGCCTTCCTGTGCGGCCCGCCGCTGATGATCGACGCGGTCATGCGCGTCCTCGAAGACAAGGGGCTCAGGGAAGAGGACATCTTCTACGACAAGTTCTGACGCCCCGCCGTCGGGCGCCAGGGCGTGGAGGCCCCTTCCCGCCCAGCCGACCCCCCTGGCACGCACGAGGCCGCGGCCTAAGCGACGATCTCTCGGCCGAAGGGGTAAGCATGGTCCAAAGGCGCGGCATGCGGCTAGAGGGCGTTTATGGACCTTGGCCGACTGCGTGCCGTCTTGTCCTTGACCTGAGCGGCAACAACTTCGTCCCCGAACCGGCGGTCCTGACTATCCTGGCCTTGGGGTCCCTGGCCCTGACTCGCCGGCGCCGAAAGTAGCCAAACCACCCGCCTGCCCACTCAGGGCATGGCCACTTCAGTGGCCATGAGGGCCGCCAGGCCCCAACAACGCCGACGCAGTGCCCCTCACGCCGTCGGAAACTCCCCCCGTGCCCAAGCGATGATATTCCGCTTGCCGTCGGTCCACTTGTCGCGATACCAGGAGCATGTCTCGAACGTGTCGTTCAGCGACTTCATCCTGGCGGCCATCTGGCTGCGGAGGCGGGCGAGCGTGGCGGCGTGGGCGGCGTCGGTGACGAGGTTCGTCATCTGCCACGGATCGGCCTGGTTGTCGAACAGCAGTTCGGATTTGTCCCGCAGGTAGATCGCGTAGGTGTAGCGCTTGTCGGAGACAGCCCGCCACACGAAGCAAAAGCCGCCTGACAGATCACGCTCACCCCGCTGCCTCTGCCTTGACATACCCCTCGGGCTGTGCACGATGGCTATGCGGGACAAGCGGGACAGCGGTACGCAGGGAGACCGAGACAGTGCCTTCGTCGATGAGAATCAAGCTGATCTCGCCGAGGATGAGCCTTCGGCCGATGGATTCGGACTACAAACGGAGGATGGCCCCCGCCATCCCGCTGCTTGTTCTCGCGGCCCTGACACCCGACAGACACCACGTAACCGTCGCCGACGAGAACGTCCGCCCGCTGCGATACGACGACCGGCCTGACCTGGTGGGCATCACGGTCAACGTGGACACGGCCAATCGAGCCTACGGCATTGCATCGCGCTATCGCAACCTGGGCGTGCCGGTGATCCTGGGCGGAATCCACGCCAGCGCCAATCCACACGAGGCGCTGATGCACGGCGATTCGGTCTGTATCGGGGAGGCCGAGGACCTGTGGGAGGGCATCCTGGCCGACGCGGGCAACGGGGTATTGCGGCGCCGGTACTTCAACCCGACCCCGACGGACATGGCCAAGACGCCGATACCTGCCTGGGGCAAGCTGGACCGCTCGCAGTACCTCTACACGAATGTGGTCGTCGCCAGCCGCGGCTGTCCGTTCCAGTGCGACTTCTGCTACAACAGCAACGGCCATGTTCATCACTACAGGAATCGGCCCGTCGCCAACGTCCTTGCCGAGATCACCCACCTGCAAAGCCGTCAGATCATGTTCGTGGATGACAACCTGATCGGTAACATCGACTGGACGCGGAAGCTCATCGCGGCTATCAACCCTCTGGGCATCACGTGGCATGCGGCGGTGTCGGCAAACCTGGGAGCCCATCCGGACCTTATGGACGCAATGGCCCGGTCAGGCTGTCGCAGCCTGTTCATCGGATTCGAGTCGATCAACTCCGCATCGGTCCACAGCGTGAACAAGCGACAGAATGATACGGCGCGCTATGAACGACTGATCGGCGACCTGCACGCCCGGGGGATCATGGTCAACGCCTCCATGGCGTTCGGTTTCGACCACGATGGGCAGGACGTCTTCGATAGCACGGTGGCCTGGCTGACGGCCAACAAGGTCGAAACGATGACCGCCCACATCCTCACGCCGTATCCGGGCACGACGCTGTACGAGCAGCTGGACGCCCAGGGCCGCATCATCGATCGTGACTGGAGCCGCTACAACACATCGCACGTGGTCTTCCAGCCGAAGCAGATGTCCCCCGAGCAGTTGCGGGAAGGCTACCTCCGGGCCTACCGCGAGTTCTACTCGTTCAAGAGCATCCTCAAACGTCTGCCCGACGACCCACGGCGGAGGGCGCCTTACCTGCTGTTTAACCTCTGCTACCGTAAGTTCGGTTCCCTGACGGCCCGACTGGCCCGGTTCGGCCTGATGCGGTCCGTCGGCGCTCTGCTCCGCCGTCTGTCCTACGGAATCGGTTGATCCTTGATATGGCCCGCTCGGGAACATCTACTTGGACTCAAGGAGTAAGACCATGAACAGGTTTGCGATGTTGATTCTCGTAACCATTCTGGCCCTGACCGCCGGCGCGCAGGCGGCGAGGCCTTGGGAGCTTGTCTGGTCCGACGAGTTCAATACGCCCGGCCTGCCGGATGCGAAAAAGTGGGACTACGAGGAGGGGTGGGTCCGCAACAACGAGTTGCAGTACTACACGCGCCGGCGGGCGGAAAACGCGGTGGTCACCGGCGGCATGCTCGTGATCACGGGGCGCAAGGAGAAGTACCCGAACCCGAAGTACAAGGCCGGCTCGAAAGACCGGCGCAAGAACCGCAAGCACGCCGACTACACGGCGGCTAGCCTGATCACGCGGGGCAAGTTCAGTTTCCGGTACGGGCGAATCGAGGTCCGCGCCAAGCTGCCGAAGGGCAAGGGCGTCTGGCCGGCCATCTGGACGCTGGGCGTCGACCGGTCGGTCAACCGCTGGCCTCGCTGCGGCGAGATCGACATCATGGAGTACGTGGGCAAGGACCCGCACAGGGTGCACGGCAATGCACACTACGCGGTGGACGGCAAGCACAGGTCGATGGCCGGCAGGCACAAGACCAAGGCGCCGTACGACGGCTTCCACGTCTATGCCATCGAGTGGTTCCCGGACCGGATCGACTTCTATTTCGACAAGGTCAAGTTCCACACGTTCCCGATAGACCGCGCGGGCAAGGGCGCCGACAACCCCTTCCGCAGGCCGCACTATCTGCTGATCAACCTCGCCCTGGGCGGCTCCTGGGGCGGTCCGATGGACGACAAGATCCTGCCCCAGAAGTACCTGGTCGACTACGTGCGGATATACAAACAGAAGAAATAGCGTGCTCCGCCGCTCTGCGTACGGTTATAATTATGGCAGTTGGCCGTGGTGGCCTTGGGCTACCGCTTAGGGTGGGCAGTCCGTCGGCTGCGCGGTTGGGGCTGTCCGGGTCGGGCCAAACACGTGATGTCTGAAGGCGGTGACAGATGGCCGATACCTGTGCACGAACCTCTCGACGGGGCTTCACTCTCCCCGAACTGCTCGTCGTGATAGCGATCATCGCCCTCCTGCTGACCATTCTCGCCCCGTCGCTGCACCATGCGATGGACTTCGGGCGCCTGATCACGTGCGGCACGAGGCTCGAGCAGCTCCACGTAGCCGACACGGCCTACGCGGCCGACAACGGCGGCTTCATGTGCCGCGCCCGCGACTACCTGACCACGGAGTACCCCCAGGCGGGCAGTCTGCGGGGCATTCCCGGCTGGCCGAACATTGGCACGATTCCGGACCAGAGCATCCTGATCGTCGGCGACTATATGGACGACATGCCGGATGCCTTCACCTGCCCCGCCGACACCGGCCGCCGTACGCCCCCGGCCAGCCTGGCCATCAAGCCGGCGACCTTCAGCTACACCCGAAACGGGCAGATCCAGCACGTTGGACCCAGTGGGTATCCCAAGCGCAGCCGGATGCCCCGCCCGGAATCCACCCTCATGCTCTTCGAGGAGGCCGAGTTCTCGCCCTTCAACGACGCCTACGTGATCCCCAACTCGTGGGACCTGATCACCGAACGCCACTTCGGACGGGGACGCATGTCGTTCTTCGACGGACATATCGAGGTCGTTAAGGGGGCCACCTTCAACCAGCAGACCCCCCTGTGGCGCCACGTGAACTACTTCGAGCCGTGAAGGTGCACCTCCCATGACGTTTCGGTCCGATCGAGAATCCGGCGGGATGGCGCACAAGTGGCTGGTGATTATCTCACTGGCGGCGTTGGCGGCTGCGGGGAGTCTGTGGGTCTGGCGCCGCCACGCCACGCCGGACCCCCGCGAGGTGAACATCCCGCGCGACTACCATTTCCGATGCTCCGGGTGCGACCATCGCTGGACGACCGGGCGCCAGACCGTAACCGAGGCCTTCGGCGGCGGCATGCCGACCACCCTCCGCCCGGTCAATTGCACCTCTTGCCGCAAGAACGTCGCCTACCTGATGGCCCGCTGCCCGTGGTGCCGAAAACACTACATTCACGCCCACCTGCTGACCGCCAGCGCGGCCCAGCCCACCACCGACATCTGCCCCCACTGCCGAAAAGACACCCTGACCTGGCGCGCGGACTAGTGGTCCGTCCGGGTCCCGATGTACGTCGGGATCGGGCGGTCTTGGCGTAGACGCGGCATCCTGCCGCACTGCAATAACGCGATCGAATCGCGCGTTGGCGGTCTTTTCAAAGCGGCAAGATGCCGCTTCTACACTACCCGCCCGATCCCGACGTACATCGGAACCCGGACGGACCAGTAGGCCAGACCGCTCAAACAGCAACCGACAATCGTAGACCCGTCTAACCCCGCTTGGCCGCGAGAACGGCGTGATTCAGGCCGATGATCCGCTGGGCCATCACTCGGCCCATGTTGTTGAGGATCTGGAAGCCGGCTTCGGGGTCGCTTCGGGTCAGTTCCTTGAGGAAGTTGCGGCGAAGCACCAGGACCTGTCCGCCGCTCATGGCGCGCACGGACGCACTTCGCTGCCCGGCTTCGGTGAAGAACGCGATCTCACCAAACAGGTCGCCCTTCTCGAGGATGGCCAGTCTCTGCCCCTGATCGATCACTTCGAACAGGCCTTTCAGAATGACGTAGACTTCCCGCTCCTCCGTGCCGCTCCTGGCCACCACGTCGCCGGCCGACAGGTCCAGGATGAATCCCGAGGTCGTCAGTTCCCGGACGGCATCGGGGGAAAGCGAACTGAGAAACGTCGGAACGGATGAGTCGCCGGCGAGCAGTTGGTGCTGGAACTGGCTCCAGACGGCTTCCTGGTCGAGCTTGATCGGGACGGCGTCGCCCTCCAGAACGCCCGAAAAGCGAGACACGTCGAGCCTGGGCTTCCGGGCGACGTCGAAGTACGTCTTGCTGAGATCGCTGAACACCGCGCCACACCGGGCGAGGTAGTCGCTGTCCGAGACGATGACCACCATCGGTATGCCCACGCTCGAGCCGGCCTGGATCAACCGCCCGCCGTACGGTCTGGCCCCCAGGTTCCGCCGATAGTGCTTGACCAGGCCCGGGACGCAATAGAGAAAGCTCAACTGACACTCCCGCGCCACCAGGTGGTCGTACATCGCATTGATCAGCGACGGGAACACGGTCTTGCCCCGCGCGCTGGGCTTGACCATCAGGCGGCCGATCTCCGAGGTTACGAGGTCCTCGATGCCCGGGAAGATCTCCATGGAAAACTGTTGCCCGTAGTCGGCCGGCACCTGGCCCGGCGGCCAGACGAGAAGACGCACCACACCCACGATTCTGTCAAGCGGCCCCATGTACAGATTGACCGTGTAGTCCCGCTCGTCATCGTCATCCCGCAGCCACTTGCGTTCGTGGTCCGCCTCGGGGTAGTCCCGCTTCAGTTCCTCCACATACACCTGGTACCGAAACCGATAAATCGCCTCCCGCTGGACCTGCGTGGTCGCGACGCTTACGTTTGCGGCAGTCTCGGCTTGACCCATGGTCTCACCATCCTCGTGCATTTGCCCCCCGAACTGTCCGGCCGTTCAATCGACAATCGTAAATGGAGTAGTCCCCCTTCCGCAATCCGAAATCCGCAAGTGCCCGAAAACGCTCAGGAAATGCGCCGAAAAGGGTCATGGCGGAAGCGGCGAAACGCCGATGCGGGATAAGGTGCTGTATCGAAGAATCTTATTCCCTGAGGGCCCGTGTATCGCCGGGCTCCTACACGTTGACGAAAGGTCACCATCATGACTCTCTACTCCGTAAGCCCCGCCGGTGAGCAGTTCGAGATTCCCACAAAGGACGCCTATGCCAAGGAAATGGCGCGCCTCAAACGCCTGGTGACCAAGGCCCGCAAGGACGGGCAGGAGATCGTCGTGGTCATGGGTGTCGGCTTTGTCGGGGCGGTGATGGCGGCGATCGTGGCCGACACGACGGACAAGAAGGGCAAGCCGAGCAAGTTCGTCATCGGCTGTCAGAGGCCCTCCACGCGGAGTTACTGGAAGATCCCCCTGCTGAACCGCGGCGAGTCGCCGGTTAAAGCCGAAGACCCCTCGGTGGACCCGATGATCGAGCGGACCGTGCTGGAGAAAAAGACGCTCACCGCGACGTTCAACAGCGATTGCCTCACGCTGGCCGACTGCGTGGTGGTCGACGTCCAGTGCGACTACACGAAGCACGACCTGGGCGACATGCGAACCGGGGAGGCCGAGATGTCCGCCCTCGAGGCGACGATGCGGACCATCGGCGAGAAGATCCCGCCCAAGTGCCTCGTGCTGATCGAAACGACCGTCGCGCCGGGCACGACGGAGTTCGAGGCCTGGCCCATCCTGAAAAAGGCGTTCGCCAATCGGAAGATCAAGGCCACCCCCCTGCTGGCCCACAGCTTCGAGCGCGTCATGCCCGGCAAGGAATACATCTCGAGCA
>CAZVEV010000008.1:22115-48687 GCA_964625865.1 uncultured Planctomycetaceae bacterium | reverse complement strand
CCCGGATCAGGTTGAGGAAACTATACCCGACAATGTAGCTCGGACAGAGTACTAGGCCACCGTCACCGCCGGCCAGCGCCCCCGCGCGCGGGCCGCGTCGGCAACGTCGGCGAATCGAGACAGCGTCAGGCGGTCGATGAAGCGGTACTGCCCGGCGAAGAACGCCCCGCCCGCGCGGTAGCGGTTCTCGAAGAATCGGGTGGTCCCGCGGTGGGGCTGGTAGAACAGCGAGAACGTCGCCCGGTCGCCGAAGTGCTCGAAGAGCGTCTTTGCCCGGTAGTCGTCGTCGAGCGTGTTCTTCTGGGCGATGGTGGCGTAGTTCCGCCAGAGAAGGCTCACACGGTCGAAGTACCGCACGCCCGTGACGCCGTGTCGCCCCGGCAGGAGACCGGTTGCGATGCTGGTGAGATTGGGCAGCGTCGCCGATGGCAGTGAGGCCACTGCGCGCGGAACGTACAGCCCGCGACGGACGACGTACTTCTCGATAGCGGGCAGATCGCCGGCGTCGAGCATCTCCTGGAAGATTCGAGCGTTCACGCCGTCGACGACGAAGATGATGGCTCCGTGCGTCCGGCCGGCATGCGGCAGGGCGAAGTCGATCCCGAACGTGTCAGCCGGGCCGTGGGCGTCCGGCACGCCGAAGCAGCCGGCCAGGCCAAGCAGCAGGCTGATCCAGAGGCCCCCGCGCGATGGTGTAAGGTTTGCAGCGCCGGGGAGCACGCTATAGAGCCGCCGTGACTTCCTCGAGCAGTCTGTCGATATCCAGCGGCTTGGACAGGCAGACCCGCGCGCCGCACTCGAGGATTCGGCTTTCGCTCTCGGACGAGGGATACGCCGTCATCGCCAGGACTTCCACGTGCTTCGTCGCGTCGTTCGACTTGATCATGCTGCAGACTTCGTACCCGTCCATGCCGGGCATCCGCAGGTCGAGGATAACCACGTCAGGCTGTTGCGAGGCGATCATCGTCCCGGCCTTGAAGCCGTCATTGGCGACGATGACCTCATATTCGGGATGGGCCGCCCGGATCGCGCGGGCGATCATCTGTGCGACGGGCCCTTCGTCATCGACGACGAGAACGCGTGTCGGTGGGGCGGCCAACTCCTCGGGAACGGGCATCTTGTGCTCACGAAGGAAGCGGACGAGGTCCTCGGCCACCACGCGCCTGTGACCGCCCGGCGTTCGATGGGCATGGAGCATCCCCTGGTCAATCCAGTTTGCCACACTACCCGGATCAACATACAGCATCTTGGCGATGGCGAATGTTGACAGTGTCTCGGCCATTTGCAACTCCAGACTTCATATGGTGTTACAGAATATTCTGGTCGACCTGAAGCATGAGGTAAACCGTTTACCTATCAGACCCATCGGCGTTCTCGACTGGAATCCTTTGTCAATTCCAGCGCCGCCCGGCAGACCTGTCGGCCCGATTGTTTCGGTACGTCCGACAGCATCCATAACCGGCTAGGTGGGAATTATAGGATAAACAGGCCAGCAATGCACGGATTTATCATCGTGCTTTACAGAATCCGCAGATGCTGTGGAAAGGGGCGACCAGTCGTCAGTGGGAGTGGTTCCGGGCGCCCCGCAGCGTCTCCGATCCCAGCCGGACCCTCTGGCGGGCGTCAGGAGGCGGCCTAAGCGACGATCAGGCGCCAAGGCGGGTGGCAGGTCGTTTTCGCCTCCGGCAGGCGGCCAGGGGACGGCCTGCGTGTCTGGCCGCCCGTCGAGCCAGATGTGACTTGACATGCCGAGACCGCGGGTGTACGATGACAGGTACAATGAACGGCCAGAGACTGCAACGTGTCGAGCGGAAGAGCCTCCCCACGGGGCGGGCGGTTCTTGCGCTGTCAGCCCTGCGCGTGGTCATTGTACGCCAGGCCGCTGTCGCACTAGGCGCGTAGCGGCCGATCCAGATGCCAGCCGGCCCGCGGGCCGACACCCTCCCCACGAACGTCTCCCTGTGTGGATTCCGGTGTTTTTGCCCTATCTCGGTGCGGCGACGACGACTATACTCTTGCGACAACAGACTAAAGGGCGCATGCCATGACTCAGACAAATGATGATGCCGCAGCACGCAGCGGACCCCTGCTCGGACAAAGCGGGGCCGAGGTCTTCAACCAGATGCTTCTCGACGAGGGCGTCGAGATTCTATTCGGCTTCCCCGGCGGGGTGGTCCTTCCTATTTTCGACGTCCTGTACGACTCGCCCATCGAGTTCGTGCTCACGCGTCACGAGCAGGGCGCGTGTCACATGGCTGACGCGTACGCCCGGTCGACGGGACGGACGGGGGCGGTCATCGCCACCTCAGGCCCCGGCGCGCTGAACCTGGTGACGGGGCTGGCGACGGCGAACATGGACTCGGTGCCTCTGGTGGCCTTCACCGGCCAGGTCCGCAGTTCGCTGATCGGCAACGACGCGTTCCAGGAAGCCGACGTGACCGGTGTGACCCGCCCGATCACGAAGCACAACTTCCTGGTCACTCGCGTGGAAGACCTCGGGCGGACGATCAAGGAAGCGTTTCATATTGCCCGCACCGGCCGACCCGGCCCGGTTGTCGTCGACATCGCCGTCGACGCCACCGTCGCCCGCCTGGCCGCCGAGCCGGACCTTGCGCTGCGCCTGCCCGGTTACAAGCCGCGCACGGAAGGGCACGTTCGCCAGATCAAGGCCGCCGCCGAGGCGATCAACGCCTCGCAGCGCCCCGTGCTGTACGTCGGCGGGGGCGTGGTGATTGCCGAAGCCACCGACGAGCTTCGCGCGGTGGCCGCCAAAGGCAAGCTGCCGGTGACCACGACGCTGATGGCGCTGGGCACGGTTGACGAGGCCGACGAGTTGTCGCTGCAGATGCTCGGCATGCACGGATCGGCGACGGCGAATTACGCCGTCCAGGAATGCGACTGTCTCATCGCCGTCGGCGCGCGCTTCGACGACCGCGTTACGGGCAACCTCGAGACGTTCGCGCCGCATGCGAAGATCATTCACATCGACATCGACCCGGCGTCGATCTCGAAGAACGTGCAGGTGGACATCCCCGTCGTGGGCGATGCCAAGGGCATCCTGGCCAGACTCGTGGAGTTCATCGAAGCGCCCGACCGCTCGCCCTGGCTGGAACGGATCCGCGCATGGAAGGCCGAGTATCCCCTGCGCTACACTGCCGAAGGGCACGTCAAGCCGCAGGAGGTCATCGACCTGCTGGGCAAGATGACCGATCACGACGCGATCGTGGCCACCGGGGTGGGGCAGCACCAGATGTGGGCCGCCCAGTTCTACGGATGGAAGAGGCCGAGGCAGATCATCACCTCCGGCGGGCTGGGAACGATGGGCTTCGGCTGTCCGGCGGCGATCGGGGCGCAGTTCGGCAATCCGGGAAAGACGGTGATCGACATCGACGGCGACGGCAGTTTTTCGATGACGATGATCGAGGTGATCACGGCGGTGCAGCACAATCAGCCGGTCAAGTTCGTCGTGCTCGACAACGGGTACCTGGGCATGGTGCGCCAGTGGCAGGAGATGTTCTACAACCATCGCTACTCGGCGGTGGACCACGAGTGTCCGGACTTCGGGGCCATTGCTCGCGGCTTCGGCGCCCACGCGGTGACCGTCAGCGAGCGGTCGGAACTGGCCGACGGAATACACGAGACGCTGACGCACGAGGGGCCTGTGGTCCTGGACGTGAAGGTCGAGCCGGAAGAGAACGTCTACCCGATGGTGGCGGCGGGCAAGAGCCTCCACGAGATGGACCTGGGCAAGTTGGCGTAAGACAGACAGAGACAACGCGCCGTGCGGGCGGCAGTCCGGGCGGCGATTGGAGAGTGACGATGAAACACGTTATCAGCGCACTGGTGGAGAATCAGCCGGGCGTCCTGGCCCACGTGGCGGGGATGTTCGCGGCGCGGGGGTTCAACATCGACTCGCTCGTGGTCGGGCGGACCGAGGATCCGGCCCTGAGCCGCATGACGATAGTGGTTGTCGGCGATGACCGCGTGCTGGAACAGGTGCGCAAGCAGTTGGGCAAGGTTGTTCCGGTGGTCAAGATACGCGATTTCCAGAACACCGCGTGCGTCGAGCGCGACCTGATGCTCATACGCATTCACGTCCCGCCGGCCAAGCGGGCCGAGGTGATCCAGGTCGCCGACCTGTTCCGCGGGCGCGTGGTGGACGTGGCGCCGTCGAGCGTCGTGGTCGAACTGGCGGGCACGGAAGAGAAGGTCGAGGCGTTCGTCGAACTGGTGCGCCCGTACGGCATCAAGGAACTCGCGCGGACCGGCGTTATCGCGATGCAGCGCGGGAAACATCAGGGGTAACGACGCGCGAAACCGCGAGCGGTCAACTGGTGCACCGAGGACACGATGCGCCGTCAAACGACGAACGCGGGGCGTTCGAGCGAGTGATCCCCGGCGTCATCGCGCAGTGCGCGCTGCAATCCCGCGCGATGCAGGACAACACACATTCGCAGTCTCAGGCGAACGCCTCGGCGACGGCGGGGTTGGTGATCTGTCCGTTGCGCATGTTGATGGCGGCGGCGTGGCCCTCGGATTGGGCGGCGAAGGCCTCGGCGCCGAGGCGGGCGAGTTGACGCACGTAGGGGCCGGTGGCGTTGCACAGGGCCTGCGTGCTGGTGCGGCCGACCGCGCCGGGCATGTTCGTCACCCCGTAGTGCACCACGCCGTCGACGATGTACGTCGGATCGCTGTGGGTGGTGGGGCGGCTGGTGGCGATGCATCCGCCCTGGTCGATGCACACGTCCACGATCACCGCGCCGGGATTCATCGTCCTGACGACGCTCTGGTCCAGCAGTTGCGGCGCCCGCGCGCCGGGGATCAGCACCGCGCCGATCACCAGGTCCGCACGGGCCGCTTCGGTCCGTACCGCGTGCGGGTCGCAGTAGAGGCCTCGAACGTTGGCGGGCATGATGTCTTCGAGCGTGCGAAGGCGATTCAGGTCGATGTCCATGATGACCACGTCGGCGCCCATGCCTGCCGCCACGCGTGCCGCGGCCGTGCCCACCACCCCGCCGCCAAGGATCAGCACGCGCGCGGGGGCCACCCCCGCCACGCCGCCCAGCAGGATACCGCGTCCCATCATGGGCTTCTCGAGGTACTTGGCGCCTTCCTGGACGGACATCTTGCCCGCGACCTCGCTCATGGGCACCAGCAGCGGCAGGCGCCCGTTGGCGTCGCGGAGTGTTTCGTACGCGACGGCCGTGATGCCCGAGGCAAGACAGCCTTCGGTCAGTTCGTGCGAGGCGGCGAAGTGGAAGTACGTGAAGACAATCTGGTCGGCTCGCAGGAGATCGATCTCGGCCCCCTGAGGTTCCTTGACCTTGACGATCATCTCGGCCCGGGCGAACAGGTCGTCGGCTTCCGGGACCAGTTCGGCGCCGGCGGCGGCGTATTCGGCGTCTTCGAATCCGCTGCCCCTGCCCGCGCCGGCCTGGACGAGCACGGTGTGTCCGTCCGCGGCGAGCAGTTCGGCGCCTACCGGCAGCAGGGCTACCCGGTATTCATCGGTCTTGGTCTCACACGGAACGCCCAGGATCATGGCGAGGCCCTTTCCTGCCGACCTCGCCGGCTCCCCATGCCGCGGGGCCGGACGATCGACACGCCCCCGGCGGTCAGGCCAGGGCGTCTTTCTCGGTGGGGGAGATGTTGAACACGATGTCCAGTCGCGTGATCTCGAAGAGGCTCTTGACGCGCGGCGTCAGGCCCACGAGGGACAACTGACACCCGCTCTTGCGCGCACGCGAGAGCAGTTTAACCAGGGAGGCGACGCCCGAGGAGTCCATGTAGGGCACGCCGCTGAGGTTGACGATGATGCGCGACGGGCGGTCGTCCAGCACGGCCAGCAGCGACTTCTGGAAGTCCAGGCTGCGGTTCAGGTCGATGTCGCCCGCGACGTCAACGATCGCAATCCGTTCCTGCCACCGTACGCCCGTTACCGGGCTGTTTGCTGGTTGGTTACTCATGGCGATAGGTCCTTGCTCTGCTCCGCCTCGGTCGGCTGGAGGGTCTTGGTCATCGTCAGAACGGTCCCGCCGCCCTCGCGCGGTGCGTAGGAGACGTCGTCCATGCACTTGGTGATGATGTGCACGCCCAGGCCTCCGGGACGCACGTCGTCCAGGTTGCGGGACTGGATCTTCGAGGGGTCCACGTACTGGCCGCGGTCGGCCAGGGTAATCTCCAGGGCGTGGGGGTCCGGCTCACCGATCGGGCGCAGCGTCACGTCGATCGGCTCGTCATGGTCGCCCTTGTAGGCGTGCTTGATAATGTTGGTCATGGCCTCGTCGACGCTGAGGACCACCCCGCCGGTCGTGTCGTCGTCCATGCCGAGCAACTCGCATATCTTCTCGATCGCCGCCCGCACCACCGGCAGATGGGCCGGCGTCGAACGGAACCGAAGTTCGATGGGCTTGCGCGGGATCAGATCCATGCTGCAAGGCCTTTCCCTGTCACGCCGCGGGTCGCCCTGAGACCCGCAGTCTGGTCTGAAGATGATTATAGCCCCCGACAACGTGCTTGCAACGGGATATACCAATCGGCACGGGTCGCAATTATCAGGCGGGTTACGTCCTGCAGCCCTCGGGGTGCAGTTGGCGCCTGTGGTAGCGGTTGAGCCACGACGCCGCCAGAAGCACCACACTGACGACCACGAGCCTGACCGGGGAGACCAGCCACGGATTCGCTACCGGTGGCGCCGTTACCGCGGGGGCCGCCTCGGCGATGGACCCGGTTGCCCGGACACCGCCGATCGGCATGAGGATCATCCCCATCACGGCAAGCGTGAGGAGTCCCTTCATGATGTCACCTCTGACCCAGAGGACCCGACGCAGGCCCGGCGCGACCGTCGCGCACACCCACCTGCGCCTTCATGGACCATCACAGACGTCAGACGCCTGCACGGGGAGCATACGATTCAGGAGCGGCCTCGGCGCACGGCGGGCTACTTCGGGGCCACCGCATCGGCGGTCAGTTCGATGGCACTGATGATGGGAGCGGTTGACGGCGTGACGGCCTTGGTCCTGGGCACCAGTTCAACCGTCAGATTCCGCGTCGCGTCAATGCCGGTCAACTCCTTGACCAGCGGGCGGTTGGTCCCGCCGGCAGCGGCGATCACGTCGAGGGCCTCGATCATCACCTTGCCCTGGACCTTGACGTCGAAGACCCTCTGGCCGGGTGTGACGTTGTCGTGTTCGATGAAGTGCAAACGCAGCGTCACGCGTTTGGGCAGGACCGCTTCGACCGGGGCGAGGACGAGTTTCCGGAAGACCTTGCTCGGGCGCGGCGGACTGCGCAGCGGACCTCGCGTGGTGACGTCGACCATGAGCTTGTCCGCCTTAAGGCCGGCGTCGGCGAGCATCTTCCAAGGGATGGTCAATTCGGCGGACAACTCGTTGGCCTCGGCGCGGACGGCTGACGTCCACGGGCCTTTGTACGCCGGGTCCTCGCCCGTGGCCCCGAGGGACGTGACCTGGATCGGCATGGGATAGGGCTCGGCGGCGGGCAGCAGGCCGGTCTTGTCCGGCTGGCCGCTTCGTCTGAAGACGATCGCCTTGCCCGCCTTCTCGCCCAGTCGCAGGGGCTGGAAAGCGCGGGGGTTCGACTTCGGATGTCCCCCCGCGTGCCACGCGACTTCGAACAGATCGCCCTTGCCCTTGCCGTCGGCATCGCTGAGGAACATCTGCAGGCCGACCTGGAGTCCGGCCTTGGGCTTGATTTTCAAGTTCTTCCAGGGCAGGAGCACTTCCGCGACATAGCCGTCTTCGGTCTTCCTGCACATCACCGTGCTGGCCAGCTTGACCCGGCGGTCCTTGCGGTAGTCATACAGGCGGATCCTGGGCTTGGGGAACTTGGCGTCTGTCCCGGGAGAGACGACCAGGTGGTAGCTCTCGCGCCCGCCGATCTTGCCCGTCACCAGCATGCCGAACGCGTCGCCGGTCCACAATTGCGAGGCGCTGCGGGCCTCAAAGGCCACGTCATCGGTGACCTCCACGAGGACGAGCAGGCCCTGGTCGTTCCAGCCGACGCGGAGGGCCTGGTCGAAGTTCTCGGCCTGCCGCATCAGGCCGTATCTTCCCCCGTGCTTGCCGGTCAGGGATTGGACCTTCAGGCCGCGATCCTTCCAGTCGTCGGCCTGTCCATCGACGGTGATATCAGTCAGACGGGGAATCTCGCGAACGGGCCAGACCAGCCGCGCATGGGTCCACAGTGCGTCGTACCTCGCGCCGGTCGCCCCCACGCCGAGATGGAGGCAACGGGTCGCGTGGGGCTGGCGCCGCTCGGGCACGGTGCTGAAGTACACCTCGAACGAGTCGTCCTTCCAGACCGGCCCGTCGTCGTCGGTAATGCCGGTCCGCCACGGCCTGGGCTTGCCGTCGGCCCCCGCGACAGCCGGACGCGTGCACGTGACGTACAGGTTCTCCTTGTCGTGACGCAGGACTGCCGTCGCCCCGCCGCCCATCGGGACACGCTTGTACGTGTCGCCCTTGGCGTCGGCGGGGGGGCTTGCGCCCTGCGTCGTCGCCCAGGCCGCCAGGCCCGCGTCGAGAACGTGCAGATCGATCTCGGCCTTCTGCAGGCCCCGAAGTCCGCTGGCGTACAGCCAGGGCGTCTCGGTGCCTTCGATCCGGTTGCCGTCGCTGAACTGGTATGCGCCGCAGCCGTCGAACAGGGTGAACCTGAACGGCGCGTCGACCTCTTTTCGCCTGCGCAGGGTCGCCGGCCGCGGCATGGCCAGCCACATCGTTCCGCCCCTGTCGCGCCGGTCGCCCGGGGCGCCGAGGTTGAACCTGGCGCGCCGGACGGCCGTCGTCGGCAGGGCATCGTAGAAGATCGACCAGTCGCTGCGTGTCTCGGCCGGGGCCAGCGCCACCGTTGTGCGGAAGCTGTACGAGCAGGTGCAGGCGGCGTCAGAGGGCGGGGCCAGCACGAGCCCGGCGGCCGCGATGGCGTTGATGAAGCACCCGGCCCGGACGCCGCCGAAGTTGAACACCCCGCCGTCACCGGCCAGGTCGTAGAAGCCCAGCGTGCCTGACCGGAACATCAGCAGGTTCTGCCCCGCCGACAGGGCCCCGCAGCCGTAGGACCTCGTGAAACTCCATTTCGTCTTCTCGCCGGTGAACGGATTGGTTCGCTGTTTCGGCTCGCCCGTGTGCAGATCGAACGCCAGCGGCTCGACGTAGATCGTCTTGCCCACGATCACGGGATACTTGCGGACCCTGGCCTTGCGGGTGTAGAGCGTCTTGCCGGTCTTGGCGTCGTAGCCGATGATGCCGTTGGACCCCTGTGCGACCAGCACGCCGTCGGCCAGCCACAAGGCGTAGTGGTCGGCCAGTCCCTCACTCGTACGCCACACGGCCCGTCCGGTGCGGGTGTCAAGGGCAACCACCGCGGGCTTCAGGGCGATCTTCTTGCCCCGCTTTCTCGCCCGCGCGACCGCCGCGCTGTCGGGCGCGTCGAGAAGGAAGATTCGCCCCGCGCCGACGGCCACGCCGTTATGGCCGACCGCGCCGGCGGCGGGATAGACCCATCGCGTTGCCCCGTCTTTCGTCAGGGCGAAGAAGCAGCCGCTTGTCCGCCGCGTGCCCAGGGCCCCCAGGACCCCGTCGTCGGTGACCGAGAGGTAGCTCCACGCGACGGGGCTTGTGCCCTTGGTCGGCTCGCCGGCCAGCGCGAGCGGGGGGGCGTAGACCTGGCGCGTCTGCCCGGTGGCGATGTCCAGGCGAATGCACCTGGCGCCCTGGACGAGATAGACGCTGTCACTGTCAGCCGCAGCGCCCGATCCGCGAGACCGCACGGGATACCAGCCGGCGCCTTTGAACGTGCGCCGCCACAGCGGTCGTCCGTTATACGCGTCGACGGCCGTCAGGTGATCCTGGCCGATCACGATCATCCGCCCGTCGACGCACAAGGGCGACGGGCCGCCCCAATGTCGCGTCACCAGCGTCATCGGTCCCGGGCGCCCGAACCATAGCGGGCGCAGCGGCAGGCGGGCCAGCGTGTCGAACGAACTGCCCGGCTTGGCCGCCGTGGCGTACTGGTGCGTCCAGTCGCCCGCGCCGCTCAGGGCGGCCCGCTCGACGCGTACCGTAGGGCCGACGTGGGCGATTTCCGCATCGGGCACCTTGCCCGCGCGAAGCCACGCCGTGATTCCCGCTCGCCCGCCTGGAAAGCCCTCGGCAGGCAGATACGCGCAGCCGCCGGACGGGCGGATCGCGCGATAGACTTCGTCCGCCGGCAGGGACGCCAGCGCCCGCCCGGTCGCGTCGGCGGAGATCACCAGGTCAGCGAGGAACTGTGGGTAGATCGGGTCGCCCAGACGGCCGTGATGGATCGTGATGCGCACGCCGTACAAGCCAGCGGCGTCGAGGGCCTCGCGGGCCGCGGCGACCTTCTCGCCATCACGTTCGATGCACCAGATGCGCAGGTTCGACTGCTTGGCCAGATGATAGAGCACCTGGCCGTTTCCGGCGCCGATGGCGAGGCAGTACCCGTCGGTCTTGCCGGTCTGGTCCAGTATTCGTCGGGCTGTCTTGGCGGCCCGATGGTCCGGTCCGTGGCTGTCCAGCGGCGAGGAGCGGCGGGTTGAGGAGACCACAGGCGGGGTTGCGGTCGGTTTGGGTCCGTAGCAGAGGATATGACCAGCCGTCGTGCTGGCCAGCAGGCGTCCGTCCGCGGCGGCCAGGTCGCGGACCTGCCCCGTCACCTTGTCCTGCCAGAGCACCTTGCCGGTCTTGGCCGCGATGGCCGTCACCGTGTCGCTCCCGCCGACAACGAGCGTCTTGCCGGCGAGGATCATTGCGTAGGTCCGCGTGTGGGGCGACTCCCACCGGGCCTTGAGGCCCTTGCCCCCCTTAAGCCATGCCGCCACGTCATATGCCCTGATCTTCCCGCTGCCCGAGGCGTACAGCGTCTGCGTGTCAGGGTCGATGACCACGTCGAGCGTGCCGGGCACCTCGCGCAGTTCCTTGCCCGTCTTGGCGTCGAATACGACGATGCCGTCGTCCTTGTGGGGCTGATATTCGCCGAGTGCGACCGGGATGTCAGGCCCGTGGTGACATCGCCACGAGAACAGCTTGCCTCCGGCGAGCATGTTCCACGAGCCGCCCCAGCGATTCGACCAACTCGTCGGGGCGCTGCGGTAGTATTCGAGCTTCCCGCTTTCGCTGTGGTAGGCCGCCGGCGTGCTCCGCCCGGTCGGCACGAACACCTGCCCGTCGCCCGCCAGCAGATACCCCTGGGGGGCCACGCCCGTCATCGCATACGCCGTCGGATGGGGCTGCGCCACGTAGCGCGTACCACTGGTGTCGTTGTGCCACTGCACCTTGCCCGTCTCGGCCTCCAGGGCCCAGACGTGCACACCCTCCGACGGCCACATCCCCGCCGTGAAAAACACCGTCCCTCGCTCGACCCCCGCCCCGGTTCGCAGTGGCCAGCGCGAGACCATCTGCTCGTTGCCCAGGATCATCTCGCGCCGGGGCCCGCCTCGGAATCGCCACAGCAGCCTCCCGTCGTCGGGCGCCAGGCAGTACAGCCATCCGTCATCGGATCCGACGAACAGGCGACCGTCGGCGAGGGTCGGCGCGAATCGCACGGGCCCGCCGGTGAAGAAGGCCCAGCGCTGGCGGCCGGTCTTCAGGTCGATCGCATAGACCTTGTGGTCGGCGGACGAGCCGAAGTACACCATCCCGCCGGCGACGGTGACGTTGTAGGCGTAGTCGAAGGCCAGTCGATTCAGTTCCCTGCCCGGCTCGGGCCAGGCGGGTCTGGGGCGGTGGGCCGCCTCGTGGCGCCACTGGAGGGCCAGCGTGTCGGCAAGCGTCTCTTTGGTCACGCCGCTGCGCGACAGGTCATGCCGGTGCGTCGGCCAATCGCCTCCGCGGGCCCCTCCACACGCCAGGGCCACGCACAATGCCACTAGAGCACATCCCTTGCCGTGCTGCGACCTGTCCGTCATGCGCTGTCCTTTCCTGACCGCTCGCGGGCTGATACCGACACACACTCCCCCTTGGCCGCCGGTGCCGAGGCGATCGGCACCGCGGTCACGCACCAGTATAACCCGGCCGGTCAGCAGATGTGCGCGAATCTTTCGTGAAGTGGTGATGGCTCCGGACGGTCTGCCGGCGGTCGGCACTGTCTATCCGCGTGCGTTGCCCCGGCCCGCGGAGCGGGCCGCTACCACGGCGCGTCGCCGGACATCAGTTCGTCGGGCGTGAACTCCGTGACCGTGCCGTCGGTCAGCGCGGCGTTCAGGTGCCTGTCCAGGTGGAGGCGTCCGTCGTCGACCAGGTTCTCCATCGTCTCGATGGTCGAGGTGTTCGACGGATAGATCACCGAGGAACTGTAGTCGATCAGGAGGATCTGCCCCGGGCGAGGGAACCTGCTGTCGACCTGCGAATTCATCGCGAAGCTGCCGTCGCCGCCGGCCACCGGGCGGGTGAGGATCCGCATGTTCTCGCCGGGATACGTCGACTTCCACTGGTGAATGGTGATGGTGCGCATGTCGTCAGAGACGGTGATGAGTTCGGCGTTGGGCTCGAAGTTGCGGGCCCTCCGCCCGGTGTCGTATTGCGTGCCGGGCTTGCCAAGCACGCCATCGGTTGCGTCCAGCGATCCGAGCGTGCAGATGATGCCCAGGATCTCCGAAGTCATCGTGATCGAACCTTCAACCCGGGTCCTGCTGCGGCCGACCGGGTCGTGGAACACGAAATTGCAGTCCACTACCGTCCCGGCGGGGATCACGGAACTGGTCCGGGTGTAGTTGTTGGGGTAGTAGCCCGGCCGGGAGATGTCGACGGTGACGGAGGTCGGCAGTTCGTAGTTCGTCCTCTCGTTGAACATGTAGATCTTGGTGTTGCTCTCGAAGTCGTTGAAGACCACCGACGGCGGGTTCGAGATCGTGGTGACGGCGCCCGAGGTGTCTCCCTTGGCCTGGGTCCCGCCGGCGACGTAGCTTCCCAATGGGCAGACCGTGACGGCCTCGGCGCCGACGGCCTGGGCGGCGTCCAGCCATGACCACGTGCTGGTATGCCCGTGCGCCTCGCGGTGCGCGCGCAGCGAGTCGACGAGGTGTTTGAGGTTGGCCTTGCACATCACATCAATGGCGCGGTCCCTGATGCCCATTACTGAGGGGACGAGTATGCCCACCAGGAGTGCCAGAATCGCAATGACAACCATCAGTTCGATGAGAGTGAATCCGCCCCGGGGCAGGGACCTCGGCGCCCGACGTGACGAGAGGCGTCGCCCGATGGTGTGGCTCCTTGTCTGAGTCTGAATCATAAGTGCTTCCTTACACCTGAAGACTACCGCGTATACCCTTGTCCGCCAACCTGCCTGGCGGTGACCATACGGAACAAGTGCCGCTGCGAACTGGCGCCGGGGATTGACACCAGCCTGCCGTGCAGTTATCATTATTATAACGCAATACGGCTGACATGCCATAGCGGATTCAGGAAAATCGGACGATTTTTTAATAGTGTGTTTGGCACGAGTTACGGGCTGTTTCGCGGCATGCCCGAGAGAATCAAGAGGATCCAATGACACGGACTACTGGTATTTCAGTTGGCCTCAGATGCAGCAGGCAGGCCCTGACGATGGGGCTGCTCCTGCTTTCCGTTGTCGGATGTGAGAGCAAGGAAGAGGCGTCCGCCAGGCGCCGCCTGGAACGCCAGATAGGCAAATTGCGGTCCGACGATCCAGAGGTCAGCGTGATGGCGGCGATCAACCTCGGCAACAAGGGCCTCGCGGCCGAGGGGGCCGTCGATGCGCTGATCGAGGCCCTTTCACGCCCCGAGGAAGCCGTCCGTCGCCACGCGGCCCACGCGCTGGGCAAGATCGGGCCCGTCGCCGAGGACGCCATCGGGCCTCTGAAGAAGCTGCTGGCGGATGACGGCCCGGTGGCGCGCGTCTGGGCGGTTCAGGCGCTGGTGAAGATCGATCCCGCCGCCGAGCCACACGTCGACGTCCTGATCGAGGCGCTGGAGCATTCGGACCTGGGTGTTCGGATCAACGCCGCCGGGGCGATTGCCGATATCGGGCGGCGCGCCAAGGCGGCTGTCCCGGCCCTGATCGGGGGACTCAAGCATCCGGAACTCGCCCGGCACGCGGTGCACGCCCTGGGCGCAATCGGCCCGCCCGCCAGTGATGCCATCAAGCCCCTGAGGCGGCTGGCCAAGGGCCAAGGCCGAACCGCCGAAGCCGCCCGTGAAGCCCTGGCCAAGATCCGCTAACGGGCCGGACTGGAGAGCGACGATCCCCCAGGCTATGCTCGCGTACCGGGCTTAGGGACCTGTCAGACCGGGAACACACCATGAAACGAAGAACGTTCTTGAACGCATGCGGCCTGGGACTCCTGGCGACAACAGCGCGAAGCTGGGGTCGGCGCGCGTCTGGGGCGGACAGGCCCAATGTCCTGATCGTTATGACCGACCAGCAGTTCGGTGACGGCATGAGCTGCGTGATGGGCACCGAATACCTGCACACCCCGCACATGGACTCGCTGGCCGCCGACGGGATGCGGTTCACGCGGGCCTACTCGCCCAACCCGCTCTGCGTGCCGATGCGCAGTTCCATGATCACCGGCCTGTACCCGCACCAGACCGGCATCCAGAACAACTCCGATCGCAAACTCAAGCCCTCCCGCGTCGTGTCCATGGGCAGGATCTTCACCGACGCCGGGTACGACACCGGGTACTTCGGGAAGTGGCATATCCCGATCAAGAAGAAGGACCAGACCGCCCACGGTTTCGAGGCATTCGAGGAGAAGTCCGCCCGGGCCGACACGACGGACGTCGCCCGCTTCATCAGGCAGAAACACACGCGCCCGTTCCTTGCCTTTGCCTCGTTCCTGGGCCCGCACGAGATCTGCGAGTGGGCCCGCAAGGAGAAGATCCCGGGCAAGCCGCTGGGCCCCGTGCCCCCGCTGAACCAGCGCCCGCCGATAAGGGCCAACTCCGCCCCGCCGAAGAACGAAACCGACATCATGACCCACATGCGCAAGAGCTACCAGGCCGCGCGATGGTTCCCCGTGGGCGACTATACCGAAGCGGACTGGCGCAGGCATATCTGGGGATACTACCGCCTGATCGAACGCGTCGACGGGCTGGTCGGCAAGGTGCTCAAAGCGCTGGCCGATTCCGGGCAGGACGACAACACCGTCGTGGTCTTCCTAAGCGATCACGGGGACTGCCACGGCGCCCATCGCTGGAACCAGAAGACCGTCTTCTACGACGAGTCGGTCCGCGTGCCGTTCATCATCCGCTGGAAGGGCAAGACGACCGGGGCGACCTCCGATGCCCTGGCCAACGTCGGCGTGGACCTGATTCCGACGATCTGCGACTTCGCGGGGATTGACGCGCCGGCCGGCCTGCCCGGAAAGAGCCTTAAGTCCGTGGCGCTCGGCAAGGCGGGGCAATGGTCGCGCGACTATGTCGTTTCGCAGAACCACATGGTCCAGTGCAGCCCTGTCGACGGCGTGCACGTCAAGCCGCACGGCCGAATGGTCCGCTCGGATCGGTACAAGTACTGCCTCTACAGCGAAGGCAAGCGGCGGGAGTCACTGGTGGACATGAAGGCCGCCCCGGGCGAGATGGTCAACCAGGCGGGCAATCCCGAGTTCAAGGAGGCCCTGGCGCAGCACCGCGGGTACCTGAAAGCCTTCGCGAAGGCCCACGGCGACCATCGGGCCCTGGAGATGCTCCGCCAGTGCACGCCGCAAGGATAGGCCGGCCGACCCCGGACTGTGTCAGTCGTCCCGAGCCTTCTTCGTTCTCGCGGTCCCGGCGCGTGCTGCATCCAGGACGCTGATTCGGACGTCCTTGTACCGAGCGCTTCGTGTGTACATGTGCCGCAAGCCCACTCTGCCCTCCACGATGGGGGGCAGGGATTCGTTCTTCCAATGGCAGAGCTTCTCGGCGCGTCCGTTGCGGATGTGCATGTACAGGTCGTTCCGGCTCTTGATGACCGTGACGTGGTGGGCCACGCCCTGGGCGAACAGGCCCGTCCGTGCGTAGTCCGGCTTCAGCCCGGTTCCCCGCAAGCCCTTGCCCGTTTCCGGCATGTAGCGGCGAGCACGGATGTAGTCGTTTGAGGGATCTGCATTCCGCACTCCGAATGCGGCATAGCTGATGTGGTACGTGTTCATGTGGTTGTAGTACGTGCGCATGGAGGGCACTTTGCGCAGCTCCCGCCATTGAGCGATGTCCTTGGCGTACTTGTCCTTCCCGCTGCCGGTGGCCTGCACGTACAGAATCGTGACGGCCCGCGTCTGTTTGTCCGTCTTGGTGTACTGGTAGTCGATCCTGATGTCCCCCTTGAAGCTCTTGCGGGTCCACATCACCGCGTGGCAGGCGTCGTTGCCGAACTTGGGCCCCGCGGAGAACGTCATCCCTTCGGGCGCGTTGACGACCTTCGCCTTCAGCCCGTCGAGGCTCCAGTGCTCCTTCCAGTTGTCCGTGCACGGGTCGTGCATGGCCAGGCGCCACTTGGCCTGACAGAGCTTCTTGAAGGCTTGGCCGATCTTCGCGTCAGTCCGGTCATCGGCGTGGGCAGCGAGGCCGCACTGGCACAGCATGCCGACAAGAACAGCACGCCCAAGCAGGTCAATCGTATGTCTGTTCATGGCGGTGTCTCTTCACTTGTCGTCGTACTTGGCGATGGTCAGGTCAATCCAGTCGCGGTAGGCCTTCTCCGCGCGCTGCATGCAGCGGTTGGTGTAGTCGGTCAGGAGTCTGGCGGCTTCGGCTGGGGAGCGTTTATGGGCTTCGATCGCTCTGGCCTCCAGGGCGGACTGCCCGGTGAAGAACCCGGCCTCCAGCGGATCGCGGACGGTCTTGAGGGTTGGCATGATGTCCTGGTAGCGGCGATTGACGATGTTGTCGGCCTGGGCGAACGTCCACCGCGCGGACTGGCGGCTGTGCTTGCGACGGTCGTAGCGTTTCCATGAATCGGGCAGGCGGGTAACGCCGGCGTAGACCGGGACGAAACAGCTCGTGTGCGGGTTGTCGAGAAAGAACCATGCCAGGCCGCCGACCGGATCCGGCAGCCATGAGCGCGACTGCGACACGAACCCGTGCGAGCAGTCGCGGACAGCGATCCCGCGGTTGTATTTGACCTTGAACGCCCTTTGCAGTTCGGACGACGGGAACGGGGTGGCCAGGCGGCTGCCGCGCCAGTTCGGATTCGCCGCCGTGTCCAGCGGCGTGCCCTCCAGCGTCGACCGCATCAGTGCGATCACGTCGCGCACGGAGACCTTCTCGTCCGGCTTGATCGAGAAGGGGTAGTCGGTGATGGGCTTCTTGATGGGCCAGTTGCCCGACGGGGCGAGGGTCTTGTGGACGATGTACAGGCGATTGCACGTGAAGGCCGACCTCAACGACCAGCCGCCCGTCGACGGCGTGTACGCTTCCTGCCAGATGAACGGCTTGTCGCCGGCGGGGTCGTACCATCCGTGGTCGATGGCCGGCTGTTTGTGGCCGACGGACGCCATGAACTCATCAGGCCGACTCAGGTCGATCTCGCGGATCCTGCTGACGTTGGCCATGCAGAACACGTGGTCGTCCGGGACCCGCCTCGCCGCCCACACCGCCCCGGGCTTGCCGCCCCTCGGGTCCCACCCGTCCCCCACGCCGAAGACCTCGAAGACCCAGCATTCCCGGGTGTCGGCGATCGACAGCGACTCGCCCTGGCGCTGGTACGAGCCGAGGAACCCGTACTTCTCGGCCAGGGCGCCCATCAGCCTGACCGCCTCCCGGGCCGTCCGCGTCCGCTGCAGCGCGAAGACCTGGAGCTGCTCGATCGTCATTATCGCCTTGCCCCTCCGCGTCGTCTGCAGCCTTGCGTGCTGGCTGATCGTGCTCTCGCCCATCGCCAACTGGTGCTCGTTCATGAACGGATAGCCCACGTGGAAGTACGTGTACGTCCGCCCGACCTGGGGAATCTCGCCGATCTTCACCGGCGCCGCGGAACTCTGCCCGGTCAGGTTCCACAAGACCCCCGCCTTGGCCCCGGGCGGGAACGTCCGCCCGGGGACGACGGTGATGTTGGAGTCGAACATCCCGTCGGCTGTCTGCGACGTGATGACCGAACCGTCCGTACTGGCCTTGCGCCCGACGACGATTACCGTACAGGCAGAGAGACAGACGCCCTCGACAAGCGCCAGCCCGACAGCAGCAGCAGCCACAGCCGAAACCCTGATCGCCGAAGATCTGCTACGCATAGTCCAGTTCCTGTCCATCCACCGAAGTCGCCTGAACTCACATTGTGCCCCCGTCGGGCACGAGGGGCAAGTGCGGAAGCCTGTGACGATGCCCCCGGCCGCTACCGCTTGGCGCGGATGTCGTGGGCGTAGAGGGTCTTGCCCTCGCGCAGGTAGAGGCGGCCGCCGCAGATCACCGGGTGGGCCAGGTAGATGTTCGTTCTCCTCTTGCCGGGCATGTCGAACCGGCTAACCACCTTGACCCCGTCGGCCGTCACGTCCATCAGGTACATCGGCCCCTTGTGGTTCAGGCCGTACAGCATGCCGTCGGCGTACAGGAGCGATACCTTGCCCACGGTCTGGTTGGTGTCGATGATCTTTCCGCTGAGGAAATCGACGCAGTAGAAGCCCTTGCCGCCGACGCGGCATCCGGAGCCGTAAATGCGGCCGCCGATGCGTATCACGCCGCCGTGGCAGTTGTCGAACGTGCGCAGGTGCCACACCTTGGTCACGCCCGACGAGTCGGGATTGACCTTCAGCAGCGTGCCGCCGGTGGAATGACCGCACGCGACAAACACATGCCCCCGGTAATAGACCGGCGGGGTGGCGTGCTGCGGGAAGCCCATTCGATAGGGGTGGCTCCACAGGAGCTTGCCCGTCTTGACGTTGACGCTGATGACGGATCGTGCGGTCATCGTGACCATCTGCCGGACCCCCTCGTGCGTGGCGACCACGGGTGTGCAGTATGCGGCCGGGTCGGTCAGGCCCGTTGTGGTCCATATCGTCTTGCCGGTCTTTCTGTCGAGCGCCGCGGCCAGGGCCCTCCTGCCGCCGGGCAGGCACAGGACCTTGTCGCCGTCGACGACGAGGTTCTCCGACAGGGCCCAGACGCCGAACTTAGCCTCGAAGCGCCTCTTGAGGTCGACGGCCCATATCTCCTTGCCGTCCTTTGCCCGGACGGCGGCCACCCGCCCGGTCGGGTTCATGTGGTAGAGCACGCCGTCGACGTAGGTCGGCGTGGTGCGCGAGCCCGGGGACGAACCCCGCCAACTCGGACCGTTGGGCGTCCGCCAGAGCAGCTTCCCGTCGAGGTCCAGCGCGAAGAGCATTTCCCGCTCGCCGAAGTCGCCGGCGGAGTAGATTCTCCCGTCGGCAATGGAGACGCCCGAGAACCCCTTGCCGCAGTCCGAGTACGTCCAGATCAGGGGCGGGCCGTCGGCCGGCCATGTCTTCAGCAGACCCGTTTCCGTGGAGATACTGTCGCGGCGAGGCCCGCGGAACTCGGGCCAGAAGGGCTGTTCGACCTTCACCTCGGCATGGACCGGCGGACAAGCCGCCGACATGCAGGTCGCCGTTACCATCGCAAGGACACGCCGCAGCATTTCTGGCTCCTTGAGCAGTCGATCCGTGGAACATATGCCTGGTGTTGCCAATGATTGTGCGGTGTGAGGGGCGGCGAATCAAGCGGTCGACGATCCTATGACGTTTCGCGGCCGCGTGTAATCCGGGGGGGACCAACTATTCTCTCGACTTCTTTGAGCGTCCAGGCGTGCCGGACAGGAGCTTGCGGCCGGGGAGGGTGAGATAGGGGACGCTACCGTGTTTCCGCGCCCCGGCCCTGCAGGCCTTCCTTGATCTCGATATCGATGAAACGGAACATGCCGCACGGGACAGGGATGCGGGCGGTCCTTCCGTTCCCGACGGCGATGCATTCATCTGCGAGGATATCCGTGACGGCGACAGGCGTGACCGTGTTGAACGTGACGACGGCTGTCTTATCGCCGGGGTCTATGTAGCCGCTGTCCAGCAGGGTCAGGCGGATGTGCCTCGGTGACGAGACCGCCGCGACCCAGGCGACGTTTCCTGACACGGTCAGGGGGATCTTCGCCGCGGACCGGGCGATGTCCCGTTCAATCGTCTTGTAGTAGGTGTCGGCGGCATGCTTCTCATTGCCATCCTGCGAGGTGTAATGGCGCCCGTCGGTCACGTACTGTTTGAGGATGGTCCTGTACAGGGGATGGAGTTTGTCCCGCAATCCCGCCTGCCCGCCTTTCTGCTCGGGCGTGATCAAGACCAGCCCGCTGGGGTAGGGGGGCAGGAAGTTGAGCCTGCGATCCGTCACGCCGGCGGCGTATCTGGAGAAGTCCCACCGGGTCACCGGCGCGCCGGGCCAGGAGCCGTTGAGCCTGCTGAAGACAAACGGATTGTCCCTCTCGAACGTCTCGTCGAAAAGAAGCGTCCACTTGACGTTGTTCCCGTCGTCCGCGAAGCGCTTGTCCGGCCTGGTCATGCTGACGTGAACCGGAGAGAAGCTCACGATCTCGTTGCGCTTCGGGACGTACAGGGCGCCCTTGGCGATGAGGTCCCAGAGCACGCTGATGTACTTCTGGTCAACCGGGAAGTTGTTCGCGTACCGCGCCCCGCAGGCCATGCTGTAGATCTGCTGCCGCAGGAAATGGTTCGGGAGCATCTGGTGTGAGTGCTGCCGCAGCCGGTCGAAGCTCGTGTTGTCCCGGGCGCAGCGCATGCCCCAGTTGCCGACGACACCGCTTGCCCACAGCCCCATCCGCGCCGCAAGGCTCAGCTCCATGGACTTGTCGCTGGTTTCTTCCATGCCCGGCACGAACACGTCAGCGAACTCGCCGTCCATGAAGCGCGACCACATCGGCCTGTAGATGGACGTCTGCCAGAACACGTGCTTGGTCCTGATGAACACGTTCGCGTTCTTGCCCTTGCAGTACTCGGCCAGCGGGAAGATGAGGTCCTTTAACACGAAGGCGAAGTCCTCGCTGGGGTCCTCAAGCTCGGGGTAGATCGTCACGACCTTCTTGCCCCCCGCGGCGTCGATGATCTTCTTCTGCGTGGCGAGGCTTATCATGTACGGGTCATTACCGTGCCCGCCCCAGTAGGCCACTCCCGGCCAGTCCTTCAGGTGCGGCGTCAGGTATCCGAGGATCTGCTCGCGCGTGGCGGTGTACGTCTTCCGCCGGTCCCGCCGGTTCCTGTATTTCTGGTTGGCCAGGGCGGACCGGTTCCAGTCTTCCGCCTTCCCCATGTGCACGCCCTTCAGGAAGACGGGGCTTGTGTAGTTCTTGTGGATCGTGTCAACGAGGCCGACAAGCGGGCCGCGTATGGACTCGGTCATCAGGTAGACCGGCAGGGGGTCTCGCTCCCGGGGCGGCTTCCTGAACGCGGCCAGTTGCTTCCTGACCGTCTCGGTGCCCTTGAGAATCGCCGATATTTTCCCCGGCGGCGTCAGTTCCCGGTACGCCTTCTTCCAGCCGGGATCGCTCGTGTCGAGGACGTGAACGCAACTGCCCCCGCTTTGACTGCTTGCCAGGATGATCTTCCCCGTCGTCGGGTCTTTCCACATGTCATTGAACGAGTAGCGGCAAGCCAGGACTTCGGGCTGACCGTCCCCGTCCAGGAGGATGATTCGCGAGCCGAACAGCAGCAGGGCTCTGCGTCGCCCGTCGCACGTCACGATCTCCGGCTGCACCACGCGGTATCCGAAACCGTCGATCTTCTTCCGCAGCGCCCTCTGCTCGGCGATGGCGAAGACGTCCTGCTCGCCGGTCCGGGGATGGATGGTGACGAACGCTGAATCATGAACCATGTTGGACGTGCCCAGGAGAATCTCCTCGACGCCGTCGCCGTCTGCGTCGCGGACACGCATGTCGCCGTAGGCGGCGAGCTTCGGCAGCCGGAGGATGCGGCTGGGCGTGTCCGAAAGCGGCGCAAAGACGTACAGCGAGCCCGTCCCGGCGTGACTGTTGACGACGCCGTGGACGACCAGGAGGTCCTTCCCGTCCGCCCCGCGCAGGCGTCGCAGGATGTTGACGGTATGGACGCCCTTCGGCGGAACCCGCTTCGGGCCCTTGCCCCAGGTTCTCTCCTTCGAGTACGTGCGCGAGTGGATCGTCTTGACCAGTTTCCCCGAGCGCGAGACGTAGTAAAGCCTCTTGTCGTATCCGCCGCACGCGACGTAGGGCACGCCGCCTCTCCTCACCACGCACACCGAACGCATGGGCGCGTCGTTGGCCTTGAACGTCCACATGAGCTTGCCCGCATCGTCAATGCAGTAGACCGCGCCGTCGGCGCTGGCGGCCAGGATCTCGTCCTTGCCGTCCCCGCTGATGTCCTCGCACCACAGGTCGTGGTTCATGAAACCGGACAGCCTGTTGGCCCACCGCACCTTCCCGTCATACCCGATGGCCAGGACGGCCCCACGGTAGCTGCCGGCAACAATGAAAGACCGGCCCCCTCGTCGTGCAGACCTGACCTTGGTGATCGTGTGCCCGCCGGTGTCAATGCTCGTCAGCCCGGACGACGCCATCGCAACGCCGCAAAGGAAGCAGAGAAGCACCGCGGCCGAAACGCCGCCTGCGGAGAGCCGACTACGCATAATCATGTTCCTCATCTCGGCGTGCACGGTGCGGCCCGGAAGTACGTCACGTTTCGGGACAACCTGATCGACAAGGACCCGCACTTCGTGGACCGTGCGAAGGGCAACTTCCAGTTGCGCGACGACTCGCCGGCCTACACGCTCGGCTTCAAGCGGATCCCGATCGAGAAGATCGGCCTGCTGAGTCGGCGGCGCTAGACCCAGTGGCGCCGCGTCAGTCGCGGATCATGACAGCGGCCTGCTTCTGCTGGATGGCCTGCCACTGCACCCCGCCCTGCAGGAAGATCTGCGGACCGGGCTGGCCCGGCCGGGGCGCGCCGCCGGTCGGCGCGCCGAGGTTCTCGATGATCCCCTCGAGGCGCTGACGGACCTCGGGATCCGTCGTCTTGCCGAGTTGCTCAACCAGGATCGGCGCGATGCCCTTGCCCATCTTCATCAGCTTCTCGGTGGCGGCCTTGCGGACCTTGTAGTCGTCGTTGCCCAGTTGGCCCACGAGCTTCTTTGCCTCGGCCACCACGAACGCCGGCGGCAGGGCGCTGCTGCGCGTCAGGAGAGAAAACTGCAGCGGGTTAATCTGCAGCGTCGGGCCCGGGATAACCTGGAACGCCAGCGGGTCGGCGCCGATCTGCCCGTGCACTTCCGACCCGTCCCACAACTGGAGCGTCACGTGTCCCACGCGGTCGCGGCTGAAGGCGGCGGCCTTGATGTTCGACGGCTTGATCTTCACCACGCCGAACTCCGAGCTGATCTGAATGTCGTTGTCGACGAGATGGCCGTACAGTTCGTCCTCGTTCGTCAGCGTCAGGCCCGAGAGGTTTGCCCCGGGCTTCTCTTCCGGGGCGAAGCCCAGTTCGGTCACCAGGTCGCGCCGGATCGTCAGCGTCCGGTCCAGCGCGAGCTTGAGCTTCAGTTCGCTCGGCTCGACGAATCCGCCGAGGTGCGACCCGTTCAGGAAGAACACCTGGTGCACCGCGTTGCCCGGGTTGTCCAGCGAGACGCGGAACAGGGCCTTGTGGTCCAGGTCCACCTTGCCGTGTCGCGTGCGGATCGCCAGGTTCGCCGACGCCGGATCAATCAGCAGGTGATCGCCCGTGCGCAGTCGCACGTAGGGCCCCGCGAAGCCCGCGCCGTCGGGGCGATGGGTCGAGAGGCGATACGACCACTGGCTGATGCGGGCAAACGGGATTCGCAGCGTCCCGCCGGTGGGCAGGTTCAGGTTCAGCGTGTCGGAGGGCATCTCGCTGGCGATGACCTGTCCGTCGGTCAGGGCGAATCGCACGGTGGCGCCCATGCCCGCCGCCATGCCCACGACGCGCTGGGCGGGAATCTCCAGCGGGCCGATGATTGTCTTGAGCTTGAACGCGGTGTTGGCGATTGTGCCGTACAGAGGCCCCGCGCCGTCGACGACCACCGTGTCGGTCATCTCCATGCGCTCGAGGTCCACCCCCGCGTAGCCGCCCAGGACCCGCATGTTGACGATCATCCGGCGCACCGTGCCGGGCAGGTCGCTCAGCAGGCGGTAGGTCGGGAAGCTCTTCATGAACTTCTCGTGATCGGAGCGGTTGCGGCTCTGGCTTTCGAAGTGACAGAGGATCGCCGTCTTCTTCGGGGGCACGGTCAGGCTGTAGTTGACGTAGACCTGGTTGCTCTGGACGGTCACGCTGGGGCGAAGCTTCGCGCCCTTGCTGGTCACCACGTGCAGGACCGACGGCGCGCCGGCGTTGCTCGTCTGGGTGACGAAGGCGAAGTCCTTCTCGCTGAACGCCGCCCGCCCCGTGTTCGTCACCGTCTTGCTGATCGTGTGGTTCGTGCAGATGTACATGCGGATCGAGACCGTGATCGGCGCCGACGAGGGGTTCTGGAAGATATCCAGCCAGCGGGCCAGGGGCAGTTTCTTGTAGACCTTGACTCGCCGGTAGACGTGCAGACCGTTGCGGTTGTGCGGGCCCATCTCGATCTCGTCGCCGGTCTTGTTGGTCCAGCCCGCATAGCCCGGGGCCTGAAAGTTCGAGCCGTTGATGTGACAGTACATCGCCCCGCTGTAAGCGTTGTTCGTGCCCTGGTACACGTTGCCGTAGTACTGGAAGTCCCAGCGGTATCCGCCCCCGTCGGTCAGCACGTGATAGCCCCGCAGCGTGATCGCGCGGGCACGCTTGATGTGCAGGCCCGGCGGGCCGCTCGAGGTCCCCGCGCCGCTCGTTCCGACCACCGGTGGCGCGAGGGCCACCACGTCGGCTCGCAGCTCGGCCGGCATGTTCGGCGCGCCGGCAACCAGTACGGCCAGCACGGCCGCGACCGCTATCGTCCTGTGCATTGTCGCTGCAGTCATCTGTCAGCCTCCCGCCTGCCCCGCAGGGCGCAACGGTATTCATGTCGGGCGCACACCCGCCCCGTATGGTTAAAGACGCCTCGACGGCAGGAAAGTTCCCGCCGGCGCCCCATACAGTCTACCGTATCGCCCCGCCCCTGCCAACGCGCTGATCTGCACGTGGAGGTTTGCCGTCTCCGGATCTTCCGAACCTCCCCAGTTTTGTCCTTGACCTGATCGGGGTTGGAGTATATAGTATTACTTATGGGCTCAGAGACGGCCTCTGAGCTTCAATTGGCTCGCGAGACGAGCCGAACGGATGGATCCGCTGCTTGAGGACCGCTTGCTCAGAGGATCACGCTTAAAGGAGACACTCATGACGACAAGAACCCCAACCAAGGCCGCACTGACTCTCGCCGCCGTAACGATGACCGCCCTCGTCCTGACGGCTGCGTCAGTGGACGCCGGCACGATCAGTTACATCAAGGTCACCAACGATCTCGATTCGGGCATCAAGTCGGCCTACACCTACACGCATGCCCTGGATCTGGATAACAATACCACTGGCGTCACAGTCAATGGGGTACCGTTTGCCGGCTACAACAACGCAAGCAACGGCACGTTGAACTTCAGTCGCGCGGTGGCCAACGGGTCAATCAACGACCACAACGGCGCCGGCATTGTCACCACGAGCGGAGCCCTAGCGGGCCTGATGCAGGGGTTCTTCTATAACGGCAATCCCGCGACCGACGGGACGGGCCTCCAGACGTACACGATCAGCGGGCTCGCGGCGGGGACGACCTACGACGCACGGCTCTACTCTCACCAGTGGGCCAATCCCCCCAGCCGTCCCAACACCCTCGTGTTCGATCCCGACGGACCGGGCCCCATTTCCGACTCGACCGGAGTGATCGACCAGGACGTCGCGACGACCGTCGGAATGCCCAACGCCACGGATTCCTATTTCATCAACTACCGGTACACCGCCGTTGCGGGCCAGGACCTGGTGATCACGGCGGCCAATGCGGTTGGGTCCAACGCGTCGTGGCACCTTTATGGTTTCAGCAACCAGATCGCCCTCGGCCTGGGGGAGGATCTTCTGGTTAACGGATCCTTTGAGGATCCTGTTGCCGCGAATACGAATGCCAACAACCTCGGCACGGCACCGACCGGTTGGAGTCAGACGGGCCCGAACAGCACATGGAACCTCATTCGCGTCGACAGTGGCGTCGGCAGTTATGGCGGCGGACCCGACGACGCCCAGGAGGGCAGTCAGTACGTTGACTTGAACGGTGAGTTCGAGCTGTTCCAGCACTTCACGCTCACCGAGACGGCTGATCTGGTGTTTGGCGCGTGGTTCAGCAATCGCGAGGCAAACAACGACAACTCGCCGTCGACGGTGGGCATCTACAATGCGGCCGGAGACACGCTTCTCTCGTCATTGGCCTCGGTGAACCTGTTCGGACAGGCAACGCCCTCGACGAGTTGGACCTTGGGGCAGCAGACGTTCAATAACGTGGCACCAGGCACGTACCAGGTCCGCATCGACCTGAACAACTTCAACAACGTGGATAGCGCTTTCGTAACCATCATCCCCGAACCGGCGACCCTCGCCCTGGCCGCGGGGATGATGGTTACGAAAGCGCTATCCACGTTGTTGAAGTTGTTC
>CAZVEV010000008.1:0-22105 GCA_964625865.1 uncultured Planctomycetaceae bacterium | reverse complement strand
GACCCTCGCCCTGGCCGCGGTCGGCCTGCTGGGACTGCGGCGGCGCAAGCGCGCCTAGGCGCCGTGACGACAGACACACGGAATGAAATCTCCTGTCAGCGAATGAAAGACAATCCTATGAAAGCCCTGTCCAAGAGAAACCGGTTCAAGGTCGGACTGCTGATCGCTGCGATGGTCGTTCTGCCATTTTCCTCGCCGAACACTGTTCAGGCCGCCCTTACGTATATCGATTTCAGCGATTCCGACATCACTGCGGAAATTGGTGACATCAATCAGGCCACAGCCGGCAGTTGGACGATCACCGACCTTGGCGCCAAACTCGGAACGGGATGGGAAGGACTGAACGGGATTGATATGAACCTGGTCTTCACCCCTCTGCCCGCCGGCGGAACACCTAAGATCGACATACCGGGAGGAAGCAACGACGAGAATTATGCCGTGAACAACGGCCAGTTGGCGTTCGACCTTGTGGATTCTGCTTCCGGAAACGCCGCGATCGTTGACTTCCGTTTTCTGGCGGGAGGCAACCTTACCAACGGTGAGAAGGACAGCTTCGGTCCCGCGGCCGTCGGAAGCTTGATCACGCCGGCTAGCGTTACGCCCCCCATCGTCCTGACAGACGACTCGGTTGAGAATACGGGTACGAGCGGCACAATCGCTGTTGGGGATATCCAATGGCTTGCCACCAGTTCGAGCGCTTTCATTCAGGTCGAGTCCGGCGGGGCCTGGGCCCGCCTGGCTATCGATCCCGACAGTGTTGTCATCGTCCCCGAACCGGCGACCCTCGCCCTGGCCGCCGTCGGCCTGCTGGGGCTGCGGAGGCGTAGGCGCGCATAGACGTCATCGCATCACAGACACCCCACGGGGCGGCCTTTCATCGGGTCGCCCCGTTTCGTTTTCGCGGTGGCGTGACGTTGTGGAGGACGTCGGCCGCGAGGCGATTGGCAAGGGATCCGCAGCGTCCCGGCCAAGGCGTTTAGCCGCCCTCGGCCGGCGAAAACGACCCCTGCCCCCATCCTCGACCCGAAACGCGGCTAAACAGGCTTGGCCGGACTCCTGGGCGTTATTGGATCTCGGGCATTTCGACGCGGAGGCCCTGGAGCTGGCGGGCCTGGGCCTTGGGGTCGTACACGCCGTAGAACGTCGCGTTGCAGTCGATCCAGGCGGCGATGCGGCGGATGTCGGCGGCGGACAGCTTGACCCGCGCTTTGCCCGACCCCTTCGCCGGTGGCGGGGGCATCGTGCCGTTGCGGAGCATCTTGATCAGGCGGCTTCCCGGCGAGCCGTACATGCCGCCCGGCGGGGTGGCCTGGAGGGTGTTTCGCCCGCCGAATCGCGGCACGAGGGCTTCGGCGGCGTTCTTCGGATTGGTCCCGCCGCCCCAGAAGTTCCGGTCGCCGCAGAGCGACCAGTACGACTTGGTGAAGCCCCTGTGCGGGGTTGGCGACAGGTTGATGCCCTTGGCAGGCTTGGCGCCGGTGTGGCATTTGGCGCAGTGTTTGTCCAGCACGGGCTGGACCACGCGCATGAACGAGAACGGCTCGCCGCCGAACGGGCCCGGGTCGATCCGCCGGGCGGGTTTTCCCATGGCGGCCGTCCGGCCGGTCGCCGGCGTCGACGAGACCGGTTCGTGACAGCCCACGCACGCGACGCTCTCGCCCGGCTGGAGGTATGTCAGCGACCGCATGGTCTGGACGGCCAGCCCGTTCGCGTCGAGGACCTGGAAGAGCACGGGCGTGCGGGCCGGGGCGATGAACCGCGCCGAGCCGTCGGCCTCGACCGGGACCGTGCCCAGGATCGCGCGGGCGTTTTCCTCGCGGGCCAGGCCCACCGCGGGCCGGTCGTTGAGGTGAGTGGTCTTGGGGAAGATCTGGATGATCCGCAACTGCTTGACCGTGCCTCGGCGAACGCTGCCGAGGCCGCGATAGACGTCGCGCATCACCATCTCGCCGGTCGGCGGGGCGTCGTCGGGCAGGTTGCCCGTGACCACCGGCGGGCGCCGCCGCGGGCGCAGCGGACACGGGCTGGTGCTCGATATCTCGCTGTCGCGGTAGAGCAGTTCACGATTGCCGAACGCATCTATAAGGTATAGGCCCAGCGCGTTCGGTGGATTGGCCCCGGGCTCCCAGACCAGCGGCAGGGGGCTGTAGGCGGCCAGGAAGTACCGCTCCGACAGCGGCCAGGGCGCGGCGTAGTATTCGCGGATGTTGCGCCCCTCGGCTTCGGGGAACCGCACCTCGGGCGTAATCCGCGTGATGGCTTGCTGCCCGTCGCGCCCGCGGGCCGGGTCGACCAGCGCGATAGACCCGGCCGTGATCGAGTGGTGCGCCGACGCGGTGAACGCGATCTTCTGACTGTTGGGGACGGGCTGGATCTGGAACGTGCAGTGCGGGCTCGGCGTTGCATTGCCCCACAACGCCGCCGGGTTCGTGCCGTCGGGACGCATCGCCCACAGGTTCTGGTGGGTCACCGCGTCGCGGTCGATGTAGTCCCAGCGGCTGTAGAGAATGCGCCCGTCGTTGGCCACCGCGGGGAACCACTCGTTCGTGTCGTGGTAGCTCAGCGTGGTGATGTTGCTCCCGTCGCCGTTCATCCGGTGCAGCGTGTAGACGTGCCACTTGGTGCCGAACTGCTCGCCGAAGCATCGCGAGTATCCGCGCCGCCGCGTCGAACTGAAGGCGATCCCGCCGTCGGGGAGATAGGTGGGCATGAGGTGTTCGTACGGGCCCGACGTGAGGCGACGCAGCCCTGACGCGCCGGTGCGGAAGGCCGTCGACGGGGCGAGGTCGGCCTCGTAGACGTTGTAGAACCGCCTGGCGGCCTCGGCGTCGTTGGCGGGGCCGATCGGGCTCTTGCCGCTGCACGCGACGAACGAGAACACCACGCGCCGCGCGTCAAAGCTCAGCCGCGGGGCCAGCACGTTGCCCCCCGCAAGCCGGCCGCCCAGGATGTCTCGCACCGCCAGCGATCGGCCCGGGCGGTCGAGGACGAACAGCCCGCCGCCGGGCCTGGCGCGCCAGCCGAAATACTGCATCACGAGGTGGCTGTACGAGGTGGGCACGCGCTTGCAGAACAGCAGCGGGCCGAAGTCCATCAGCGGATTGGCCAGCGCGACCCGCCGCTTGAGCCAGCGCACGCTGCGGTAGAGTTCGCCGTGACGCGCGTCGCTAGCCGGCAGGCTCTCGGCGCGGGCGGCCAGCGCGTCGAGGCGCTTGGCCTCCGACGCCAGGAACCCCGCCGGCCTGTCGCATCGCAGGTCGCCCAGGAGGCGCCGCGCCTTGGCCAGGGATGCGTCGAGGCGACGAACCCCCGCCTGCCATGACCCGCTGTACGGGACCACCTTGACGCGCGGGGCAGGGCCGTCCGTGGGGCCGTCCGGCGCGAGGGTGACGGCGAGCCGGCCCGCCCTGGTCCAGTTGACGGTCAGTCGCCACGGCGCCCCCGGCGTGACGAGGAAGACCACGCCGCTGCGATCGGACCCGTCGGCCAGGACCAGCGCGGGCATGTGCGTGCCGGCCTGCAGTGTCACCGCCGCATCGCGTGTCATCTCGCGGTCGACCAGCGCCAGGTCGGCGGCGAAGCCATGCACTCGCGGGCGCCCCGCCTTCTTCGCCCCGCCTTCCATCTCGTACCACCAGTTGCCCTCGCCCTGGCGCGTGGTCGAGAAGCCCTCCGACGCCCGGTACGTCTTGCCGCCGGCGTACGTGATGATCGGGTCCCATCGCGTCGTGTCGTAGAAGATCCGGCCTCGCTTGTGGACGACGAAGCGGATCGCATCGCCCTTGGCGATGGTCAGGGCGACCTTGGGCTCGAGGCCTTTGGCGTCATTGCCGTCGATCTCCGCCTGCCAGACCGTTCGCTCGTTGTGACGGATCGACAGTCTCACGCCGTCGCCCCCGCCCTTGTTGACGTCGGCTTTGCAGGCGCGCCCGGTGATGGTGACCTTGCCCGCCGCGGGGGCTCCGAACCGCCGCACGGCCGGCGTGTTGATGCCCGGGTGATGCCAGTCCTTGCCCACCCGCGTCCAGTCGGGCCCGGTCCAGTACGTCGAGCCGTACCAGGTGTCGTGGCGATACGTCAGCGGGCGATACGGTGTGCGGCTGCCCGGGCCCGCGACGTCGAAGACCCATCGCGCGGGTGTGGATGGGTCGCCCCGGAGTGTGCGGATCAGCGATCCGACGGGGGGGGCGGCGTGGACGGCTGCTCCGCCCAGTGCGAATAGTGCGGCGGCGAGCAGCATCGAGCATCGGCGGTGGGCGGGTCCGGGCGACACGAAAGGGTTGACGGTACGGATCATCGTCAGGGCTTCCTCTGATTCGATGGGTCTATTGCACCATGTTTGGGCGGGACAGACAAGCGTTGAAAGGACCACGGCGCTTGCGTGCGGGAGGTCACGCCAAAAGGCGAAGCCGGTGGGCGCGCCGCGTTGTGGACGGGGAGGGCGTCTGCATGCGCTTGCGATGGACGGGGATTTGTGGTGGCGGGGGGCAGACCCTCGGTGTATAAGCGAGGCGCTGATGTGTGTGATTTCGGTACGTGTTGGTCCAGAACGATGGGAGCAAATCATGCGGTATGAAACAGTGGCGATGGTGGCGTTGATGGCGTGTGCGGTGGCGGTCTCGGGGTGCGGGATCTTCGGCGGGGCGCCCAAGACGATCACGGTGCGGACGGCGTCGGCGTCGAACGATGACGCGTTCAAGGCGGGCCAGGCCGCGGCGGTGGCGCTCAAGGCGTCGATGGGCGACTGCGCGCCCAAGGTCGTCCTGGTGACCGACTGCTTCGAGGACAAGGGGCCCAAGACCAAGGTCCTCGCCGGCGTGGCGTCCGTGCTCGGCGCCGACGTGCTGGTGGGGGCCGCCACGTACGGCACGTTCACCCAGGACGGGCCCAAGGACCTCGACGCGGTGGGCCTGATGGGCATCGGCGGGCCCGACGTGGACGTCCAGATCGCCCTGGTCGAGAACATGGGCGCCGCGGGGCTGTCGCTGGAGAAGAACCAGGCCGAGTTGACCAAGGCCCTCGGACAGGCGGGCAAGACGCTGGCGGGCAAGCTGACGAAGACCCCCGACAGCCGCCTGCTGATCGTGATGGCCGACGCCCACTCGCCCAAGAACGCCCTGCTGATGGACGGCGTCCAGAGCGTCGTCGGCAAGGATTTCCCGATCACCGGCGGCTCGGTCAACAAGAACGCGGGGCAGAGCTTCGTGTACTACAAGGGCAAGGCCTACACTGACGCGGCGGTCGCGGTGATGCTCTCGGGCAACTTCACCGTTGCCATGACCGGCCGACAGGCCAAGAGCAACGAGAAGGTCATCGCCACCGCCCGCGAAGGGTCCGCCGAGGCGATGGGTGCCCTCGACGGCGACCCGGTGGCGATGCTCGCGTTCAACTGCGCCGGGCGCAAGGGCAAGCTGGACAACCTTGGCGACGAGATGAAGGCCATCCAGGCCGCCATCGGCACCGACACGCCGGTCTTCGGCTGCTGGTGCGCCGGCGAGTTCGGCCCGGCCGACGTCGCCGACAAGACGCCGGGCAAGCTCTCCAGCGGCTGCGGCTGGCACGTCATGGTGACATTCATCGGACAGTGACAGACCGGATGTTGCATACGCTGCCGCGACGGCGGTAAGATATCGGGCCCCGCCTGGGTGGGCGGGGCCCACTGTTTTTTCGCAGGAAAGGAAACCAGCATGAGAGAGTTTCATCACATCGGCCTGGTCACGCAGGAAGAGGTCCCCGGGGAGATGTACTTCGAGATGTTGAAGGTCTGGGGCACGGACCCGACCAACGATCCGAACAAGATCGAGTGGGTACGGTTCTCGCCCGAGAGCCCGCTGGCCGACACGCCGGTGGCCAAGATGCCCCACACCTCGTTCGCCGTTGACGACCTGGAAGCCGAACTCGAGGGCAAGGACGTGGTGGTCCCGATCACCGTGGCAGCCCCCGGGGTGCGCATTGCCTACTTCATGATGGACGGCGCGCTGGTGGAGTTCATGGAAGTCAAGCAGTAGCCCGTTACGCTCGATACGACGTGCCCGACGACGCCTGTTCCGCCGCGGAGTGCCCCCTTGCTGACGGGCCGGCCGCGCGCGAGCGGATCATTGACGCCCGCGCTGGTGGAGAATCACCGGCGTGGGCGTCAGCGTCATGGTCACCGGGTAGGGAGAGGCGATCTCGACGGCCTTGGGGGTCTTGTCCGAGGTCGCCACGGTCCGGGCGGTTGCCGGGCCCCGGAGATAACCGAGCTTGACCTTGCGGCTGGGCAAGGCCGCGTCGACGCCGCGGATCGTCTCATCGGTCAGCCAGGCGATCCATACCGGCGGGCGGGACCCGGCGAATGTGAACCGATAGAGGGCGACGTTTCGCGGCGAGCGTATCTTCTCGACGCGGTCAAAGCCGTCAATCTCAGGCGTCAGGGCTTTGAAGGCGTAGAAGGCGGGCCAGGGCTGCCCGCGCTTGTCGCACAAGCCCACGTACGGGTTGGGCAGGAGATGGCCCCAGCCGACGTCCCAGTCGCCGGGCATGCCCATGAAGACCTTCTCGAACCCCGCGGCGAATCGTGCGACGAAGACCCTGACCAGGATCCGCGCCTGTTCATCGCGGTACCACGCCACCGCTTCGGCGTGTCGCGGATCCCTGGGCGTGCGGAGGCGGTGCAGAACGTGCTTTCCGTCCGGGACGACGCGGTCCGGATGGAAGGCGTGCTCGTGGCGCACCAGCGATGGCTCGCACCGGGCCTCCATGTCCCACAGGGCCCGCCTCTTGCCGGTCTTGGCCAGCTCGCGTTTCGTCCAGGCCATGTAGCCTGCCGACATCCCGGGCCACGGGCCGTTGCCCCCCACGTCGATCACGTCGCACAGGTCCGCCCGGGCGATGGTGACCTGGTTGAACTCCAGGTTGCGGCGCCACCCGTTCTTGAGCACCGGAGAGCTGAGGCGACTGAGGTACGCCTCGAAGAGTTGATCGACGCGCTGTGCCTTGGGATTGTCGAAGAAGAAGTTGTTCCACCGCAGTCCGTTGGAGACGATCCGCGCCTCCTTGCAGGCCCCACGGGCCGCCCCGACGGCCGCCTTGAGGAGCACGACGTAGTCGTCGATCGTTCCCGTCCAGAACATCGGGTTGGAGTACTCGTTCCCGATCTGGTAGTGCAACACGGGCCGCTTGAGTCCCGGCATGTCGTCCCGCCCGTCGCCGTCATAGCGTTCGATCATCGCGGCGATCCACGCACGGTAGTCGTCGAGGCGGCCTTCTTTCGGCAGGCGGTCGCTGCCCTTGAAGAGCGTCTGCGGCTCCACGCCGCCGGTGTACCGAATGGGCCCGGCGAACCAGCCGTTGCCCATGCGCAGCGAGAGGGCAATCTCGAACCCGTGTTTCTGCCATAGCGTCACTGCCCGGTCCAGATCGCGCCAGACGTAGCGGTGTCGCCCGCCGCTGGGCGGCAGCGGCTCGATGCGATGCCACGAGACCCTCGCGAAGTTCACCCAGCCGGCGCCCGTCTGCGCCAATTGGCGCGGCCAGGCCTCGCTTCGGGTCAGCGGGGACAGGGGAAACACGTAGTCGATACCGAACCGCGACGCGGCGCCGAGGCGTTTGGCGGCGGCAGCATCCTGCCCGAGGACCGAGGCGGGGCAAAGGCACGCCGCGACAACCAAAGCAAGAGCCGACGTCTGAATCATGCGTGACATGGCAGCGCTCCCAACGGGTGTTACGTGCCGGACGGCAGCCGACACACGTCAACCACCTACCGTCTTGTACGTGCGGTCGAACCCCCGGTTACGCCAGGCGAGGTCGGCTACGGTGTGATCAATCGCAGAATGCTAGCCCCGGGGACGCACTGCTTGAAGACCATCTGCAACTGCTCCTTCTTGCCCTTGGCGGCCGGGTAGTACAGCGAAGACGTGCTCGAGACCAGGCCGACGATGGCGCCGCGGCTGTCCAGGACCGGCGCGCCGCTGGAGCCCCTGCCGAAGTCGGCCGTGATGGTCATCATCGTCGCCGTCTTGCCCGACCGTTTGGTCTTCTGGTATCGCGAAACGATGCCCGCGGTAAGCGTGTAGTAGCGGTGGGTGGGATGGCTGATCACCGTCACCGGCGTGCCGATCGGCGCATTGGTCGCCACCGGCAGGGCGGCCAGGCGTTGTCCCCCGCCATCCAAGCGAACGATGGCCAGGTCGTCGGCGCTGCTGGCGGCCAGGACTTCGATGACGGGATAGACCTTCCCGTCGGCGGTCATGGCGACCATGGCCTTGTTCTTGGTGTTGTTGATGACGTGGTAGTTGGTCACGAAGATCCCACTGGGGTCAATCATCACGCCCGAGGCCCCGCCTGTGTGCCACTTGGTGCACTTGGTGCACTTGTACAGTCCGGCGACCACGATCACGGCCGATCGGCATTGCGCATAGGCCTGAGCGGGGGTCAGCGACCGCCCTTGCGGACGGACGGGCGTAACCGTGCAGCGGCGCCGGGACAGTTGCTTGATCAGGTCGGTGGTGGGGGTGGCCTTCTTGGCCTTCATCAGCGTCTGGGCGGCGGTGTCCAGTGCGCGCCGCAGCGCGGCGTCATCCACCACGGCGGGCGCCGGCCCGCCGGCGCACGGTACGGCGATCACGGACTGGCGGGTATCGGCGCGGCGTGTGCAGAGAGTCGTTTCGGCGGGGCCGGAACTCGAACAGCCTGTCAGGGCGACGACACTGAAGAGGACAACAGGCAGGATTACGGGGGAAGACCTCATGGCATTGCCTCACATAGACCCCGCGGGAGGGGGCGAACCGGACATCGAACACGCACATTACGTATACCATCGCAGCCTGGATCGGTCAAGGGTCATCGGCGGGGCCTCGTGACGTCGCAGGTAAACGCCCACGGGATGGAACCCGTGGGCGTTTGCGTGCGGCGGCGAACCCGCGGCAAGATGGAATCCGGACTTACGTGGATGCATGGATTGTGCGCTGGAGGAGTGATGCATCGGGCCGGGCGAAAAAAAAACTCGCAGATCGCAGAAAAAATATTTTGACAGGGAGATTGCGGACTGTAACATGGTCTGTCTATTTCAGGGCCGTGGTGGCGGTCTACCCATCGCAAGATGGTTAGCTCGACAGCCTGTGTGTCGGATAAGGGCCCATAAGTGCTGCCGTAGCTCAGTGGTAGAGCGCGTCCTTGGTAAGGACGAGGTCGTGGGTTCGACCCCCACCGGCAGCTTGTGTCTCCGTCTGCGGCGGGGGCGACAGGACGAGAATGACCGTCTCCCGTGTGGGGGCATGGTTGGACCAATAGGAAACTTCAGCAGAACTTGATGGATAACTAGTCTAGGAGCAAGACGAATGGCGAAGGAAGTATTTGAAAGGACAAAGCCGCACGTTAACGTCGGAACGATCGGTCACGTTGACCACGGCAAGACGACGCTGACCGCTGCGATCACCATGGTCCTGCAGGAGCAGGGACTGGCCAAGTACAGAGGCTACGACGACATCGCCAAGGCCTCCGAGTCCCAGGGCCGGCGCGACGCGACGAAGATTCTGACGATCGCCACGGCGCACGTGGAATACGAGTCGGAAGCCCGTCACTACGCCCACGTCGACTGCCCCGGCCACGCCGACTACGTCAAGAACATGATCACCGGCGCCGCGCAGATGGACGGCGCGATCGTGGTGGTGTCGGCTCCGGACGGGCCGATGCCCCAGACCAAAGAGCACGTCCTGCTGGCCCGCCAGGTCAACGTGCCCAAGCTGGTGGTCTTCCTGAACAAGTGCGACCTGATGGACGACGAAGAGCTGCTCGAACTGGTCGAGATGGAAGTTCGCGAACTGCTCGACAAGTACGACTTCGACGGCGACAACACGCCGATCATTCGCGGCTCGGCCACTGCGGCCCTGTCCGATCCGGGCGGCGAAGGCGGCCAGCCCATCGTCGAACTGGTCAACGCGCTGGACACGTGGATTCCCGAGCCCGAGCGTCAGGTGGACAAGCCGTTCCTGATGCCCATCGAGGACGTGTTCTCGATCAAGGGACGCGGCACGGTGGGCACGGGGCGTATCGAGCGCGGCGTGATCCACGTGGGCGACAAGGTCGAGATCGTGGGCCTGCGCGAGACGGCGACGACGACCGTCACGGGCGTGGAGATGTTCAACAAGACGCTGGACGAAGGCCAGGCCGGCGACAACGTGGGCTGCCTGCTTCGCGGCGTCGAGAAGAGCGACCTGATCCGCGGCCAGGTGTTGGCGGCCCCGGGGACGGTGACCCCGCACAAGAAGTTCGAGGGCGAGGACTACGTGCTGACGAAGGAAGAGGGCGGCAGGCACAGCCCGTTCTTCACCGGCTATCGCCCGCAGTTCTACTTCCGCACGACCGACGTGACCGGGACGGTCAAGCTTCTCGGCGGGGCCGAGATGTGCATGCCCGGCGACAACGTGACGATGGAAATCGAACTGCTCAACACGAGCATTGCCATGGAAGAGCAGCTTCGGTTCGCCATTCGCGAAGGCGGGCGAACGGTGGCCTCGGGCGTGGTAACCAAGATCCTGGAGTAGTACGCGATGGCCAAGAGCAAGGCCCGAGAATACGTTTGGCTTCAGTGCACCGACTGCGGTGACCTGAACTACCGCACGCAGGTCCGTGTTGCCGGCGGCGTGCCGAAGTTCACGCTGAAGAGGTACTGTCCTCGTACGCGGACGCATACGGAGCACAAGATCAAGCGTAAGTGACAATCTGGCGCACACGGCAGTAGCTCAATTGGCAGAGCAGCGGTCTCCAAAACCGCAGGTTGGGGGTTCGACTCCTCCCTGCCGTGCATAGGTGTTGAGGGCGTGCGGATGCGGCGGCCGGGCAAGAACGCCCGCCCGTGTCCGTGAGCGGACGCTGCGGTGGCCGTGAGGCAAAGGAACCGAGTAACGTGTCGAAGATCGAAATCTACAAACGAGGCCAGGGCAAGTACACGCGAACGGTGACGTTCGTGGTGGTGATGCTGATCGTGGTCATCGGCGCCGGTGTTCTCAGCGAGCAGCTCAGCCTCTCCGACCTGACCGGCTCCCCGCCGGTACGGTACGGTATTCCGACGGTGCTGGTGATCGCGGTGGGCTGGCTGATGTTCCGCCTGATGAACCGGGCCAAGACCGCCGATTTTCTGATCGCTGCCGAAAGTGAGATGAAGAAAGTCTCCTGGTCCAGCAAGAAGGAAATCATCGGTTCGACCAAGGTTGTGATTGTGTTCACCTTCATCCTGGCGACCATTCTGGCCAGCGCCGACCTGATCTTCACGGTGCTGTTCAAGTGGCTTAACATCATGGGCTGATAATGCAGCAGGAACAGCAGAATCCAGACGTCGAGGCAGAGGCCGGACCGATCATGCGGTGGTACGTGTTGCGCGTGGCATCGAATAAAGAGAACCAGGTCCGCGACAACCTCGAGCGGAAGGTTCGCATCGAAGGCCTCGGCGAGGAGATCGGACGCATCCTCGTGCCCACCGAGCGGCGCCCCAGCCCGCGGACGGTACGCAGCGGGGGCAAGAAGTACGTCGAGCGGAAGATGTATCCCGGATACGTCTTCGTGGAGATGGCGCTTGGTGATGACGGGCGAATGAGCGAAGAGGCGTGGTTCCTGATTCGTGAGACCACCGGCGCCGGCGACTTCATCGGCCCGACCGGCAGGCCCACGCCGATGACCGACGACGACGTGTCGAAGATGCTCATGCAGGTCGAGAAGGCCTCCGAGGGCGCGCCGGTCTCGGTGGAGTTCGCCAAGAACGACCTGGTGAAGATCAAGGAGGGGGCCTTCGAGAACTTCGAGGGTCACGTGGACGAGGTATTGGCCGACAAGGGCCTGATCCGCGTGATCGTGACGATATTCGGCCGGGCCACCCCGGTGGAGTTGGAATACTGGCAGGTTGAAAAGGCCTAAGCACGCGGGCCTGCGGCGCCCCGTGAGGTAGGAAACGAGAATAGACGATGGCAAAAGCAGTTGCAGCATTGATCAAGTTCCAGGCCCCGGGCGGCCAGGCCACGCCGGCCCCGCCGATCGGCCCGGCCCTCGGTCAGCATAACGTGAACATCGGGCAGTTCGTTTCGCAGTTCAACGAGCAGACCAAGGACCTTGGCGGCATGCCCGTGCCGGTCGAGATTTCCGTCTATGCCGACCGGACCTTTACGTTCAAGGTCAAGAGCCCGCCGGCCGCGGCGCTGAAGGAAGCGGCCCAGGTCGCCAAAGGCTCCGGCGTGCCGAACAAGGAGAAGGTCGGCTCGGTGACGATCGACCAGGTCCGCAAGATCGCCGAGCGCAAGATGGCCGACCTCAGCGCGCACGACATCGACAATGCCTGCCTGATCATTGAAGGCACGGCCCGAAGCATGGGGATTACCGTAGATAAATGAGGCGCGAGCGGCACCAAGGCCGCACGTGAACCTGATTGGCCTGACCACGGGCGATAACAGTGGGAGTCCCACGTGGACGACAGGGAGTTGCTGATGAGCAAGAAGAAAGGCAAACGCTACAGGGCATGGTTGGACAAGGTCCCTGAAGGCAAGGTCGAGGTCCGTCAGGCCGTCGATGTCCTCAAGGGCTTCGACTCGCCCAAGCTGGACCAGACGATCGAACTGACGATGCATCTGGGCATCGATCCGCGGCAGGCCGACCAGGCCCTTCGCGGTTCGATCTCGCTGCCTCATGGGATCGGCAAGACGCGGAAGGTCATCGCCTTCTGTGACGGCGACGACGTGGACAAGGCCCTGGCCGCCGGCGCGATTGAGGCCGGCGTGGAAGACCTGGTCAAGAAGATCCAGGACGGGTGGATGGACTTTGACGTGGCGGTGGCGACGGGCAAGGTGATGAAGAATGTCGCCAAGCTCGGCCGCGTGCTCGGCCCGCAGGGCAAGATGCCCTCGCCGAAGGCCGGCACGGTCGTCAAGGACGTCGCCCAGGCGGTGACGGAATACGGCGCGGGCAAGGTCGAGTATCGCAACGACGACGGCGGGAATCTGCATATCCCGGTCGGCAAGGCGAGCTTCGAGCCGGACAAGCTGATCGAGAACATCGAGACGTTCATCACGTTCGTCAAGAAGTCCCGCCCGGCATCGACGAAGGGTATGTACATCAAGAAGGCCACCCTGTCGGCGACCATGTCGCCGGCGGTTGAGTTGGAAGTCGGCTGACCGCCGGGAGCACAGACAATGAGCAAACCAGTAAAAACACTTGTTCGCAAAGAACTTATCAAGCGGCTTGACGGTGTGACGTCGCTGGCGGTTGTGGGCTTTACGGGTCTGGACGCCGTGGCCAATAATCTCATTCGCGGGCGCCTTCTCGAAAAGGGCATGCGCCTGACGGTCGTCAAGAACATCCTGGCCAAGCAGGCGTTCAGCGAGATCGGCCTGGAAGAGGCCGGGCAGATGCTCGACGGCCCGTGCGCGGTGGCCTACGGCGGCGACAGCGTCGTCGACCTCGTGCGCGAATTGCTCGACATTGGCAAGGAGTCGCCCACGCTGACGGTCAAGGCCGCCTTGCTGGACGGCGAGGTCTTCGGCAGCGATCGCATCGAGGAACTGAGCAAGTTCCCGACACGGGACGAGGCCATCGCAACGGTGGTGACTTGTGCGCTGTCCCCGGCCCGAAAGCTCGCCGCGTGCCTGACCGCCCCGGGCGGCAAGATCGCGGGCATCCTGAAGACGATCGAAGACGCCGGCGACGGCGACGACGCTGCCGAAGCGGCATAAGACGTAGGCATAACTACCCTAACGAATCACCATGTGAATTGACCGGCTGCGGATTGGCCCCGATGTACATCGGGGTTAAATGATGCCACTGGGGCGTCACCTATCAGGCCGGCAGAACCGAATAGTCGTGGAGTGTATCAAAATGACGGAAGAAGCAACGACGGACGTCGCAACGAAGGAATTTGCCGCCGAGATCAAGAAACTCGGCGATACGATCGTGGGTCTGACCCTGAAAGAGGCCGTTGACCTCGCGGACTACCTGAAGCAGGAACATGGTATCGAGCCGGCCGCCGGCGGCGCGGTGATGATGGCCGGTCCGGCTGCGGGCGGCGCGGCAGAAGAGGCCGAGGAACAGACCCAGTTCGACGTGATCCTGAAAGATTTCGGCGACAAGAAGATCCAGGTCATCAAGGCCGTCCGTGCCTTGACGAGCCTCGGTCTGAAGGAAGCCAAGGGACTGGTCGACGGCGTTCCGAAGCCGGTCAAGGAAGGCGTGGCGAAGGAAGAGGCCGAAGAGGCCAAGAGCCAGTTGGAAGAAGCCGGCGCGACCGTGGAAATCAAGTAGCTGTTGGTTGGTTACTTTGTCCAGGACGAGGTCGGCACGATGGTGAAGGACGCGATGTCTTCATCTGGCTTGCCCGTGATGTACCCGGCGCGTCGCGTGGGCGCGCCGGGGCTTGTGGTTTGTCTCGCCGTATCGGCGGGGCGAACCGAGGCCCTGTATTACGCAAGAGGGCACTGATATGCTGCCAATGGAACGGGTCAGGGATTTCTCGAAGGTCCAGGACGCGGTTGGCATTCCCAACCTCAACGCCATCCAGAGGACCAGCTACGAACGGTTCCTCCAGGGCGACGTCGAACTGAGCAAGCGCAAGGTCCAGGGGCTCGAGGCCCTGCTGCGGGAGATCTTCCCGATCGTCAGCTATGACGAGCAGACGCGCCTCGAGTACGTCACGTACGACTTGGGCGAGCCGCGGTACAACCAGCAGGAGTGCCGCGACCTCCGCCTGACCTACGGACGCCCATTCCGTCTGCGCTGTCGTCTCGTGCGCAAGGACGTCAAGGAAGTCAAAGAGGAAGCGATCTACATCGGCGAGGTCCCGATCATGCTCGGCGGAGGCGAGTTCATCGTCAACGGCGCCGAACGCGTGATCGTCTCGCAGTTGCACCGGTCGCCCGGCGTGGACTTCTCGGTGGTCAAGGAGCAATCCGACCGCCCGCTGCACGGGGCCAGGATTATCCCCGTCAGGGGCAGTTGGGTTGAACTGTCGGTCACCAAGAAGGACTCGCTGACGATCCGGATCGACCAGTCGAGCAAGATCCCCGCCACCATGTTCCTCCGGGCCATGGACGAGAAGTTCAGCGAGACCAGCGACATCATCCGCGAGTTCTACAAGACCAAGAGCATCACGACCTCGCAGTTGCGTCCGCAGATGTACCTGGTCGAGGATTTCGTGGATCCGGACACCGGCGAGGTGCTGGTACCCGCCGGCGGGCAGGTCGGTGAGGCGATGACGGCTATCGTCTCGTCATCGGTCAAGAAGGTCGAGGTCGTGGTCAAGGTCCGCGACCCGCTGATCCTCAACACGCTGGTGGAAGACCCCTCCGACAGGCCGTTCGACAAGGAATCGACCCCGCGGACGCCGCACGAGCGTGCGCTGCTTCGCCTGTACGCCCGCCTGCGTCCGGGCAACCCGGCCCAGTTGGAAAAGGCCAAGACCCTCTTCGCCGAGAAGTTCTACGACGAGAACCGGTACCGCCTGGGCAAGGTCGGACGATTTCGCATCAACCGCAAGTTCGGGCAGGACATTCCCGAGACGGCCATGACGCTCCGCGTCGATGACTTCGTCAACACGCTGCGCTACCTGATGACGCTGCGTAACGGCGAGGGCGCGGTGGACGACATCGACCACCTGGGTAATCGGCGGCTGCGGACGATCGACGAACTGGCGACCGAGGAGATGCGTAAGGGCTTCCTGAAACTCCGCCGCACCGCCCAGGAACGCATGAGCCTCAAGGACCTGGACGAACTGGCCAAGGTCGCCGAACTGATTAACTCCAAGAGCCTCTCGTCGAGCATTGATTACTTCTTCGCTCGCAGTGAGCTCAGCCAGGTCGTTGACCAGCAGAACCCGCTGGCGATGCTCAAGCACGAGCGGACGCTGTCGGCGTTGGGCTCGGGCGGCCTGAACCGCAAGCGCGCCGGCTTTGAAGTCCGCGACGTGCATATCAGCCACTACGGACGCATCTGCCCGATCGAGACGCCGGAAGGCAACAACATCGGCCTGATCAGTTCGCTGGGCATCTACGCGGGCGTCGACGAGTACGGCTTCCTGACCACGCCGTACCGCAAGGTCAACCGGAGCAAGGTCACCGACGACGTGAGGCACCTGCGTGCCGACGAGGAGATGGCCCTGGTCCTGGCGCCGCCCGATGCGCTGGAGCGGTCGAAGACGGGCGTGCTGAAACGCCTGCCCGCCGAGCACGTGCTGGCCCGCGCCAAGGGCGAAGTGCTGATGGTCGACGGCAATGACGTGGACTACATGGACATCTCGCCGCGCCAGACGGTCGGCATCAGCGCGTCGCTGATTCCGTTCCTCGAGCATGACGACGCCAACCGCGCCCTGATGGGCTCGAACATGCAGCGGCAAGCCGTTCCGCTGATCCGCACCGAGGCGCCGATCGTGGGCACGGGCATGGAGCGCCCGGTCATCGAGAACTCGAGTTTCGTCGTCAAGGCCGACAAGGCCGGCACGGTGACCTACGCCGACGCCGAACGCATCATCATCAACGACACCGATGAGTACGAACTTCGCAAGTTCGCCAAACTCAACGAGCGGGCGTGCATGAACCAGCGTCCCGTCGTCATGCCGGGCCAGCGCGTCAAGAAGGGTCAGATCATCGCCGACGGCTCGTCCAGCGACAACGGGCAACTGGCGTTGGGGCACAACTGCCTGGTGGCCTTCATGACGTTCGACGGGTACAACTTCGAGGACGCGATCCTGATCTCCGAGCGAATGCTCAAGACCGATGCGTTCACGTCGATCCACCTCGAGGAATACAGCGTCGAGATTCGCGAAACGAAGCTCGGACGCGAGGAGTTCACCTGCGATATCCCGAACGTCTCGGAACGGGCCCTGAAGGACCTCGATGCCAACGGCATTGTCCGGGTCGGTACGCGGGTGGCGCCGGGCAGTATCCTGGTGGGCAAGGTCGCGCCGAAGTCCAAGAGCGAACTGTCTCCGGAAGAGAAACTCCTTCACGCCATCTTCGGGCGCGCCGGCGAGGACGTCAAGAACGACAGCCTCGAACTGCCCGCCGGCGAAGAGGGCATCGTTGTCGACACCCGCCGCTTTTCCAGGCGGATGCACATGACCGACGAGCAGAAGAAGGAACTGCGAGCCGAGATCAGGGCCTACGAAAAGCAGATGCACGGGAAGATGATCAAAGTCTTCCGCACGATGGCCAACGACATCAACGAAGTGCTCGGCAAGCCGATGGTCGACCCCAACACCCTCCAGAAGGTCGGACAGAGCGAAAACGACGCGATCATCTGGGAGCAGGTCGAGGGCTTCAGCCCCAAGTGGATCAAGGGCGGCCCGGCGGCGGCCAAGCAACAGGCCAAGGACATCTACGAGCGGTATTGGCCCCGCCTGAAGGAGTTCGAGGAGGAGATGGAGCGCAAGCTCGGGCACATGAAGCGCGGTGATGAACTGCCCTCCGGCGTGCTCGAGATGGTCAAGGTCCGCATCGCGACCAAGCGGACCCTCGGCGTGGGCGACAAGATGGCCGGGCGTCACGGCAACAAGGGCGTCATCGCCCGCATCCTGCCCGAAGAGGACATGCCGTTCCTCTCCGACGGCACGCCGGTGGACATCTGCCTGAACCCGCTCGGCGTTCCCGGCCGAATGAACCTCGGCCAGATCCTCGAGACCCACCTGGGCTGGGCCGCGTCAATCCTGGGTTTCCAGGCCGTTACGCCCGTGTTCAACGGGGCCTCCGAGCAGGAGATCTTCGACTGCATCGAAGAGGCCAATGCCCACGTCCGGGCCCGATGCGAGAGCCTCGATGTCGTTCAGGACGCCGGCCGGACGCGAGAGAAGCTCGTGGAGATGCCCCTTGACGGCAAGATCACGCTGTTCGACGGGCGCACGGGCGAGCCGTTCGAACAGAAGGTCACCGTCGGGTACATCTACATGCTGAAACTCCACCACCTGGTGGATGAGAAGATTCACGCCCGAGCCACGGGACCGTACTCGCTGATCACGCAGCAGCCGCTGGGCGGCAAGGCCCGCACGGGCGGCCAGCGCTTCGGCGAGATGGAAGTCTGGGGCCTCGAAGCGTACGGCGCCAGCTACACGCTTCAGGAACTGCTGACGGTCAAGAGTGACGACGTGGAAGGGCGAACGAAGATCTACGAGTCGATGGTCAAGGGCACCAACACCCTCGAGGCGGGCACGCCGGTCAGCTTTGACGTGCTGTGCAACGAGCTGCGCGGGCTGGGCCTGAACATCCAGCTCGAGAAGAAACGCCTGATATGATGTCGGTGAGCGTGGATCGATGACAATGACTATCCAAGCTACCCGCCCGCGACGTAACGGCGTTGCAGGCACAAGTGGAGCGAGAAGGCATGGCTGAAAGCGTATACGATCGGATCAACGATTACGGCTCGGTGAGTGTACACCTGGCATCGCCGAATGACATCCGCAGTTGGTCGTTCGGCGAAGTGAAGAAGCCCGAGACGATCAACTATCGCACGTACAGGCCTGAGAAGGAAGGGCTCTTCTGCGAACGGATCTTCGGGCCGGAACGCGACTGGGAATGCTCGTGCGGCAAGTACAAGGGCACGAAGCACAAGGGCATCATCTGTGATCGCTGCCAGGTCAAGGTGACCCACTCGCGCGTCCGGCGCAAGCGGATGGGGCACATCAATCTGGCCGCCCCGATCGTGCACATCTGGTACTTCAAGGCCCTGCCCAGCCGTCTCGGGACGCTGCTGGGAATGAAGACCGCCGACCTGGAGAAGATCATCCTCTTCCAGGATTACGTCGTGACCGACGAAGGCCAGACCCCCCTGAAGTTCCAGCAGGTGCTTTCCGAAGAGGAATACCGCGAATGTCGCGAGAAGTACGGCATGGACTTCCAGGCCCAGATGGGCGCCGACGCGGTAGCGACGCTGCTGGGCAAGCTTGACATGGTCATGCTCGCCGAGGATCTGCACGAAGGCATCAAGAAGACCAACTCGAAGCAGAAGCGCAAGGACCTCGGCAAGCGCCTGAAGCTGGTCGAGTCGCTGCGCGTCTCGGGCAACCATCCGGAATGGATGGTGATGGACGTGATTCCCGTGATCCCGCCGGACCTGCGCCCGCTGGTCCTGCTGGAAAGCGGCAACTTCGCCACCAGCGACCTGAACGACCTGTACCGGCGCATCATTAACCGTAACAACCGCCTGAAGAAGCTGATGGACCTCAACGCACCCGAGGTCATCATCCGCAATGAAAAGCGCATGTTGCAGCAGGCCTGCGACGCGCTGTTCGACAACAGCCGCTGCCGCCGCCCCGTCCAGGGCACGGCCTCCCGGCCCCTCAAGAGCCTGACCGACATGATCAAGGGCAAGCAGGGGCGGTTCCGCGAGAACCTCCTCGGCAAGCGCGTGGATTACTCCGGGCGAAGCGTTATCGTCGTCGGGCCCGAACTGCACCTGAACCAGTGCGGTCTGCCGAAGAAGATCGCCCTCGAACTGTATCAGCCGTTTATCATCCGCAAGCTCAAGGACCGCGGGCTGGCCGACACCATCAAGTCCGCCAAGCGGATGCTCGAGCGCCGCGAACGGGACATCTGGGATGTCCTGGAAGAAGTGATCTACCAGCACCCGGTCCTGCTGAACCGCGCACCGACGCTGCACCGGATGGGCATCCAGGCCTTCGAGCCCGTGCTCGTCGAGGGCAACGCGATCAAGATCCACCCGCTGGTCTGCAAGGGCTTCAACGCGGACTTCGACGGTGACGCGATGGCCGTCCACCTGCCGCTGTCGGTCGAGGCCCAGGCCGAGGCCCACGTGCTGATGCTTGCGACCAACAATATCTTCTCGCCCGCAAACGGATCGCCCATCATGTCGCCTTCGCAGGACATCGTGTTGGGCATCTACTACCTGACGTCCGGCCAGGGGGCCGAGTTCGCCAAGGAAGGCCTCCAGAAGGCTGGATACAGCGACGGTGGGCACTATCCGGTATTCGCCGACGCCCGCGACGCGATTACGGCCTACGAAATGGGCCTGGTCGGCGCCCACGCCAAGGTCATCGTCGGCATGCCGACCGACGCGAGGATCGTCTACCTCGACGAGACCATGGCATGCGAGGAGGGCAAGCTCCTGACGACCCCCGGGCGATGCATCTTCAACGACATCCTGCCCGAAGGCATGGGCTACTACAACTATCCGCTCAGCCAGAAGGGCTGTGGCCGCGTTATCAGCGACTGCCACCGCGACCTGGGCAAGGGCAAGACGCTGGAACTGCTCGACTGCATCAAAGAGTTGGGCTTCAAGTACTCGACGCTGGCGGGGCTGTCGTTCGGCATTACCGACGCGGCGATTCCGAGCCTGAAGGAACAGATCCTCGACAAGGCTCAGAAGCGTGTCGACCGGATCGAGAAGGACTACCACGCCGACGCGATTACGGACATCGAACGGTACAACCAGGTCATTGACGTGTGGATTCACGCCCGCGACCAGGTGACCAAGGCGCTGATGGCCTCGCTGGAAGGGGCCGAGGGCCTCGACGACCCGAACTACCTGAATCCGGTCTGGCTCATGCTGGACAGCGGCGCCCGCGGCAACATCGACCAGATTCGCCAGTTGGCTGGGATGCGCGGGTTGATGAGTAAGCCGTCCGGCGAGATCATCGAGACGCCCATTCGCGCGAACTTCCGCGAGGGCCTGACCGTTCTGGAGTACTTTAGCTCCACCCACGGCGCCCGTAAGGGCCTGGCCGACACGGCTCTCAAGACGGCTGACTCGGGCTACCTCACGCGAAAGCTCGCCGACGTGGCCCAGAACGTCATCGTCACGATGCACGATTGCGGCACGCTGAACGGTGTGACCAAGTCCGCGACGTACAAGGGCGAGCAGGTGGACGTGGCCCTGCGCGAGGTCATCATCGGACGCGTGGCCAGGGAGCGTATCGTCAACCCGATCACCGATGAGGTGATCGTTCGGGAGAACGAGATCATCACGTCCGAAGCGGCGGAGAAGATCGAGGACCTCGGTATCGAGACGATTCGCGTTCGCAGCCCGCTGACCTGTGCGAGCCCGATGGGCATCTGCGCGACCTGCTACGGTGTGGACCTGTCGACCGGCAGGACGGTGGAAGAAGGCATGGCGGTGGGCATTCTGGCGGCCCAGTCGATTGGTGAACCGGGCACGCAGTTGACCATGCGGACGTTCCACACTGGTGGCGTGGCAACACGTGCGGTGGTGGAAAACGAGATCCGCGCGGCGGTGGCCGGTGCGGTCAAGTACCGCGAACTGAACGCCGTTGAAGTCACGACCGATGCGGGCAAGCAGTTGGTGGCCCTCAAGCGTAACGGCGAAGTGGCCATCATCGACGAGAAGGGACGCGAACTCGACAAGTACAAGGTCCCCTACGGTGCGACGGTCATGGTGCTCGAGGGCAAGAAGGTCAAGGCCGGCACGCAACTGGTCATGTGGGACCCGCACCGCACGCCGATTCTCGCCGAGGCCGGCGGCATCGTGCGATTCCAGGACATCGAAGAAGGCGAGACTGTCCGCGTCGAAGCCGAGCGTGCGGGTCAAGAGGGCGCCGCAGCCCCGCGTTACGTCGTCATCGAGCACAAGGGCGAGAAGCACCCGCGGGTCGTCATCGAGGATGCGTCGGGCAAGATCCTGGACTTCCACTACCTGCCCGCCAAGGCCCGCATCGTTGTCGACGAGGGGCAGGCCGTCCAGCCCGGTGCGCTGCTGGCACGCCAGCCGCGTGAGGTGGCCGGCACGCAGGACATCACCGCGGGCCTGCCGCGTGTGACGGAAATCTTCGAGGCCCGCAAGCCGAAGGAGCCGGCCGCCATGGGCGAGATCTCCGGGCGCGTGGAACTGCGGACCGACAAGCGGCGCGGCAAGATGACGATCATCATCCGCAGTGAGTCGGGCATGGAACGCGACCACCACGTGCCGCACGACAGGCACCTGCTGGTCCACACCGGCGACTTCGTTGACGCGGGCGATCCGCTGACCGAAGGCCCGCTTGTACCGCACGATATCCTCGACATTCGTGGTGAAGAAGCCCTCGCCAAGTACCTCCTGGAGGAGGTGCAGGCCGTCTACCGCGCCGCGGGCCCCGTCATCAACGACAAGCACATCGAGGTCATCGTCTCGCAGATGCTCCGGAAGGTGCAGG
>CAZVEV010000007.1:18982-49158 GCA_964625865.1 uncultured Planctomycetaceae bacterium | reverse complement strand
TCAGCAGGATAGAGCATCGGTTTCCTAAACCGAAGGTCAGAGGTTCGAGTCCTCTTGGGCGTAGTGCCACTTTGACCCCCTGAAACACAGGCTTTCCCCGTGTTTTCCCGACTCAAACGCTCGCCCGTCTCTGCCTGATCGGCCCCGTTGCTGGTTGCATGTTGTTGCACGAAATCGCCCGTTGGGGCGTCTGCGCGCTGCGCATATGGTGTACAAGGCGCTGCGCGCTTTTCGGGGGTGTTCGGCGTCACATCGTACGTGCCAGTGGCCCGCGCCGCCTCGCGCTCGGGCAGGTCCGTCTGCATCGGTGGCAGGGCCTCAAGAGCAGCCGTCTTGTCGGGGACGGACAGGTGCGTGTACGTGTTGAAGGTCAGTTGCGGGTCGCTGTGCCGGGCGAGTTCCTGCGCCACCTTCGGTGTGGCCCCGGACTTGACAAGGGCGGTGATGTACTGCCCCCGCAAGGCGTGGAAGTCGAATACTTGCTTTGCTCCGTCCTCGTATGGAATGCCGGCCGCGGCAAGATCACGCTTCAACATGTTGGCCGTCTTCTCGGGCACGGCAAATACGCGCTGGCCATCGGCCTTGTCGTCAAGCCAAGGCGCCAGCACGTCGGCCAGGTCTTGCCGGATCGGTTGCACGTCCTGCCGCCGATGTTTCGAGTAGGCGGCCTCAACTGTCACCGTCGGCGGGTCGCCGCCCAAGTCGAATGACTCCGGGGTCAGACTCCGCAGTTCGTTGGCCCTGAATCCCGTGCCCACTGCCAGGCGGTACAGCATCGCGCGATCGGCCCCCGTCATGCCCAAGACCACCGGCCCGTTCTCCGCGAAGCGAATCAGGTTGGCGAGTTGCTCGTCAGTCAATACCCGCCGCTTGTGGCGACGGTCCAGCCGTACGTTATACCCCTCGATGTGCGCCAGGGCGTCCTCGCGCACCCGCTTGTTGCGCCACAGCCATCGGGTGAATTGCTTGATCGACCTCACGTAGTGATTACACGTCTGCAAGGCCATGTCTTCGTCTTCGCGGAACTGCCCAATGGCCGACCGTACGCCTGAGGGGGTCAACTCGCTGATACGGGACGCTCCGCATGCTTCGATAACACGCGCCGCGCGGCCCCTGCACGTCCCCGCGTGCTTGGCCCCCGTGCCCTTGGCCCGCAGCGATTCGTAGAACTCGGCCAAGTGCCCGCCGGTGATGCGTTCCTTCCCATCGTCGTCAGTGGTCTTGACCACCAGGGGCTTCCGCTCGGCTGCGGAGTATCGCTCGGCGCGCGAGTCGATAATCCCCCGGCGGCGCAGCTCTACGTCGCCTTCGATCTTCGCGGCGATCTGTTCGGTCACCGCCTTGCTCTTGGCACCGGACACCGTACGGCGTGCGCCGTTCTCATCGGTGTAGCTGATCTGCCACTTTCCGTTCTTGCGTTTCTTGCGTTTGAAGATACTGGCCATGATTCGATTCCTTTCCCTCGGCGTAACCGAGTTCATTGGCAGCCAAGGTGCTGGGAGCCCGCGCAGGTGTCACCGCCGCACGGTTCCCGTGGTGAGTCCGTCCACCCCGCGATTGAAGTGCCCCGCTCAGTGGGGTACGCTGTCGCATGGTCGAGACTCCACGGTAGTCTTGGCCCTGGGGTCGGGATGCTCCAACATCGCCGGCCCCGCTTCTATTTCGCCGTCACCCTTTGTGACGGTCCTTTGCTTTCGTCAGTCGCAGACCAAGAGCCGAGCACACCGCGTCAATCGTGGTGCCTCGCAGGCTGCGCTCGCCTTTGATGAACCGGGCGATAAGCCGGTCATCCACGCCAGCCCGCCGAGCCACTTCACGCCCACTCAGGCCGCTGTCGGCAATTGCCTTCCGCAACGTCTCCGTCACCGTCAGCGTGTCTCTGCTCTTGGCCATCACCTTTATTATAGCGGCGAATTGGTCGCGGTCAAGAGGTCGGGCCTCTTTTTCTGAGAAGAACCCGTTCGCGCTGCCCTCGCGCTGCGCAGCGCGCTGCGCGCTGACAAGACGCGTTCGCTAATGCTTGGTCGCCTCTTCACTTGTCAATCAAGAGCAGCGGTCTGGTAGACCGATGCTGTTCCCCCACCCCTGACGGGCAGGGTCGCGACGGGTCGCGTACGGGGCCTGTAGGCGATGGTCTGCGCTTCGTGGGGCCACAGGTCGTTTCTCGGAAGATCGTCGCTCACAGGGGCCTCTATGGGCGTCCATTCGCAAAGGAACCGGCAGAGCAACTCCTGCTTGCCCGCGCAACCGCACGACCGCGCGGCGTGTCGGCCGCCCACAGGTCCGGTCGGCAACTGACACAATCGCAGCCGGGTGGCCGCTCACCACAGGGATGGTTTGATACACCGTGTGCCCAGCCGATGGCCGAATGCAGGCGGGAGAGCAGGTCAACGCTCGCCCCCGCCAGGAGGTTCATCGGGTCATAGCCCGGTTGCCACGTGCAGACGCCCCCTGGGCGCAACACGGCGTCCAGTTCAAGCACCCGCAGACAACGGCGTTCATCGTCCGGGTCCGCCAGGATTTCCTCGATGATCTCCGGCCCGGTCACGAGGCACCGCCTTCTGCCCGTTCATCCAGCCACGCCAGGAACGCCCGGGGCAGTTCCACCGCCTCACGGGGCACGGCGGCCTGCAATCCCGTCAGGTAGCCCTGAAGATCCACCGCCTGGGGCGGACGGCCGAAGCACCGGTCGAAAAGCTCGCGCAGCGCCCATCCCTTGCCCTCCAGGGCGTTCCGAAGCAACACCTTGACCGCGGCCTCGATGTGCCTGGGCTCAATCGTCTCGGTCAACGTCTTGCGCCAGGCCGCCACCTTTTCGGCGTGCGGGTTGCCGTGGCCGGCGGCGAACCGGTTGCCCGGGGCGAATTGCCCGTTACCGTATCGCCCGTTTGCGAACGGTTCGGGTTTGTTGTCGTCACTCATGTTCAACTCCGATCTATGCGGCAGGCGGGGGCCCCAAAGAGGGGCGGGCTCCGGAGCCCCGCGCCGTGCCTCAATGCCGCCCAGGGGACGGCTCCGTGTTCTACGTAAGCCCCAAGCGTTGGCGGAAAGTCTCCGCTTCTTGAACGGACCGCTCCGCCCGCGCACGTCGGCTTTCAGCGGTGTCGGCCTGCTTGCTCAGTTCGGCGACTTCATCGTTCAGCGCCCGGACCTTTGCGGGCAGGGCCTCCGCCGCCTTGCGGTAGACCCGTTCGGCCTGGTCGGCCTCTTGGCGACGCTCGGGGATCGTCGCGGCGCGCTGTTCCGCCCGCTGCAACTTCTGCCAGTTCTGCACGTCGGTTTCGAAGTCGGTTGCCGACTTCTCCAGGACCGGGAACAGATCGGACAGGGCCTCGGCGTCACCGGCTTTCGGGCTGTCCGCGCGGGCGACGATCTCGATGTACTTCGCGTGCGCCGCCTCGCGTGCGGCCGCCGCCTTGTCGGCCGCCGCCGCTTCGCGGTCGGCAAGCTGTTGTTGAAGGGTCGTCATGAGGAAATCCTCCGTCGCTTGATTCGCCGAGCCCGGCCGCACAGGTTCAAATACAGTTTCTGGCCGTGCCGCTCGATGAAGTCGGCCTTGCGCTGCGCCCGCTCGTCAAGCGTGTCCACAAGGGCGAGCGCCTGGTCATCGGACAGGTGCTCGATGTTGCCGGTGGCCAGGTTGGTCATCACGTCGCCGGCTTTCGCCTCTTTGCGGGCGGCGGCGACGCTTTGCCGCAACAGCGGGTCGGTTTTCGCCCGCTTGGCTAGGTGCTCGAACACGTTCGGTTCGATGCGAAACCCGCCGCCGTCGGCGGAAACGGCCTTGAAGTTGTGCCGCTCGAAGTTGAGGCAATAGTCCGCCGAAATGCCCAGCGTCTCGCAGGCGTTGCGGATCGCCTCGGCGACTACCGCGTCCGCAGCCTCTTCGCGAAGTCGAGCGTTTGCGGCCTCGGCTTGCTCCAGGCGTTGCTCGCGCGTGGCGGCGTCTTCCTGGACGTTTCGCAGCGTGTCCAGTTGCTCGCGGAGCGACTGGTTCTCTCGCTCAAGGCCCGCCAGACGTTCCGCCGCTGTCGCGTCTGTCGCCTGTTCCGTCGTTTGAATGTCTTGTTCGGCTTGTTCTGTCGTCATGTCGGTTTCCTTTGTATCTGTGTGTTGAGGAATCGCCCGGGCGCTACTTCTTGGGCTGGTTGACCCGGAAGTCCTTCTTCGCTCGCCGGGTCCGCGCCGCGGTGCGCTTGGCGTTCTCGGTGACCGCCTGGCCGATGCTCTTGTCCGTTGCCGCGTTTGCCTTGCTCTTTGCCATTTCGTTTTTCCTTTATGCTATGGCGTCGCTGATTGCCAACGGCCGCCCAATGCGGTCGCGGCGTTGCCCTTCCGGGCGAATCGTGCCGCTACTGCGGCCCGTCTCTCGGCGTCGCGCTGACACATGCGCTGCGCGCCTGAGCGGTCAGTTCCCCAAGTGTCGCTCCGTTCACCTGTTGCACGATCATGCCATCGGTTGACGTAACCGATGCTGCCTCCGGCGGGCCGCTCATGCGCCGTCGGCGCTGGCGGACGAAAGCCCCGGCCGCCCGCAGCGTCCGTCGCTGTTGGTAGGTCAACTTGTCCCTGGCCTCAGTCATCTTTCACCACCAGGCCCAGTTCCGTGAACCGCAGCGTCTCGCGAGAGAAGTTGAACGCGACCTGCAGTCCCGCGCCCGTGCCGTTGCGGGCCTTGCAGATGTGAACGATCCGGTTCGCGCTGGCCGTGGTCCGGCCAAAGGTCGTCGAGACCGTCACCGACTTGGGAATCGGCAGGTACTCAAGCCAGAGCACGCTCTGGGTGAAGCGGGCGTACGCCGTGGACCCCGCCAATTCATCGAGCCCGACAGCCCCCTTGCGGCCCTTGCGGGGGTGCGTGACCAGCACGAGGCGGGCCCCGGAGTTCTCAATGGCTCGCTTCGCGCGGCGCAGGAAGACCTTGTCGTCAACCCACGGGGTGGGCGAGTCGATCAGCGAGACCGGATCGACGGCGATGATCTCGGCACCGCGCGCCGCCTGCGCCTCAATCCACGCCGCCAGGTCGTTAAGGCTCAAGTCCGCCGCCGGGGTCTCCGCGACGCATCGCGCGAACGATTCAACAAACCCCGCATGCCTCGCGGCCGCTTCCCGGAGATCGTCGGCGTTGTCTTTGGCCCACTCGCCATCAAGGAAGCGGCTGTCGCCTTCGGTCTGGGCCAGGGCCCGCTCACAGTGATAGTCCCGACCATCCTCAAGCTCGTAGAGTTGAACGCCGATCCCCTGTCCGTGCCAGAACGCCGCCGCCTGCGTGAGCATGAAGGACTTTGTACTTCCGCCGTCGCCGCACAACAGCGTGATGGTGGCCGGTGCCAGGGCCTTGCTCAGGCGGTCCAGCGTCGGCCAGGGCCACGGGAACGCATCGAGCCTGCCGCTGATCCGATCCTCGATCCGCTGGAATGTCCCGGCCGCCGCGCCGATGGGTTCGGCCGCGGACAGTTCCGCCTCGACAGCGGCCCTGCGGGTATCCGCCGGCAGATCGGCGCGCGCGGCAAGGTAGTCCACCACGTCGCCCTTGCGGTCCACGTCGAGGTTTGCGGGATCGATGTAGAACATCTCGACCGGCGGGGCGAGGGCGAGTAGAATCTCGCGCACGTCCCGCATGTGCTTGATGCCCGGCTCGTCATTATCCGGCCAGAGGGTCACTCGCTTGCCCGCCAGCGGGGACCAGTCGGCCAGGTGCGCCTTGCCCGCGCCGCCCGGTGCCGTGGTGGCGACGATCCCCACTGCTGCCAAGGCATGGACGCACGATTCGCCCTCGACGATGACGGCCTCCTTGGCGCTTCGCAGTCGGGTCCGGTTGTAGAGGGGCAAGAGGCCGTCGGGTCTCTTGAGCGTCCATCCGCCATCGACCGGCCGGGCCTGCCAGAACGATTTCTTGCCTGGCGGGTTCTGACCGAGACGGTAGCGGAAAACCGCCAGGTCGATCTCGCCGCTGTCGGGGTCCGTGTACTCGTATACGGTCTTGGGCGTATTCCCCTGCCTGACGATTAGTGCCTCGATGTCCTCAAGGCAGCGGAACACCTTGGCCCGCTTCCGCTCGCCCTGCCGTCTGGCCGGCGACCTGTCCTTGGCCGACGCCTCGCGGAGCACCTCGTCAATCGGCCGGTCCTGAGCTTTGGCCCGCACGTCGAAAACGTCTCCACCGAACTGGCAGGCGTGGCACTTGAAGCGCCAGACCCCGCGTTCGTCGGCGTACACGTTCGCGCTCGCGTGCCGGTCATCGTGGAAGGGGCAACGGATTTTGCCCGGCCGTGCAACGTCGGCCCCGGCCGCTCTGAGTTCATCGAGCAGCGCCGCCTGATCCTGCCGAAGTTGGGCCGTGATGGTATTCACTGTCGCGCCTCCGCAAGCTGCTGTGTTTCAATCTCAAGAAGTCGCGGGTCGTTCGGATCAGCAGGCGAGGTGCTGAACTGTCCCCCAGTGGGCCGTGCCGCCGCCTGGCGCCACTTGTTGATCTGCGAAGACAGCAAGCCGATGGCCGCCTTGTCTCGCCCCCAGTCGTCCGCAAACATGGCCTCTGCTGCCGCCTTCAACTCGTCAAGGGCGTCGGAAACCGCATCGTCCTGGTCAAGGGCGCCCAACACACCTTTCACAAGACGTCCCTCCTTGGCATGGCGGAACACGTAGCTCTTGCCAAACTCGGCCTTGTACCGCTCCGCAAACCAATCCTTGAACGTGGCAACCCGCGAATCGGGGGACGCGCCGTTGGCCTTTGGCTTGGCTCGCTCGGCATTCATGCCCTTGCGCTGCGCAGCGCGCCCATCGCCAGTACAAGAGCTAGAGGTAAACGCTAGTTTGTTTCCAACCGCTGGAACGCTGGCGCTCCGCTCACTGGAACGGTCCGTTCCACTGGCTGGAACGCTGGCCGACTTGTCTGAACCCTCCGAGCGCTCCGCTGGCTGGAACGGTCGGACTCGGTATTTCCGTGCCCCCCGCGCTCCAACGCCGGCCAGTTCAAGGTACGGTTCAGACGGGCCGTTCAGTGCCGCCTTGATCGTGTCGTTGGCCAGGCCGTGTTGCGCCCGCATGCTCCGGAAGCCGCCCCATGCCTCGCCAGTCCTGTTATCCGCCCGCAAGACCACGGCAATGATCGCCAACCGTTGGGCCGGGGGAACAGCCTTGTCCGCCACAATTGCCCGGATCGTCCGAAGGGCGGCTGTCGGGGTGAACGCTGATTCAGACATTCCGTCCCCCTCGCGTTTCGTGGTGTACAGGGCGCTGCCCACCCGTCCGCCCGCGCCGACAAGGTCCGCCGTCGTGTGAGCTTGCACCGCCGGAGCAGCGGTTCAGGCAACCGATGACCGGCATTCTCCGGCATACGCTCATGTCTTCTCCTCAGCTAGCCAGGCCGCGAGATCTGTGGCAGAGAACCGCGTGCAGCGCGCGGACAGCCGTAAGACGGGCAGCGGGTTGTGCACGCGCTGTGTAAGCCTCCAGACAGTACTGCGATTGATGCCCCAAAGCTCCGCGACCTGTGCCGCCGTTAACAGCCGGAGCTTGCTCAGATCGGGACCGGCGGGAGTGACGGTTCGTGCGGCGGCGTTCATCGGCTGTCCGTTCCGCAAAGGGTCTGTCGGCTCTGGCCCCGTGAGCGTGCTGCCTCCCGCTCCAGTTCAGCCAACCTAGCAACTTCCCGCTCCGCTTTCAGCCTGCGGAGACGCAGCCGCGTTTGCTTGATTCGACTGTCTATCTGTGACAATGTCCGCTTCATACTGGGACATTATCCGGGCGCTGCTCTTCCCCTGTCAGTGACAAAGAAGTGATTGATTGTGACTCAAACGTGACCCAAACGTGGGCCGGCTAATCGAGGAGGATGGCGGAGTCAGCCCTTGTCCGTCAGCATATATCCGACCCTCGACTTATTGTCGATCCTGCAGGGGATCTCATTGCGTTCCAGAGCGCCATTGATGGCTCCGATGCTCTTCTTCAGTTGATCTGACGCAGCCGACTCCTTCTCTGTGTGGTCTTCGTCAAGCTCTCGGTAGAGCACGACTTTCCCGTAATTCTCATGCAGGATGCTGAAGTATGTCAGCGCATACCCAGTGGGCAGCCCGAGGTCCTTCTCGCCGAAACGCACGAGTCCCTCCTCAATCTTGAAACGGTCGCGAATCGGTACTTCGTTCGTGCCCCCGTCGCCCTGGGAGTCGGTGTCGGCTTGGCTCACGGGCGCAGTTCCCCCATTGCCCTGACGCGTCTCAGTCTGAGCGAGCCACCGTTTGAGATGCTCCAGCACACGCTCGATCCTCCACAGTGCGGTGTGCAGTCTGGGCCGCCCCGGAAGCGACGAATCACGCCGCTCGGACCACTGCAGGAAGAAGGTGGTCTGTTCTCTCGTCTCACCGCTCCCCAGCAATGCCAGGCTGTCGTAGTAGGCGTCTCTCGCGTCCGGCCAGTTCATACCGAGCTTGTCGGACGGGAATCGGGCCCTCATGCACCAGTCCTCCAGTGCCTTCTTGATGCTCTGCAGGCGTTCGCCGCGGAACGGCTTGTCGATACGAAACCCGAACTCGCCGTCGGGGATTCGGACAAGCGGATACACGCCCAACCGTGCGAAACGGTCTTCATCATCCCCCGGAATCTTCCGCTCAGCAAAGTCGCCCCTCTTCCCTATTCTCGTGGTCCCGGTATCGGCATCTTGCCATTGTATCACTTCCGCCCCGTTCAACCCGAGAACAACATGCAGCGATTCCACGAAGGCCGCGACGTTGGCTTGCATCAAGAGGGTTGTTTCCTCCATTGCTGCGTAGACCCTTCTCAGGAAGCGGTGCAGGTATCGGAAGTGCCTCTCTGCCGCCTTGAGTTCGGAAGGGGTTGGCGGTATGCCATCGGTTGAGGACTCAGTCTCGCGAGGTGCCGTGCTGGTCATGTCTGCCGTCCTTGGCCCGGGCCGGCCAAAACGGTTTCCCGGACGGCGGAGAGGAAACCGAGTCAGCCGCGCGCCCGCCCGTCGGCGGGCTACCCGTCAGCGCTTTGTTAGGGTAATTATAGAGCCTCCAGTCGAGCAGAGTCAAGCCTCAGTTTCCGCCTCGTCGCGCCTTCCACAGCCGGGCAGTGGTGTACTCAACCGATGCACCGGCGCCGTAAGTCGCGCGGGCGTGGAATGATGGAGTTTCTCGGTTCGGCGTTGTCAGCGCCGGGTACACTACACGGCTTACATCTAGTCGAGATGCGCAGCCGGGCCGCTCTCTGCCCTCCGGCTGCAAGGCCGAATCCCAGGAGTCGCCGCACGTCCGCCACGTCCCCGGCTGTTCGGATGCTTGACGTTGCCCGGTCCCGTCGCGACAATAAGATAGTTGGTCCAATCCATGGGTGGGGAAAGGGCATGAAGATGGTCCGCTACAATTGCCCATCCTGCGACATGAGACTTGAGAGCCCCGACCGGTTGGCGGGGAAACAGGACGTATGCCCGGCGTGTGGGAACCCATGCACGGTGCCGCAGACCCCTGCCCCCCGACGCAGCCTTCGTCTCGTCGGCCTCGTGGGCGGGGCCATCGCCATCATCGTTGCGGCGGCAGTTGTCATCCTCCATGATCGGGGCGGTCCCAACCGTTCCGCGCGGACAGAAGAGGCGGACACCCCGCCACGACAAGAGGCGGCGGCAGGGCGTTCCTTCACGGACCTCACCGTGGAGGACGTGTTCACTTACGCGAAGCGCCGCGGCCTGACCCCTGTTGCGGGCCTGCCGGTGAAGAACCAGCTTGGCGAGCGTCAGGATTGGGGCGCTTGGGAGACCCAGGACGAACTGCACGTCCGTTGTCTGTGGTTTCCCGGGCCGGACAAGCGCATCAAGACGTTGTGGATATGCAGGAACTCGGCATCCAATTCATACAAGCCATCACCGGATGGGCAAGCAATGGTGGTTGCTGCATGGCAAGGTGTTTGCCCTCCGCTTGTGCAGCGATTCAGGAAGCTATTCAAGACAACTACACACCAATACAGCACCCAGTTGCATTGGATCGGTGACACGCCATATGCCTGTGGTGTCCTCCTTCAGAAGAACGCAGCTTTCGTGGAGTACATCGGCCCGCAGTCGGAGATCAAGACTCGGCGGGAATACGCAATCATGGCCGCCGGCACGAAGGTCAACTGGTTCAACACCATCATGGCGTCGCAGAAGAGACTTCAAGCGGCCCTGAAAGCTAGTCCCGGCGAGAAAGAGTCGCTGGAACTCGTGAAGAAGGAGATGTCGCAATTCTCGGTGTTCAAGGATATGCGCGCGTCGGAAGCCTGGCTAACGGAGACACTCGTACGCAGGTACTCTTCGCCTCAAAGCATCGTGCTCAATGCGGGTTCACACATCAACCCTGAATCGATACCCGCACAACTCCCCGAAGAGACGCGTCTCAAGCTTTTCAGAATCGCCACGGAGATCGCCGCCGTTGCCCGTCTGACTCGATTCCTTGTCCAACGCGGTGACACATTGGTCTTTAATCCCTACGAACACATGATTATGGCGTTTGGAGAGCATCCCGGTGTCGTGCGGTCGGTCTGGGGCCAGTATGCTCGCTTGGAGGGCTTCAAGGAATGGGGACAACTGCCTCAACCGCTAGCCAAGGAGAATGAGAAGGTCACCTTCGCGGCCCTGGCATGCGTCATGTCGGCGACCGAGAAGAAAAAGGGTTCACGATAGGCCCGAGAATCATTTCGCATCCACCAGTATCTTGAGCCGCCGCGTGATACTGTGGAGGAAGATCGTCACGACGCACCCGACGGCGTAGACGGCGTAGGTTGTGCCCTCCGGCCCGCGCTCGGCATTCATCGAGAACATGAAACACATCACTGCCAGAAGACCAAGGATCACATCTACGGTCACCCCGACTAACGCAAGGATGGCTTCTTCATCTTTGGACAGCGGTTTGGTCTTGGATTGCCGTGGAGGCGGAGCCGTGTAGTGCTCGTTACTCATCTCGTACCCTTTCCCCGGCCCTGATATGCCTTGCCGGATTGCCCGCAGTGTCCCGTGCAGCGCGGGGTGTGTCAACAGCCACCCCCTTGACGAATCCAGCCGCCCCGTGGTACGGTCTGCCTGTCCGGCCCTCCTCATATCTTGCATCCCGTAGAGTCAAGATGGAGTGCCGGTCGTCGTGCGGCGTCGGTTGGCTCCCGACGCCGTGTTTTTGCGCTCCGCCAAGCAGTTCGGCCAAGCCCCGCCGGTCTTCCGGCGTCAAGACCGTCAACCGCCGCGCCAGGTCCGCCAAGCCGGGTTTTTCGCCCTGCGCGCTGTCACTGGCGCGCGCGCCGCCGATTGGCTTCGCGTAACTCCCCCTTGGATCGCTGTCTACATGACCCCCGCATCGGTTGGCCTGACCGATGCGGAGGTGCAGAGATTATCGGCGCGGCGTTGGTTGCGTCTGGTTGTCCGGGAACCGTCTGCTCGCGTCTGCGGCAGAACATCGCGGGGACCGCTGACGATTTATTGACGTGGCCTGCTTAACTGTGTATTGTCATGAGTCCAACGCCTCTCCCCCGGGCGTTGGAGAAGACCAGCGCTTCTCCCCCGTAGTGCTGGCATTGTATCGCGGCAGGCCGGTACGCCCCTACCGGGCCTGCCGCACTTTTCATCACAACACGCACAGGGATGGCGCCCCAGCCAAATCCATGCCCCCTGACCTGACCGAAAAAAGACCCTTAGTCTGAGTCAAAAAAGGCCTTGACCTAGCCGGGCTGGTGTGGTAGAGTGTTTTCAGCCTGCCTGGGGATGGTCCCCGGGCGCCAACTGATTCGCGAGACGAGTCGTACGGACGGGTCAGGTACCGAGAGCCGCAGATACAGAGGATCAGATCCCCCTCACTGCATGGGCATCTTGCCGCAAGAGTACTGGCATCCGACCCAGAGGATCAGATAGGAGCTAACAATGCTTATGAAGGCTTCCCGGTCTGACAAGAGAACTCCAGCGATCATCCTGGTGGTCGGCCTTCTGGCCGCGACCGCATCGGCGGCCCCCGTAACGCTGTTCTTCGATGACTTCGAGGACGACACGATCGCCGCGAATCCGCCTGTGTTGACTTCGCCCGGCGTTGGCGGCGACGACATTGCGGACGTTGGAACGGCCTGGGCATCCACGGTGGCCGGCAACAACCCGGGCGTCCGGGGCGGAGCGGATCAGTACCTGGACCTGGGATCCGCGACGACCAACGGCAATCGGAGTCGATACGCCGACGCCCAGTTCGCCTCGACCGCACTGGCCGGCGGCGACGTCACCGTGTATTTCGAGATTCGGTGGGATTACACTCCGAACGGCGGGACACTGGCCTGGGCGACCGTCCGGGGCGGCGGGACAAACCTGCTCGACCTGACCTTCCGGCGAGGCAACAGCAGCAACGGCGGCAAGCGAATTCAATACAACGGCAGCAACATCTTCGTCGTCGGCAACAGTGATACCGAGTGGCATACTGTGACGCTGACGCTGCATCCCGCGGATTTCGACATCACGCTCACCGGAAGCGGCGCAGGCACGGTCACGGGTCTGGCCTATGCCAATGCCCTGGCGAACATCGACACCGTCCGATTCACCACAGGCGGGGCCAACGGAGCACGGAATGCGTTCGTCGATGACGTGACGGTTTCACAGATTCCCGAACCGGCCACCCTCGCGCTGGCCGCCGTTGGCCTGCTGGGGCTGCGGCGGAGACGGCGCGCATAGACGCCATCACAACACAGACACCCCACGGGGCGGCCTTTCATCGGGTCGCCCCGTTTCTGTTGGTGGTAGCGCCGTTCGCTCAACGGTGCGGGCGCTACTCCCGGCCAAGCATCTCGGCCAAGGCCTGCCGGTCCTCTGGTGACAGCGCCGCCAGTTGCCGCGCCAGGTCCGCCAGGGCGGGTTCCTCGGAGCAGATGGTGTCATTTGCGCTGACATCGCCGGTTTGCCGGTCTGTAACCTCTTGCACCGCTGATCCCTTACCGGAATCGCTCATCGGTTTCCTAAACCGAAGGTCAGAGGTTCGAGTCCTCTTGGGCGTAGTGACGGGCGGCTGTCGCCTTGCGGCGACGGCCGCCTGTGTTTTCGGACAGGCGGTTGCGATGTGGTGTGCCACGGGCATCTTGCCCGTGTCTGAATGCGTCGCAAACGGTCCGTTTGCTGTCCTTTTCACGGGCAAGATGCCCGTGGCACACCACATCGCAACCGCCTCGTTTCCGGACGGTCTGCGGGGGCCGAAGTTGAATCGTATACTCCCTTTAGATAGCGACCGGTTAGGTGTGAACGAGCGCCGGGCGCGATTGTGCAGACTGACGGTAAGGAAGTGAGTGGTACGATGAGACGATCAACGAGAATCCTGATGGTTCCGGCGATGGCGGCGATGCTGCTGTCGGCCGGTGGGTGCGTTCTGCAGAGCACGCATGACGAGGTGCTGGCCAAGCTGGCGGCGACCGAGACCGACCTGCAGGCGACGCAGATGGCCAAAGCCGACGTCGAGGGCCGCTACCGGCTGTCGCAGGCGGAGAACGTTCGCCTCAAGAGCGGCGTCGAGACGCTGACGAGCGGCCTGAACTCGACGGCGACGCTGGTCGAGGCGGTCGATGCCTCGGTGACGCAGGCCAACACGACCGGAGCGGATATCTCGACGCGACTGACGGCCCTGCAGCAGATCGTCAACACGCAGATGACGACGATTTCGGCTCTCACGCAGGCGATGGGTCCGCTGAAGTCGGACCTGAATGCGCTTCAGGCGAAACTTCGGGCCCTGCGCGGCGAGCCGGCGGCGCCGGTTGCGACGGCGCCGGCGGGAGCGAATCTCAGCAGCGCGTATCAGCCCGCCGGGCAGTAGCGTACCCTCCCAGCGCGCCGGGATCTCGCCCATGCAGACGGGGCTGGACCACTCGAATCCGATGCAAAAGCCCCTCGAGGCAGTCGGGGGGCTTTGATTGCCCCATCGCGTTTCGGTTAACCACTACTCTTGCATTGGGGCGACCCGCGGTTACTCTCTAACTCCTGGATCGGTTATCGACATCGGATCGGCGGGCTGATCCGCCGCGTGCCGACCGCCGACGACCATACCGGGAGTACCGCTATGCCGTCCGCCAAGCGAATCGTTATCGTCGGCGGCGTCGCAGGCGGGGCCGCCGCCGCGACCCGCGCCCGGCGCCTCAGCGAAGAAGCCGAGATCATCCTGTTCGAACGCGGCGAGCACATCTCGTTCGCCAACTGCGGCCTGCCGTATCACATCGGCGGCCGGATCGCCGACCGCGACGCCCTGCTCGTTCAGACCCCCGAACGAATGCGCGCCCGATACGCCATCGACGTCCGCACGCGCACGGAGGTCATCGGCATCGACCGCGAGGCCCGCGAGGTCACTGTCCGGGACGTGGCGACCGGCGCCGAGTCGACGCAAGGCTACGACGTGCTGATCCTCAGTCCCGGCGCCGCACCGGTGCGCCCGCCCATCGTCGGGGCCGACGACCCCGGTGTTTTCACCCTCCGGAATCTCGCCGACATGGATGCGATCAAGCAGGTCGCCGACGCACGCGCCGGCGGAGCCGCCGTGGTCGTCGGGGGCGGCTTCATCGGACTGGAGATTGCCGAGGCACTGCGGGACCGGGACTTCGACGTCGCGCTGGTCGAGGCACGGGACCAGGTCTTCATCGCCGCCGACCCGGAGATGGCCGCCCCCGTCCACGAGCAACTGATCGGCCACGGCGTGGACCTGCGTCTGGGCACGGCAGTGGCGGGGATCGCACGCAGCGGCGAGCGGCTGGTCGCATCGCTGACCGAGGGGGGAGACCTCGAATGCGACATGGTGGTGATGGCCGTCGGGGTGCGCCCGGAGGCGGCGCTGGCCCGGCAGGCGGGGCTGGCGATAGGCGTAACCGGCGGCATCGCCGTGGACGACCAGATGCGGACCAGCGACGAGCACATCTTTGCCGTGGGCGATGCCGTCGAGACGCCCCACCTGGTCAGCGGCGCCGAATCCCTGATCCCGCTGGCCGGCCCGGCGGCGCGTCAGGCGCGGGTGGCGGTGGACAACGCCTTCGGCCGCCCCAGCGTGTACGCGCGGACACAGGGCACGTCGATCTGCAAGGTGTTCGACCTGGCGATCGGGATGACGGGGCTCAGCGCCAAGGCCGCCCGTGCCGCGGATGTGCCCTTCGAGACGATAACCGTTCACGCCTCCAGCCACGCGTCGTACTATCCGGGCGCCAGTCCGGTCTCGCTGAAACTGCTGTTCGACCCGGACAGCGGAAAGGTGCTGGGCGCCCAGGCGGTCGGCGCCGACGGCGTGGACAAGCGAATCGACGTGCTCGCGGTCGCGGTGCGCGCGGGGCTGACGGTTGAGGCGCTGGCCCAGCAGGAGTTGTCGTACGCCCCTCCGTTCGGCTCGGCAAAGGACGTGGTCAACTTCGCCGGGTTCGTCGCCTCCAACGTCCGCAGCGGCGAGATGGGCCTGTGCCACGCAGACGACGCCCTTGCCCCCCGCGACGACCAGCAACTGCTCGACGTCCGCACGCCCGGCGAGGCGGCGCGGGGCACGATCCCGGGGGCCCTTAATATCCCCCTCGACGACCTGCGCGAGCGCATGGGCGAGGTCCCACGCGATGCCGAACTGCTGGTCTTCTGCCAGGTCGGCCTGCGCGGCTACCTCGCCTGCCGCATCCTCAGCCAGAACGGGTACACCTGCCGCAACCTGACCGGCGGGTACCGAACCTATCACGCCGCCACAACCCGCGGGCTGTCCGCGGAACGTTCTTCGTAGCGCCGGGCTCGAACAGGAAGCATCGGCCTGATTCAAGAGAGGGTAGCAGTCAGTGATGCAAGAGGGGGCAGGGTGTAGGGGACGGCCCGATAAGAGCCGGACCACACCCCGCGCCGATGAACGTATTGGACGGCCCCCTGGACGTTGTCTTTGCCGTTCCCTACGCCCTGCCCCCTATCCCCTGTCCCCTTCTCCCTCTGCCGTGAAAGCCCGGGCGTCTCCCGGGACGTGCTGCCCACAATCACCCCCTCTTGAACCACGCGGAAATATTGATTCATCTCCTTGCGAAAAAGCTGTTGACTCGCTGCCCCACATGGAGCGATACTTTTGAAGATTGGACCGTCAGGGCGAGCCGTAGTCTCGTCCGGTTCGGTTGGCGGTGCGCCATGGATGACGCATCGTTGCGGCCGTACCGACCCCACTGGTGGTTATCAGGATTGTCCGCGATGGGAGTATGCCGATGGCACGCATGATACCGCAACGCAAGAGTCCCCCCTATCTCCTGATCATCATGGTCTTCTTCTTCCTGGTCTCGACCGGCTTGGCCGTCAAGTGGTACATGGACCTCGAAGAGGCCCGCAAGAAGACCGTTGTCGCAGAGAAGATCAGCAAGACGCTGGCGACCCAGGACGAGCTCGAAAGACAGGTTGCCGCCTACCTGGACAGGGCGTATCCGGAAGGCCTGCCGGTCAAGGGCTTCTCCATTTCCGAGTTGTGCGACTCGTTCAAGACGGGAGCCGAGCGGGCCCAGCAGCCGAATCTGACGGTCGCGGCGCGCCTGGAGCAGCAGGTTGCGGGGCTGGCCCGAGACATCGTCGGCAGCGACGCGACGTACGAAGAGGCCGAGGCGCTTGCGGCGGATCTCCGTCTGTGGTACGGGCAGAAGAAGGGTCAGCTCGGCGGACTGGTCTCCAAGATACGCCAGCTCGAGGCCGCCCTGGTCAAGAAGGACGAGCATATCGCCACGTTCGACAAGACGCGGGAGGCCGAGCAGGAGAAGTTCAAGGAGCGCGACGCGCAGATCGCGGCCCTTGATGCGGCCCAGAAGGAGAAGGTCAAGGAGCTGGAGAGCGCGCGGGACGCGGCGGTCACCCAGGCCAGGGCCGAACAAACCGCTCACGAGAAGGCGATCAACAAGCTCGAGAACGACAAGGCCGCCCGCGAAGAGGAACTGAACAAGCAGATCGCCATCCAAGGCACGAAGATTGCCGAGCAGGCCCTGGCCATGAAGACCGCCACGGCCAAGCAAGCCATCCTCCAGGCCAAGGTCACGCAACTGGAAGGCCAGATCGCCTTCCTGAAGCGCCAGCGCGAGGCGTCGGCGACTCTCGTGCGGAAGATCACGCCTGACGGCGCGGTCATGAACGATCCGGATCGCCAGGGCTACTGCTACATCAACATCGGCGCCAAGGACGGCGTGCGCCGTAACTGGACCTTCGCTGTCTACGCCCCGGGGCCGATCACCGAAGAGACCAAGAACAAGGGCGCCCTGGTTGTCACCCGCGTCATGCCCGACGTCGCCGAGTGCCGCCTGACCCGCGACGCCGGCGGCGAGGTCGCCTCCATCGCCAAGGGCGACCCGATCGCCAACCTCGCGTTCGACAAGAGCCGCACCTACTCCTTCGTCGTCGAGGGCGTGTTCGACCTGCATGGCACGGGCAAGGCCACGCTTGCCGGCACGGCCGCGGTCAAGACGCTTATCCGCAACTATGGCGGGAAGGTCTCCGACGAGGTTACCGTCAGCAGCGACTACGTGGTGCTCGGCAACGAGATGCCCAAGCCCGTCGAGCCCGGCCCGGACTCGCCCCCGCAGGTCCGCAAGGCCTACGAGGACAACGTCAAGATCTGGAACCGGTACAACAGCATCAAGCAGCGGGCGATCGAGCTGAAGATCCCCGTGCTCAACGCCAACCGCTTCCTCGATTACATCGGCCAGATGCCCGAGAAGAGACTCGAGTACAGCGACTGACGGATCATAGCGGGTCGCCTGAAGCCCGCCCGGGCCGACAATCTGTGTGACAGGGATTTCGGCTCCGCGGGAGGCTCTGGGAATCGCGCGCTTGGTCAGGGGGGCACGTGTAAACGGTGCGGATTGCGGAAGCAGACTGCCGACAGCCCTCCAGGTCGGTGCTGCCGATCTGAATCCGAACGCTCAAATGGAGTACGCCATGCAGAGAGCGGGCCTCCTGCTATCGTCAATCGTCGGTGCTGCGGGGTCCAGGCATCGCACTGCCCCACACGCCTCCCTGCGGAAGTCCGGCCTTGCGATGGTCGTGCTGATCTGCCTGGCCCTGGTGTCGTGCCCGATCCGAGCAGCGGAGGCAGGCCGGAAACGACCCAAGCGGCGCTACGGCCAGATGATCCTCCCCGTGACGCACCACGCCCCCCGGACGCCCGAGACCAGGTCGCTGACGCCCGCTGAGGCCGACACCGCCCTGCAGCGCGACTGGCTGTTCCAGGCGATGGGTCGACCGCTGGTGGCCCGGACGGCCGAGGAGATCGGCTGGGCGCGACAACTGGCCCGCCGGCTGGCCCGCCATGAGAAGGCACCGCCTCTGAAAGCGGAACTGGCCGAGTTGGACGCACTGACTCGGCGACTGACGAAGTTGACGGGCCAACCCCCCGCCAAACGCTCCGATGCGGTGCCGAAGTGGATATGGTTCCCCGAGGGCCGCCCAGCCCATAACGCTCCGACTGAATCGAGGTACTTCCGCGTCACGATACGCATCCCGAAAGGTGCGCGCGTCAAACGCGGCGATCTGCGGATTGCCTGCGACGACGTGTGCGAAATCTTTGCCAACGGGACCCGCATCGGCGCCGGCGGGGCGTGGAACCGGACGGCGGCGTTTACAATCGACGGCAGACTGTTCGGCCCCGGCGAGAACGTCCTGGCCGTCCGCGGTGAGAACAAGTACTCCAATGTTCCAAACAACCCGGCCGGGCTCATCGCTCGCCTGACGGTGCTCCTGGCCGACGGAAAGCAATTGACGGTCCTTTCCGACAACACGTGGAGGACCGAGAAGGTCAAACGCGCAGGCTGGACGAAGAAAGACTTTGACGATTCGGCGTGGAAGAGAGTGGTGGTCGCCGCGAAGTTCGGCGGCGGGCCGTGGGGGCGCATTAAGGGCCTGCTGGATCAGGTGGCGACCTACGCGCACGAGGCCCCGGCCGTGGTGGAACTGTACTTCGCCGTTCGCCGTCTCAAGCGACGCATCGCACTGAAGAACCCCGTGCTGGACTTCACCAAGCTGCTGCTGATCGACCAGCCGATGCCGAAGGGCCAGCAGGTGATTCACGAGGCCATTCACCGCATGGGGATCTCGGCCACGCCCGGCGGGAGACTGCTCGTGCTGGACGGGCTGAGTCCGGCTGGCACGGTCAAACTCCTGGCGCCGGACAAGCCGGGCAGCTTCTGGCGGCCGGATCTGTCCTTCGACGCTCGGAAGGTGCTGTTCTGCTACAAGGCCCACGAGGGCAAGAGCTTTCACCTCTACGAGATGGACCTCGCCACCGGCCGCACGAACCAGCTCACCGACAGCGACTACGACGACATCGACCCGATCTATCTGCCCGACGGGCATATCCTGTTCACGACCACCCGCGGCAACACGTACGTTCGCTGCGGACCGTTCATCTACTCCTACACCCTGGCCCGATGCGACGCAGACGGACAGAACGTCTACCTCATCAGCAACAACAGCGAGCCGGACTTCGTGCCCGCCCTCCTGGCCGACGGGAGAGTCATCTACTCGCGCTGGGAGTACACGGACAAGCCGCTCTGGCGGATACAGAGCCTTTGGACGGTCAACCCGGACGGCACGAATGTCAACGTGTTCTGGGGCAACCAGAGCGTGTGGCCCGACCACGTGTCCCAGCCCCGACAGATTCCGGGCAGCCGGAAGGTCATGTTCTGCGGCGTGGGGCACCACGACTGGTGGTCCGGCTCGGTGGGGATCATCGATCCGACCAAGGGGTTCAACTTCCCGCACGGGCTGACCAAAGTCACCCGCGACCTGCGCTGGCCGGAGTGCGGCAACGGGCCGGTCGATCCGGGACACTCGGCGCACTATCACGCGTCGGGCAAGTTCACGGGGTACACCTCGCCCTATCCGCTCTCGGAGGGAGACTTCCTGGTCTCGGCGCGGGGGCAGGGCGGGCGGTTTCGCCTGTACCTGATGGACGTGGACGGCAACCGCGAACTGATCTACGAGGGAACGCACAACATCCTGCACGCGATACCCGTCAGGCCGAGACCGAAGCCCCCCGCCCTGCCCGACCGCGTGGCCTGGCCCGGAACGGGCAAGCAGAGGAAGCGCCAGCAGCCAGGTGTCTTCTACAGTGCCGACGTCTACCAGGGCGCGACCGGGCTTGAGCGAGGGGAGGCGAAATACTTGCGGGTCTTCCAGCAGGACCACAAGACCTACTCCACGTGGGGAAAGACCTACCGCCACTCCGGTCCGGCCGTCTCCATCGTCCAGGAGGAATCGGTCAAGCGAATCCTCGGCCTCGCGCCGGTCGGGACCGACGGTTCGGTCTACTTCAAAGTCCCCAGCGGACGGGCCGTGTTCTTCCAACTCCTCGACAAGGATTTCCGCTGCCTGCAGACGATGCGGAGCTTCACCGGCCTGATGCCCGGCGAGACGCGGGGCTGCCTGGGCTGTCACGAGATGCAAAGCGCCACGCCGGCCCGACCCCAGCGCCTGCCGTTTGGCCGAGGGCCTGACGACCTGACGCCGGCGCCCTGGGGCACCGAGAGCATCAGTTACGAGCGATTCGTCCAGCCGGTCCTGGACAAGTACTGCGGCAAGTGTCACCAGGGCAAGGGCAAGGGGCGCAAGAAACTGGACCTGACACATCGCCCCGGGCGCGGACCCTTCACAGAGCCGTACCTCACCCTGGTCGGACCGGCCGGCTGGGGGAACCCTGCCAAGCCCGGGCCCGGTTACGGCATCGCGGGGGCCATCCCCGTCGAATCTCGAGCAACGTACAAGACCCTGAAGCCGAAGACGCACCTGTCGCATGCGAGCAAGCTGATCGAGATCGCCTCCAGCGGCAAGCACAACAAGGTGAAGGTCGATCCCCTGAGCCTGCGGCGACTGATCGCGTGGGTCGACGCCTGCTGCCCGTTCCGGGGCGAGCCGGAGGTCCGCGCCCTCGATGACCCGGACTTCCCCGGCATCGAGAGACTGCCCATCCGCCCGCGCGTCCGCACTGCCCCGCGGGTCCAGCGACCATAGCCCACCGAAGACGACCGTTGACATTCGTCGCTCAATCGCTAAGCTTCACGCGAATCTTTAGGAGAACACCATGAAACTATCGCAACGTATATCAGCCGTAGGCACCAGCGCCACCATCGCCATCACCAGCCGCGCCAAGCAGATGCAGGCCGAAGGCCACGACATCGTCAGCTTCGGCGCCGGCGAGCCGGACTTCGACACGCCCCAGTTCATCAAGGACGCCGCCAAGGACGCCCTGGATGCAGGCGACACGAAGTACACCCCGCGAAGCGCGATCGCCCTGAAGCAGGCCATCGCCGACAAACTCGCCCGCGAGAACGGCATCACCGTCGACCCCTCGCAGGTGCTCGTCACGTTCGGCGGAAAAAACGCGCTGTACCTGGCCTTCCAGGCCGTCATCGACCCCGGCGACACCGTGCTGATTCCCGCGCCGTACTGGGTGAGCTATCCCGAGATGGTCACCCTCGCAGGCGGGAAGTCCGTCATCCTGCACGCCGGGGCCGACGCGGAGTTCAAGATCACCCCGCAGCAGATCCTGGACGCCGCGGACGGGGCCAAGGTCCTCGTGCTGAACTCCCCCTCGAATCCCACCGGTGCAACGTACAGCCCCGATGAGCTGCAGGCCATCGCCGACGCCGTCATGCAGACCGACCTGATCGTCTTCGCCGACGAGATCTACGAGAACCTGATCTACGGCAAGACGAAGTTCGTCTCGTTTGCCACGCTGGCCGACGGACTGGCCGAACGTACGGTCACCTTCAACGGGCTGGCCAAGACCTACTCCATGACCGGCTGGCGACTCGGCTGGGCCGCAGGCCCGCAGGACGTCATCTCCGCGATGGCCCGACTGATGAGCCACTCGACCACTAACCCGGTCAGCTTCGCCCAGGCCGGCGCGCTGGCGGCCTACACCTCACCCGAGGCCGCCGACGCCGTCGAGACCATGCGACTGGAGTTCGAGAAGCGCGGCGTGCACATGGCGGCCCGCCTGAACGCCATCGACGGGATCACCTGCACGCAGCCGACCGGAGCGTTCTACTGCTTCCCGGACGTCAGCGGCACGTACGGTCGGACGCTGGGCGGCATCGAGGTGACTGACTCGATGAGCTTCGCCAAAGCGTGTATCGAGTCAGCCAACGTGGCCCTGGTCCCCGGCGCCCCGTTCGGCGAGGACACCTGCGTCCGCCTGAGCTTCGCCACGAGCATGGAGAACATCGACAAGGGCCTCGACCGCATCGCCGAGCTTCTGGCGTAACAACGCGTCAATCCGCTCCGGATGGTGGGATTCTAACTGGCGAAGACCGACCGGCGCTGTTTATCGTGGGGTCAGCCCTTATGTGGTGGATCCCTGGTGCATCTTGCGGAGGCTTCGCCAGGTGGCCGCGGCGCGGTCCATCAGGCCCATGTTCTGAAGCGAGAGGGCAAGTCCCGCGCGGATCTGCTCGTTGTCGGCGGCCCCTTCGGCAGCGGCTTCCATGTGCTCGACGGCCTGGTCGAACTCGCGGCGGTCGGTGTAGAGCAGGCCCAGGCGGTAGTGCAGGTCCACGTAGTGCGGCTTGACGTCCAGGACGCTCTTGAACGTCTCGATCGTCTCGTCGGTCTTGCCGAGTTCCTGCTCGGTGATGCCCTTGTGGATGAGCGCCTGGGTGTAGGCGGGGTTGATCTCGACGGCGGCGGTGAATTGCTCCAGCGCCTCGGCCAGCCGCCCTTCACTGCGGAGGAGCACGCCGTATCGGTATCGCACGTCGGCGTGGCCGGGACGGGCGGCGACTTGGTCGGCATGGCGGGCCAACTGCGTGTGAAGCAGGTCGTCGTTGTCCAGGGCCACCTCCGCCACGGGCAGGTCGCCGGGCACGGAGAAGCTCCGGATGAATTCCTCGGCCACCGCGGACTTGAGTTGGAGCTTGGCCATTTCGGTGATCAGCAGCGTGCTGTTGGGCTCGACGGCGGCGGCCAGCTCGAAGCTGTTCATCGCCTCGGCCCGTCGCCCGGCGGCCAGTTGCGCAACGCCCATCCCGACGTAGTTCTGCATCGACCGGTCGTTGATGCCGCCGGCCTCGCAGAACGCCTCGGCCGCCTCGTCCCACCGTCCGCAGACCAGGTGATGCGTCCCGAGCTTGATCTTGGCTTCCATGTAGTCGGGCTGGAACTCGATGGCCAGGCCGTAGTACTGCATGGCGGCCTTGTCGTCGCCGATGCGGCTGTACAGGTCCGCAAGGCGACAGTGCAGGTCGGCGAACGGGCCCTGGTCGTCGATCAACTCGTGGAGACGTTCGATGGCCTCGCGGACCTGTCCGTCGGCAACCAGGGATTCGACCTGGTCGTCGATGAGGGCCCAATTCTCCGGTTCGAGGGCGATGGCGGCCTCGAATTCCTCGATGCTCCGGGCATGCTGTCCGTCGCGGTGATACAGCATCGCCAGCGCCCCGCGGACCCACGGCTGCTCGGCCAGTTCGAAACGGAGCGTCTCGTACTGCCTGATCGCCTCGTCCAGGTCGTCGTTGGCCAGCGCCAGTGCCGCCAGGCGCTCGCGCGCCGCGACCAGTCGCGGGTCGCGTGCCACCGCGTCACGGTAGTACGCGAAGGCCTCCCGTCCTCGCTGGAGCTTTTCGAGGCAGAAGCCGATCGCAAACAGGACCCTCGGCTCGCCCGTGTGGTTCTGGTTGGCGATGGTCAGGTGGTCCAGCGCCTCGGGCAGGTCGCCGTGTTCCGCCAGCGCCGAGGCCAGTGCCAGCCGCCCGGCCAGCGAACCCGGTTCGCGGTGGCACAGGCGCCTGAGGTGGGCTATCGCATCGTCCAGGCGCGCCGACCGGATATACGCCAGGCCAAGCTGCAGGTGCAGTTGCAGGTCGTGGCCGGCAGAGGCACAGCGCGATTCGAGTTCGGCCAGACTGCACGATTGGGGCGACCAGTAGTAGCGATCCAGGACTTCGCCCAGGTCGCTGCCAAGTCCACGGCCGAGAAGTTGCAAGAGGTAACTCATCTCCACATTCTCCGTCAGGCAGCCAATGCCGCCAGAGCCTTCGAGGCCCGTGTGTAACCGGCCTTCAGTTCAAGGGCCCGCCCCAGGTGCTCACGGGCGCGGGAGGGCATGGCATTGAGAGACATCAGTTCACCGGCGAGGCAGTGGACGTCGGGCCAGTCGGCCCCGTGAGCGATGGCCTTCGTAACGCAGTCGATGGCCTGGTCAGGGCGCCCCGCCCGTTCGTACAACCGACCGAGATGAAGAAGGGCCTGGACGTACCGCGGGTTGATTTCGACAGCCAGCCGGGCGTGGACCCGTGCGGAGTCCGGACGCTTGAGACGGGCCATGACCTTGCTCGCGCGATGATGCAGGTCGGCGTATTGCTCGTGGCCGGCCAGCGCCGCCTGGAGCACGCAGGCCAACAGGCCCAGCAGTTCCGAGTCGGCCTCGCTCGGGGGAACGGCCAGCAGGGCGTCGATGAAGTCCGGTTCGGATCGCACGTAGGCGGCCAGTTGGCGGACATGCGAGTCGGCGTCCGCGACCCGCATCTGCTCTGGCGGGCGGACGACAACGGCATGACCGCTCTCGGCGGCCCCGCGGGCACAGACGGCCAACTGCAGCGCCGCGGTCGTGTCGTTCGGGCGAAGCTCCCATGCCCGCTGGAGCGACCGGACGGCCTGGAGGATCTCGCCGGCCCCCGCGGCGGCCAGGCCAAGGTACGTGTGTATCTCCGGGCGGGCAGGGTCGACGCGGGCAGCGTGAGCCAGGTGCGTCATCGCCTCGCCGAACCGCTCTTCGGCCGCGTGGAACAGGCCCAGTTGCATCAGCAGCGTGCCCTGGGGCCCGAGCTTCCGCAGGGCCTTGCCCAAGGTCATCAGGGCCTGCTCTCTCCTGCCGGCCTGCCATTGGGCCTGGGCGAGCCTCCGCCACGTCTCGGGCGACTGGTCGCCCTGCTCGACAGACCAGTCCAGTTCATCGGCGGCGCGGTCGATGCGTTGGCCTCGAACGTAGATCCCGCAGAGGTAGCCCATCAGGTCGGCGCGTCGCCCGATGCACGTCACGGCGTGACGGAAATGCAGCTCCGCTTCGCCGAATCGCCCGTCCTGCAGGGCGTCAACGCCCAGCGAGCGATGGCTCAGCCCTTCGTAGTAGCGCCCCAGACGCCCGACAAGGTCCTGGCGGTCCCGCAGTTGGCCGAGCAACTCAGCCGCCTGTGCCCAATAGCCGCTGCAATAGAGCCGGAGTCCCTCGCGATAGCGATCGGCGTCCTCTGTGTTCCTGTCGGTCTGGTGGCCCATAGGCACCTACCTCCACACTGTGTATCGGCCTGAAATGCCCGGCGGTGAAGTAGTGTCGTGCCGGTTCGCCCCCCCCAGCGGGCCCGCGTGGGCCGACGGGTCGGTCAGCCCGTACCCACCCCTCCTCCTGCCATCGGCCCGACGGTCGGGCAGGTTGAATTGCGCGGACGGTTTTTTTGCCTCTTCCTACCGCCTGCGCGAGAAGAGACCGCCCCACCGCCCCGTCACGCCGGCGATGCGGGCCTTTTCCTCTGCGGTGAACAGCCAGTCGGTGCTCGCCGCGACGAGAAGCACGCACGCCCAGGCCGCCGCGACTGTCCAGGCAGGCGCGACGGCGCCCAACAGGAACAGCCCTGGAGAGGCGAGGACTCCATACGTGCGTAACTCCAGTTTCGTCCGTGTGATAAGCAGGTATCCGACCGCGACCGCCCCCCCGCCGACGTACATGCCCACCCCGGCCGCCCACGCCGCACCAACCAGACCCCACGAGGGCAGCCACCGCCAGGCCAAGGCAGCGTTGGCCGCCCCGCCGACGACGGCCGAGACCGCCACCACGCAAGGACGCTCGTGAAGACGGGCGACGATGTGCATCAGGGCCAGATGCGTAAGCGACTGGAACAGGAGGAGCAAGCCACACATCAACACCAGGCCGCCGCGAAACGTCGCCGGAAGCAGACGCACCCACAGCGGCCCCGAGGCAAGCACGAGAACGGCCAACGTCATCGCCGCGGTGGCGATGGCCTTGAAACTCGTCTGGAGGTCCGCCAGGGCCTCGTCGCGCTGTGAGGCCTCCCACCGCCTGGCCGCGTGGGTCAGCACGACCGTCCAGGCGGCGCTGGCGACCATGAAGATGGGCTGACCCAGTTGCGCGAACAGCCCATACACGCCGGCCGGGCCCTTGCCCATCTGGCGATTGACCATGTACAGACTCACCGACTGCGCAGCCAGCAAGCCCACGGTGGCCACCATCGCCCCCGCGCCGAAGCGCACCAGGCGGCCGAGCATCGCCGACGCGGAGGGACAGGGCAATTCGGGACTCTGACACACGTCGTCGGTCGAACGCGCCACCAGAACGTGCAGGGCCCACGCCGCCCCTGCCAGCGTTATCCCCACCGCCGCCAGGTGGGCGCACAACAGCGCCACGCCCGTCGGGCAGACCGTCACCACCACCACCGCCAGAACCGCGAACAGCACGTTAAACGCGACTTCCACCACCGAGACCAGGCGGTAGGCCCGCATGCCGACGATGAACCCCACCACGCCCTGGTAGACGCCCATCATCACGCCATTGGCCAACGCCGCGATGCACAGGGCCCACTGCGCGCCGTAGGTCAGGTCGATCTCGGCCGCCCGCGCCTTCGAGACGATCACGCCCCGCGTGATAAGCCCGCTGCACGCCAGGCCCACCCCGCCCGCCGCGACGCACAACAGCGGAACGAACCATCGCACGCGACGGTAGAACGTCCGCAACTGGCCTCGGGCCTCGTACATGCTCACGTATCGCCGCAGCCCGGGCCCTGCCCCGACGGCGAGGACCGGGGCGGCCAGCACGGCGACCATCAGGCCGATGCGCCACATCCCGTATTGCGGGCCGGCACGGCTCATCAGGTAGGCCAGCAGCACCAGGCGCCCGAGGGCGACGGCTTTCTGGACGACCATCGCGGGCACGTACACGCCCAGGGCGTCGCCCATCGAGCCGACCTTCAGCAGACGCCCGCGTGCCGCCATCACATCGCTCCCGCAGACTCGCTCACTTCACCACGCCGATGTACGCCTCTTTGCCGACCCTGCGCACGGCGGCCAGCGTTTCGGCGGCCTGGCCGTGCCGGCTGTACCGCCCGACGCGAACCACGTGTATCGTCTTGCCGTCCCGCATGACCGCCGCGGTGGTGGCGGGCAGTTTGGCCTTGACCAACAGCCGGGCCGCGGCGCGGGCGTTGTCGCGGTCGGCAAACGCGCGGGCCTGCACGGTCCAGGCCCGCCCGCCGATTCTCGCCGCCGCCCAGCGGGCCTGTCGCGTGGAGGGAAAGGTCCGCATCGCCCGGCTGAATCGCTCGTCGGCCTGCTCCCAGCGGCCCTGGCGCTGCAGGACGTTTCCGAGCCTCACGTACGCGTGCTGCGCCGGTGTCCTTCGCGCCGTGCCCTCGGTCAGCGATCGTTCGTAGAGTGCCGCCGCCCCCGCCAGATCGCCACCCATCAACGCCAGGTCGCCCAGCGCCAGCAGCGCGTGAGCCCGGATCGCCCGGCGTTGCGACCCGGCCGCCCGCGTCAGGTCCGCCCGCGCGTCGACGGGGTCGCCCCGGCGCGACAGCGCCAAGCCGCGAAGATAATAGACCTCGTCGTCCCGCGCCGACGGACTGTGCTCCTGGAGAAACCGCCCGGCGCGATCGATCACGGCCTGGTCGTCCCCGTCGGCATACGCGGTGTAGCACGCCTCGATCCGCGCCCTGCCCCGCCGCGAGACGTCGCGCACACACCCGCCCGACAGGCAGCAGACGCCCGCAAGCACACCGACGAACCACAGACGCATACTCATCACGAGTTCTCCACAAGCCCGCATCGCCTCGCGAGGCGGGCGCTGACCACACCATAATCGCTGGCCCCCGCCAAGCCCAGGGATTAAAGCCGCCCCGGACACGAAAGAGCCCCGCCAGTCTCGCGACCGACGGGGCTCTGTGATTCGAAGATATCACGTCGTGGCGTTACCTCTTGCGGCGCCGGATCAGCCCTCCCAGGCCGACCGCGAGCAGGGCCAGCGTGGCCGGCTCGGGAATCGCGGCGCCGGGGTTCTGGAACAGGAAGTCCACGTCGGCGTCGCTCAGGGCGTAGTCGTAGAGTTGCACGTCGTCGATGTAGCCGCCGTTGAGGGGCAGTCCACCGTCTCCGCGAACGCCGATGCCAAAACTGGGGGCGGACCCGGCGAGTTGGATCGTCGCACCGGGGAGATTGCCGTCCAACGCAGCGCTGCCTTCCGATTCAAGAGTGACGTAGAACTTCTTGTCGCCGGTGGTGCTGTCGTACGAGCCGGCGACGTGATACCACTGGTCAACGCCGCGAACGATCGTCTCCGACTGGCTTTGCCAGCCGCTACCGGGAGAGCGGAGCCAGAATTGAACCGTCTCATTCAGTTGGTAAATGACGAAGCCGTCCTCGCCAATCCGATTGGAAATGAGGGTATTGTGGCTTCCGCCACCATTGTGCAGCGGATTGTACCAGAACGAGAAGGTGAAATCGGACAAGTTCAGCGCGGAGTTCGCGTCGGTGAGGAAGTAGTTGGCCCCGGCCGGGAAACTCCCTGCCGTGCCCGCCTTGCCCCCCACGCCCAGCACGGGCGCACCGGTCTGCAGCCCGTTGATACCCGAAACGCTGTCGACAGCCGTCGTGCTGCCCGCCGCCTCGTCCAGTTTCCAATGGCTCATCGGCCCGGCGGGCGGGGCCTGGACAAACTTGACTTCGTTGAGTCCCACGCGGTCCCCGCCTTGGCCGCTGCCGTAATAGTTGTCCGTGACGGTCATCTGCACGGCGTTGGCCTGGTACGTCCCGCCCAGCGAGACCATGTGTGCAGGCCCGGCCGCCTGGGGCGCCACGATCTGAACGGGGCTTCCAAATGACCCACCCGTGCCCGTCGTCGAGAACTCCACCGTGATGTCCTTGGCCGCGTTGCCCGTAATCGAGTAGTTCCACAGGACCGTGTCGGTCAGGTTGTACATCCCGCCGAGATCAAACGTCAGGACCGGCGCGGGCAAGGTCGGGTAGTAGTCGGGGACGTGATCGTCGGTCACCCACGAATTCCCGCCGCCCGACCCCGCATGCGTCGTCTGGCCATACGGCGGACCGGTCAGGCCGCTGTTGTCGATCAGGTGAGCGACGGTGTAGAAGTCCGTGCCGGACGTCGACGAGGTAGCACTCGTCGGCGTGATCAACTCAGCCCGGGCGGGAACCGCCGCCGCAACAAGAACCACAGCGGCCAGAACCACAACGGTACGGAATGATGTGAGCATGATAGTGTTCCTCGTGTAAGAGATCAGTCTTGCCAATCCACTCATTGGTTGTCCTCTGCACGCCCGCGCCAGTCTCAAACGCCAGGCCTGCGATAGTCGTCCTGAACGAAAACTGCTGCCATCTGGGCGTCCGCACGTTCGGAACTTCGTGGACACCGGCAGACGGACCGCTCCTCCTCCGTAAAAGAGCTATCAACCATCCTCGCACTTAATGTACCTCACTTCGCCCCGTTCTGCAAGAACAAAATACACTCCGAACGAAATTCTCGGACGCGGTTCAAGAAGGGTAACCCTCGCCGGCCCGCAGCGCCGGCCGTGGGCTGTGAAGCGAAGCGGAACAACCACGGTGAGGGCGTCCGGCACGACGTGGTTGCTCCGCAGCCCACGGCACTGGTTAACGCCCTAGCGGCGGGGGCGGGCGAGGGTCAGCAGTTTCAGGCCGAGTTCGGGGTCGAGAGCCCGCGTGGCGTCGATGCCCTCGATCTCGATGATGACCGCTTCGAGGACGCAGAAGACCGTCGCCCCGCCGCGGGGACAGCCGATGATGTGGGACTCGCCTCGCCCGATCGCCGCGTGCAGGTGCAGGATGGGCTTGTCGGCGTCCCAAGCGATCGTGCCGACCCCCGCAATCTCGCGGGCGTCGTCAAACTCGGTGTAGTTCGGCTCGATCGGACCGGCAGGACTCTTGGGTCCCACGACGACCTTTGCCGACCGCAGCCCGCCGATGAGCACCACCGCGGCGAGTCGAATGTTCTCGCGCGCGGCGAGGCCTTCGATCTCGGCGTAGAGGTCCTCGCCCTCGAACCCGCGCGCGACGACGACCCGTCCTGTCTTGCCGATGTCGTAGTCCATGCGACATCTCCTCTGTTGCCCTATGCTGTGGACTGCGCTCATGGGTGGCGTGGGCTGCGGAGCGAAGCGGAGCAACCACGTATCACAGACAACGTGGTTGCTCCGCTTCG
>CAZVEV010000007.1:10248-18972 GCA_964625865.1 uncultured Planctomycetaceae bacterium | reverse complement strand
CCCCCACACCCCCCCCCCCCCCGCCGGGGGGCGCCCCCCCCCCCCCCCCCCCCCCCACGGCACTGGGCGCTCGGTTCCGTCGTGCGGAGCCCTGGGGGCTCCGCTGCTGGCCACTGAAGTGGCCAGCCCCAGTGCGTGCTATCGGACAGACCGCCCCGTCGGGCGAAGCGCTACTTCACGCATTCGGCCTTGATGACGTTCTGCGAGATGTCGCTGATCTCGATGACCTCTTCGAGCGCTTCGCTGAGGCGCTCGGCGAGCGTCTCGGCGTTGGCGTCGGACTCGATGGAAAGCTTGGCGGTCTTGTTGTTGTACTTGCCGTTGACCGCCTTGACGCCCTTGATCTTCTTCAGCTCGCGTTTGAGCTTGAAGTACTGGCTGGCCTTGGCGAACCCGACGACCTCGAGAATCACCTCGCCGCGACCCGACAACGCGTCCTGCCAGAACTGCAGGATGTTGAACTGGACACGCGGGGCGATGATCTTGGCCTGGCTGTCGAGGGCCTGCTTGGCGGCCGAACGCCACACGCGCTGCACGCCCCGCGTCGACTCGCCCGGAATGCTCGAGACCAACTGGGCGGTGTCGCTGCGATAGCACTTGATGTTCGCCTCGGCTTCGTATGTGTAAAACCGCACGCCGCCGATGCTCTTGACCACGCCGGAGGTCGCGTTGGCCGTGCCGGAGATGAACAACTGCGCGCCGAAGCGCTTGGCGATGGCCTGGACGACCGAGGGCTTGTTCTCGAGGATGGCGGCCTTGATGGCCGTCTGGTCATTGGCCTGGATCTGCTTCTTGTTGACCAGCAGGAAGCCGCTCTTGAGCAGCATGTTCTCGATACGGGTCTGGACGGTCGAATCGTCGATCAACTCGGTGGCCCGCCTGTCGAGGTTGTCCATCTTCTCGGTAACAAAGACCATGATCTTGGGGCGACCCATCTCCTTCAGGAGCATGGTGGTGGCGCCCCAGGCATCCTCGATGCCCTTGACGGACACGACGGCTTCGATCTTGACCATGTAGATGTCTTCGTCCTCGCCCTTCTTGAGGACCTTGACGCTCTGGACGAATCCGGCGGCGCGGGCGAGGATCGTGTCTTTGACCAGGACGAAGTCCTTGGTCTCGGAGTGCGAGTAGATCTTCGCTCCGGCACCCTGCTCGACGGCCTTGCGCTTCGCGTCGTGCATGGCCTCGGCTTCGTCCATGCCCTGGCCCGTGACGGTCACCTGGACGAGATTATCGCTGATCTTCTTGACCTCGCCCGCCGCGGGCGTCGTCGCCATGGCCGCAACGACGCACAGGACCGTCAGGGCGTAAAGAATGTTTCGCATGTCATCCACCTTCGGGCATGCGGCGCAAGTCCGCCAGGCCCGTCTCGAGTTCCAACCCGGATCTCCGTAACGCCTCCTGCGCTACTCGACCCTGAGGTTGCGTTCCTTGACCTTGCTCGTGTTCTCTTCTTCGTGCTCCTCGACGTAGATATCGGGGTCCTTCGCACAACCCGAGGCCAGGCCTATCCCGATCACAAACGCCACCAGCAGCACGGCGGAAAGGATTCGTTTCACCATCATCATTCTCCTTGGTCTGTTCGCCACATGCCCGCCGGCGCGGGGAGCAGTGCCCCGCGCCGACGGCATGCGATGTTCATGGATCTCAGTCGTTCAGGTCCGGCCGGGGATCAATCGAACGTCAGGCCGAGTTTCTTCTTGTAGAACAGGACCGAGTTCCACAGGGGCTTCATCTCAATCTCAACGGTCACACTGACGATGCCGTCTTCAACCTTCGCCGATCCGTCGACAACGTAGGCGCCGGCCTGGAAGGTCATCATCGCGGTGTTGATCTCGTCGCTCTCGGCGACGAAATCCTTGACGCGCGTATTCGAGGTGATGGCCAGCCCGTTGATTCTTTCGGCGAGTTTTCGCCGCGCATCGAGTTCGGCGGCCCGCTGGGCCATCAGCTTGGCGCGGGCGGCGTTGGTGTCGTCGGTGTCAATGGCGCCCTGCCCGACGGCGCTGAGGGTAATCGTCGCCCACGGGGGCGTCTTGGAGGCGAGCTTGGCCACCGCCTGGACGACCTTCGGCGCCTTCTTGAGATACTTCTCCGGCGGCACGCCCATGCCGGTTTCCTTCAGGACCTTGACCTCGGTCGTCGTGGTCTTCTGGGTCAGTTGCTGCATCTTCATCTTGTCGCCTTCGTAGTGGACCTTGGCCCAACTGTGCAGCATCTGGTAGACCTGCTTGAGCTTGATCTGCACCTCGACCTCGCAGATCAAGTCGTCGCTGTGGTAGCGCACGCCAATTTCCTTCATGCCGCGCAGGAACGTCCGCATGTCGACGTTGATCTGGTCACTCTCGGCGACGAAGTCCTTGACCGTCGTGGTCGAGGTGATGCTCACGCCCTTGATCCGCTCGCCCAGTCGGCGCATCGCGTCGACGCGCGCGGCGCGCTCGGCCATCAGGCGGCCACGGGCCGTGCAGTACTTCTTCCAGAAGTCCTTGACCTTCACGCTGAAGGCACTGAAGCTGACCACGCCGTCTTCGGACGGCACGAGTTCGTCTTCCTCTTCCTCCTCTTTCGGGGCTCCCTGTCCGACGACGGTGATGATCTTGATCTTGTTGGTCGTGGACATCTTGAGGAACTCGGCTTCCTTGAACTTCTTCCCGTCCTTGTAGTATTTGCTCCGGATGCGGCGCAGGGCCTCGATGATCTCGTCGAGAGTCACTTCCATCTTGACGGTGCAGACGCCGTCTTCGGAATAGGTGGGCCTGCCGACCTCTCTCATGCCGAGCAGGAAGGCCTGCATGGCCGTCTTGATCACGTCGGACTCGGTGACGAAGTCCTTGACCGTCGTGGTGGAGGTAATCGCCAGTCCCTGGATCTTCTCGCCCAGTTTCCGCATCGCGTCAGCCCGTGCGGCCCGCAAGGCCAGCGCCTTGGCCTGGGCCTGCTTCTGGGCGCTGACGGCGTCCTGCGCCAGCAGCGGGGAGGCGGCGATGGCCACCACCGCCATACAGATCAACACTCTTGCAGCCTTTGCCATGGTCATGTCTCCTTTCGGCTGTTTCGACGAGTTGTCCGACACGACCTGACGCGCCGGGCCCCGCCTTGGGTTGTCAAAGTGCCTAAACCATTATTGCCCCGACACCACGGTCGCGGCAACAGCTATTCGTTTTTCTCCGCCCGGGATCCCGAGGCGACCCCGGACCGGAGCGTACGTGTCGTTCTGCGCTGACGTATCGTCCTGCCGAATCATCTTACCCGCGTCACGGTCCAGTGCGACAAAAAAAACCATTCATTTTGGATTAATCATCGTCACAAACTCTTTCACGCACTGACGCAACAGTTTCGTCGCCAGTTCTCGCCCGGCGGCCGGCCCGCCGGCGGGAGTCGTTCCGGCCTTCGTCAGCAGGACTGAGGCGATCGTCCGCCCGCTGGCCACCTCGTCCAGCACGAAGCGCACCGTCACACGGCAGGCTATGGGGCCGGGTCTACCTTCACTACGTGTGGCCTGCGGGCTTTCGGGGTCCGGTGACGAAGTTATTGCGATCTGGACCTTCGTCGTGCCGTACACGACGGCCTCGGCGCCGACCGCCCGCGCCCGCCGACAGGCCTGCTCCGACGTGATGGGCAGGCCGTTCGGCCGGCGCTGACCGACGGCCAGGTCGCCAGCCCCCGCGCGCCACACATTGTAGGGCCCCGCCGGCTTGCCAAGCAGCGTAAACAGTTGCCCGGCGACCTCTTTGCCCCAGACAAAAGGCACCGCGGAGGTATCGATGAAGTCGATGATGCCCACCGTCTTAACCGTATCGGGGATCGGGAACTCAGTCGCGGGGCCGGGAGACGCCGGCGAGTTGGCCGGCGACGCACAGCCGCCGAGCAGACCCGACATCAGCCCGAGCGCGACGACGAAGACTTTCATGCGTGCGGTCATAACTGGACCTCGATGGCGTCCAACACGATGGGCGTCCATCCAGAGCGTACGCCCCCCACCGCCAAAGTCAAGCACGCCGGGTTTGCCGGCGATCGATGTTGCTGTCTCCTCCACGTTTAGCGGCGGGGCTTGCCCCGCGCGGGGCGTCGCTCGCGACGCCGATGAGCACTGAACACGCTGCATGTATCGAACGGAGACACGGCGAGCAAGCTCGCCCGCTAGACAGGGAAGAAACGACAACACTCGCCCCCTGATCCCCGAAACCGACGGTTCATGGAATCGCGCCGGTCACGTCGATCGTCCCGTCGTCCCGGAGACCCGCCGAAAAAAAAGTCGCTCCGAGACGATTTTCGCCTCTATTTCGGGTTGACAGCCCCCTGCTTGATCCGGATAATGTGCGGCTCGCTACGTATGAACGCTTTGGTGTAAGGTGACAATGACTATGAAGACCTACATGGCCAAGACCGGTGAGATCGCCGCGAAGTGGCACGTGGTGGACGCGACAGACAAGGTTGTCGGGCGTCTGGCCACCAAAATCGCGACGGTCCTGCAGGGCAAGCATCGCCCGGAATACACGCCCCACGTGGACACCGGCGACTTCGTGATCGTAATCAATGCCGAGAAGGTGCGCATCACCGGGAATAACAAGCCTGATCAGCGCGTTTACCGGCGGTACAGCGGCTATCCCAGCGGGCAGAAGGTCGTCAGCTTCGCCGACATGCTCGAGACGCATCCGGACCGAATCATCAGCGAAGCCGTCCGACGCATGATGCCCAAGAGCAAGCTGGGCGCCGCGATGCTCAAGAAACTTAAAGTCTACGCCGGGCCCGATCATCCGCACCAGGCCCAGCAGCCCGAGACGCTGGATCTCTAAGCGCAGGATTATCACAGATGGCAGACGAAGCCGAAAACGTAACCAAGGACGAGCAGACCCCCGTCGAGGCCGAGGCCGTCGAGACGCCGGCCGAGAAGCCCGCTGCTGAAGCAGCCGCTGAGCCGGCGACCGCCGAAGCGGCCCCCGCCGAGGCAGCCGCGGAAGCCCCCGCAGCCGACGCCCCGTCCGACGAGGCCGCCGAGCAGACCGACGAGACGTCGACTGACGAAACGCCGGCTGAAGAAGACCAGGCGCCCGCCCCCGAGCGTGCCGCCCCGGCCGTGCCGGCAGACAAACATTACTTCTGGGGCACGGGCCGGCGGAAGAAGGCCATCGCCCGCGTGCGGATTCGCCCCGGAACGGGCCAGATCACGCTGAACAAGCGCGACCTCGAAACGTACTTCACCCAGCCCAAGGACCGCAACGCCGTCCTGGCCCCGCTCCAGTGCGTCGGCATGATCAAGGCGTGGGACATCTGGGCAAACATCAGCGGCGGCGGGTTCACCGGACAGGCCGGCGCCGTCAAGCTGGGCTTGGCACGCGCATTGGCGACCGCCATGCCCGACACCGAGCACAGCCTGCGGGCCCAAGGCCTGCTGACCCGGGACGCTCGAATGGTCGAACGGAAGAAGCCCGGCCAAAAGGGCGCACGCAAGAGATTCCAGTTCTCCAAGCGTTAAGCCCCTGCCGAAACCGAACGTTCACAGACGGCTCCGGCGCGGCACCCGCGTCGGGGCCGTTTCTTTGAGAGTGCTGATCGGTTATTCTCATTGGGTCCGGTGCCGTGGTTTGACGCGAAGCGGCAACCACGTTGCCTTCTTTCGAGAAGTCGTAGGGCGTGCAACTCGTTGCACGCGGGAGGGACGCGCCCACTGTTCCGCGTGCAACAAGTTGCACGCCCTACAACTACCACTCAACCAATCAACCAGTTAACCAGACAACCAGGAACGATTCATGAACGACGACAAACCCATTCGCGTCATCCTCGTAGGCGGAAGCGGCTATGCCGGCTTCGAAGTCATCCGCTGGCTGCTCCGCCACCCCCGCGCCGAGCTGGTCGGCGTGTTCGGACCCGAAAACGAACTGGGGGCCATGGACGAGTTCTACCCCCTGCTGACCGGCCAGACCGACCTGAGGCAGGAACTGTTCGAGCCGGACAAACTCGACCAGCTCGATGCGGACCTGGCCATGCTCTGCGTGCCGCACAAGGTCGCCATGAGCTACGTGCCCGCCCTGCGCGCCGCGGGACTGCGCGTTATCGACTGGTCCGCGGACTACCGGCTGGCCGACGTGTCGGTCTACGAGCAGTGGTATTGCCCGCACACCGACGCCGCAGGGCTTGCCGAGGCGGTCTACGGGCTGCCCGAGTTCTTCCGCGACCGCATCGCCACGGCGCCTATCGTGGCCAACCCCGGCTGCTATCCGACGTCGGCAACCCTGGCACTGGCGCCGATCCTGTCGGCCGGGCTCATCGAGCCGACCGGTATCGTCGTCAACTCCGGCAGCGGCGTCTCGGGCGCCGGGCGCACGCCGGCGCTGACGTTCCACTATCCCGAGCGGAACGAGAACTTCAGCCCCTACGGCGTGGGCGTCCATCGCCACATGCCTGAGATCGAGCAGAACCTCAAGACCATCACCGGCGCCGACGCCGACGTGCTGTTCGTGCCCCACCTGATCCCGATGGACCGCGGGATCCTCTCGACGATCTACGCCACTCCCGCACGGGATGTGACGACCGAAGAACTGACCGAAACCCTGCAAACCGCCTACGCCGACGAGCCGTTCGTCCGCGTGCGAAGCGACGTCCTGCCGGCGACGAAGTACGTCTCGGGCACAAACTTCTGCGACGTCGCCGCCCGAAGCGTCAAAGGCCGCGTCGTCCTGTTCGGCGCCATCGACAACGTCATCAAAGGCGCCTCCGGCCAGGCCATCCAGAACATGAACATCATGTTCGGCTTCGACGAAACGATGGGGCTGTACTAGGCCCCTTTTGACACAGAGACACAGAGGGACAGAGTGTCCTGAAACGAGGTATTCGGCATGACTGCACGACATATTACCTTGCCCCAGGGCTTCACCGCCGCGGGGGTGGCCTGCGGGATTAAGGGCAGCGGGAACCCGGACGTAGCGATCATTGCCGCCGACTGCGATGCGGCCGCTGCGATGGTGACCACGCGGAACCAGGTGATCGGGGCGCCGGTGATTCGCGCACGACGCATCTGGCCGAAGGGCTCGGGGCGGATCCGCGCGGTGGTGATCAATGCGGGCAACTCGAACGTCTGCACGGGCAAGGCCGGCCTGCGGGACGCCGACGCGATGGCGGCCCGGGTCGCCAAACTCATCGGGACCGACGCGGACAAGGTGCTGGTCGCCTCGACGGGCATCATCGGGCACCGCCTGCCGATGGACAAGGTTCGCAAGGGCATCGACGCGGCGGCCGCGGCACTCGGGCGGCGGGACGACTCGCCCGCCCTCCAGGCGATCATGACCACCGACACGCGGGAGAAATCCGCCGTCGTCCAGACGCGGATCGGCCGCACACTCGTGACCGTCGCGGGAATGGCCAAGGGGTCGGGCATGATCGCCCCGTCCATGGCGACGATGATCTCGGTGATTACGACCGACGCGGCGGTGACGCCGGCGGCCCTGCACAAGGCCCTGACCGCAAGCGCCACGGTCAGCTTCAATGCCCTGACCGTCGACTCGGACACCTCGACGTCGGACACGGTGGTCGTACTGGCCTCCGGGCAGGCGGGCAACAAGCCGATCTCCACGCGCTCGCCCGAGTTCCGCAAGTTCGCCGCCGCCCTGAGCGAGGTCAGTTGCGAACTGGCCCGCCAGATCGTTGCCGACGGCGAGGGGGCGACGAAGGTCATCGAGATTGCCGTCCGCGGCGCACGCAGCGACGCCGAGGCCGAGATCGCCGCAAAGTCCGTCGCCAACTCGCCCCTGTTCAAGTGCGCCGTCCACGGCTGCGACCCGAACTGGGGACGCATCGTGGTGGCCCTGGGCAAGAGCGCGGCGAAGATCGATCCGGACAAGCTCCGCGTGAAGATCGGCAAGACAACGGTCTTCGCACGGGGCGGCGGCAAGCCGTTCGATGCGAAGAAGGTCTCGAAGTACCTTGCGGCCGACAGCGTGGCCATCTCGTGCGATCTGGGCCTGGGCAAGGGCTCGTACACCGCCCTGACGTGCGACCTGTCGCGCGAGTACATCACCATCAACGCCGATTACCACACGTAAGTGATTTTAGATTTTAGATTTACGATTGTAGATTGACGCCCGGACAACGAGGCTGGGTGGCGTGGGCTGCGGAGCGAAGCGGAGCAACCACGTTGCAGCCCTGCACTACGTGGTTGCCCCGCTTGACTCCGCCGCCCACGCCGCCCGCCCAGCCGGACGCCTTGGCACGCACGAGGCCGCGGCCTAAGCGACGATCTCTCGGCCGAAGGGGTAGGAGGCGTCCAAGAGCGCGGCATGCGGCTAAAGGGCGTCTATGGACGTTGGCCGGGTGCCGGGTTTGGCGTCCCCCGATAACCGTTACAACCGGCACAGATTACGCGGATTACTATTCGCCCTCGTGCGGCGGTTTTCCTCTTTGCGCCGGGGAGAACCGTGGTACAATAGTCGTGGCAAGAGGCCATCGACTGCATCGGAGGCAGTACCGTGATGATCGAAGAACAGACCGTGCAGGACGTAAGGCGCAGCAGACTCAAGAAGATGATCCTCTTGATCCTCTTGAGCTTCGCCGCGATGTGCTAGTCCCTGCCCCCCCGGGCAGGTACAGAGCGGGAGAAGCCTCTCCCGCGGTCTACTCTCTCCTCTCTACTCTCTGGTTCCCCGACAACCCACCGTGCAGTCCGCCAAGCGTCCCCGCCCCCCCCCCCCCCACACCCCCCCCCCCCCCCCCGCCAACGGGGGGGGG
>CAZVEV010000007.1:0-10238 GCA_964625865.1 uncultured Planctomycetaceae bacterium | reverse complement strand
AGGAACTCCTGCTCGTCGATGATCTCCACGCCAAGGGCGTCGGCCTTGGCACGCTTGGAGCCCGCCTTCTCTCCCGCGACGACGAAGTCGGTGGCGCCTGAAACGCTCGACGCCGCCCTGCCGCCGGCATCTTTGACTGCCTGCTGCGCCGAGGCACGTGAGAACCCTTCCAGCGAACCGGTAATCACGACGGTCTTGCCGGCCAGCGGCCGTTCAGAAGCATCGGCACCGTCGCTGCCGGCACGCTCGGCCGTCATCTCGACCCCCGCCTCGCGCAGGAGACGGACGGTTTCAAGCCCCGCGTGCGAGTCAAAGAACTCACGGATGCTGGCGGCTATCACGGGCCCTATTTCGTTGATCTCGGCCAGCGCGTCGGCGGAGGCGTGGATCACGGCGTCTATCTCGACCAGGTGCTCTGCCAGCACATCGGCGGCACGCCCGCCGACGTGACGGATTCCCAGGGCGGCCAGCACGCGGGCCAGGCCTCGCCGCTTGCTTCGTTCGATGGCGACCTGGAGATTCTCAGCCGACTTGGCGCCCATCCGCTCCAGCTCCGCAACCGCCTCGACGTCCAGGGCGTACAGGTCCGCGAAGTGCCTCACCATGCCGCTGTCGACCAGTTGATTGATTACGGCCGGTCCGAGCGTGTCGATGTCCATCTGTCCGCGCGCCGCAAAGAACCGCAGGCGCTGGCGGAACTGGGCCGGACACTCCGGGTTGATGCACCGCAGGGCCGACAGGTGCTCCACCTGCCTCCGCATCTGCCCGCACTTGGAGCACTCGGCCGGGTCTCTGCCGCGGACCTTCTCCGCCTTGTCGCGCCGCCGGGCCATGTACTCTCCGCACGAGCGGTTACGGCATTGGAAAGCGGCGAATCCCGGCGGCGGGGCCTCCCATGCCAGGTCGCTCTGACATGCGGGACAGAGGCGAGGGGCGGTAATCGGCGGGGCGCCGTCCGGACGCGCTGCGCGATCGACACCGACGACCTGTGGGATAATCTCGCCGGCCTTCTCTACCACGACGGCATCGCCTTGGCGGAGGTCCAGCCGCTCGACCTGGTCGAAGTTGTGGAGTGACGCGTTGGCCACCGTCGTCCCGGCCAACTGCACCGGCTCGAAATGCGCCACCGGCGTGATCGTGCCCAGGCGTCCGACCTGACAGTCCACGCTCTGCAGAACGGTCGTGGCCTGCTCGGCCTCGTACTTGTACGCGATGCACCATCGCGGATAGCGGCTGGTCGTACCGAGCGTCTGGCGAATGGGCAGTTCGTCAACCTTCACCACCATGCCGTCGGTCTCGTAGTCCACCTCGTGACGGACTTCAAGCCAGTGGCCTATCGCGTCCCAGGCCTCATCGAGGCTTGCGCAGATCAGTGCGTGCGGACTGACGGGAATGCCCCACCGCGCGAGGGTCTTGAACGTCTCGCCGGCCGTCGGGGCGATCGAGGCCGAGACCTCGCCCAGACCGTGTGCAATAAAGGCCAGTCCGCGCCGTGCGACGACCTGCGGGTCCAGTTGCTTCAGCGTACCCGCCGTGCCGTTGCGGGGGTTGGCCAGCGGGGCGACCCCCTCGGCTGCCCGGCGCGCGTTGCAGGCCTCGAACGCCGCGCGCGGCCAGTAGATCTCGCCGCGGACCTCGACCACGTCGAGCACGTCGCGCCCCTCAAGACGCAGCGGCACGGAACGGATGGTCCGCACGTTGGCCGTTACGTCGTCGCCGCGTCGTCCGTCGCCTCGCGTCGCCGCCAGGGCCAGCATCCCGCGCTCGTACCGCAGCGAAGCCGCCACGCCGTCGATCTTCGGCTCGACCAGGTAGTGGTACGGCGTCTCGCCGAGCGCCTTGCGAACACGGGCGTCAAACTCGGCCAGGTCGTCGCGGCTGTACGTGTTGTCGATGCTCAGCATCGGGACGGCGTGTTCGATGGTTTCGAAACCTTCGACAGGCTCGCCTGCAACGCGCTGGGTGGGAGAGTCCGGGGTGACCAGCAGCGGGTACCGCCCTTCGAGGTCCTTCAGTTCGCCCAGGAGCAGGTCGTACTGGCGGTCACTGATGACCGGCGCGGCATCGACGTAGTACAACCGGTCGTGGCGCCGAATCTCGGTGCGGAGTTCTTCGATGCGTCGTGCAACGTCATCCATGCGTGATCTCCCTGTCCGCCGCGCCCCTCTCGGTGATCGACAAACGGCGAGCGTCGGGCGTTGCCCGACCGCTAAACGGTGCACCGAACGACGCGTCTGTTTGAGTAATGAGACGTCGTCATGTCGTCACGCGCTTAGATCTTCTCGCCTTCGTGCTCGGCGTAGATCCAGTGCTCGCCGTCGAGGTGATACTCCTGGACCTCGTCTTCGTCGAAGAAGACGGGAATCTCGTAATCCGCCGACTCGGGCGAATCGCTGGCGTGAATGAGATTGTATCGCCTGCTCATGCCGAAGTCGCCCCTGATCGTCCCGCTCGGCGCGTCGGGGCCGAACGTCGGACCCACCATGTCGCGCACGACATGGATCACTTCCTTGCCGACGGCGACCATCGCCACCACCGGCGAGGCGGTCATGAACTCGATGAGCCTGCCGTGGAACTCCTTGCCCTCGTGGACGGCATACATGCGCTGTGCGCGTTCGAGGCTGAGGGTCAGCATCTTCAGGGCGACGATCTTGAGGCCCTTGCGCTCGAACCGCGCGATGATCTCACCGACCAACTGTCGCTGCACGGAATCCGGTTTCAACACAATCAATGTCTTTGTCATGGGTTACTCCTGAGGCCCAAGACTGTAGGGGCAGAAAGTTCTCCGGTCAAGAGCATTGACAGCCCCCCTGCAGGAGGCCTACAATTCTGCGCTTGCCTTGCAGACGGATTGCCAAGACCTCTAGAGGAGCACCAAGCTATGTCGGACGAACTTACCGGCAAGAGAATTCTGATCGTCGACGATGACAGGGACATCCTGGCCGCGATGGATATTGTCCTGACCGACAAGGGCGCCGAGACGCTGAAGGCCGGCGACGGCAACACGGCGGTGCGGCTGGCCGAGGAAGAAGAGCCCGACCTGATCGTCCTGGACATGATGCTGCCCAAGCGCAGCGGGTTCCTGGTGATGGAGAAGATCCGGCGAGGCAAGGAGAAGGACGACCCGCCCCGCGTGATCATGATCACGGGCAACATGGGCACGCGTCACCGGCTCTACGCCGAGAGCCTCGGCGTGGACCTGTACCTGAACAAGCCTTTCCGGATGGAGAAGCTGGCCGACGCGGTCGTCAACCTGCTGACCTGAGGGTCCGGCACTCAAGGGCCTGGGGGGAGCATGCGGCGATGGCGAGGCGGTACGTCTCAGCAAAAAAAAGTCTTGCAGCACCGACCGGAGAGGTGTAGACTTCTCGGCGGAAAAAGAAAAAGAACACGAGAGAACGAGATAAAGGACACGCCGCTGTCGGACTCGTCGTCCGGCAGGGGCAGGTAAAGCGGGAAGTATGAGCATCGCAACAGACGTCAAGAAGCAGATCGTGGAAGAGTTCCGGGTGCACGAAGGTGACACCGGGTCGGCCGAAGTGCAGATCGCACTGTTGACCAATCGGATCAATCATCTCAGTGACCACCTCAAGACCCACAAGAAGGACCATGCTTCGCGTCGGGGGTTGCTCAAGATGGTCGGCAGGCGAAACAGCCTGTTGAAATACCTGTCCAAGAACGCCCCACCACGATACCGCGAGATCCTTGCCAGGCTCGGCCTGCGCAAGTAGGTATCACTCGCACGACGTTCCGGGATGCGAGTCGGCGGCACCGTACCGGCCAATCGCGCCTCCCTGTCCCGGTCTCACGTAACAACCACGCACCGCTGATGCGCGGGCAATCTCGGGCTGCACGCCCAACGGCCCCGTGCATAAGTCGGATGCGCAACCCCCGTAGACAGAACGTAGAGAACGTTTGAATAGAGAAGCAGGTGGCTCCGCATAGGGCGGGGCCGGAAAGAAGAGAGCAGAGATTATGGCCGTAGTAAGAGTAGAACGAGAGATTGCAGGGCGAACGTTGTCCATCGAGACGGGCAAGCTGGCCAAGCAGGCACATGGAGCGGTGGAAATCCGCTATGGAGACACCGTCGTCCTGGCCACCGTACTCAGCGCCCCGCCGACGAGGGACATCAGTTGGTTCCCGCTGTACGTGGACTATCGCGAGGCCCGGTCGGCCGACGGGAAGATCCCGGGCGGCTTCTTCAAGCGCGAGGGCAGGCCCTCGACCAAGGAAGTCCTGACGATGCGGATGATCGACCGCCCGATCCGTCCGCTGTTCCCCGATGACTTCGTCGACGAGGTCCAGATTCAGTGCTGCGTCCTGAGCTTCGACCGCGAGAACGACCCGGACGTCATCGCGATGATCGGGTCGTCGGCGGCCCTGTCGCTGAGCCACACGCCCTTCCAGGGCCCCATCGGCGCCGTCAGGGTCGGCTATCTCGACGGCAAGCACGTGATCTTCCCCACCCACGAGCAGGTGCTCGAGGGCGAGATGGACCTGATCGTCTGTGCCCACGGCGGCGGCGTGAACATGCTTGAACTGGCCGCCCAGGAAGTGGCCGACGACATCGTGGCCGAGGGCATCCGGATCGGCACGGAAGTGGCCCAGGAGATCATCGCCCTGATCGACGAGCTGGTTGCCAAGGCCGACGGCGGGGCCGAAGTGACCTTCGAGTCCAAGCCCGTCCCCGAGGAACTCAAGGCCCTGGTGATCGACAAGGTCGGCTCGCGGATTCGCGAAGCCAAGCAGATCGCCGACAAGATCGAGCGCAAGGAAGCGATCGCCGCGATCGCCGACGAGTTCGTCGCCGAGATGTGCCCCGAAGACGTCGAGGAACCCGAGTACACCGTCTCGCAGGTCAAGACGGCCCTGTACAAGGTCGAGGGCAAGATCCAGCGCGAACTGATTCTCTCCGGCATCCGCCCCGACGGACGCGCGATGGACGAGATCAGGCCCCTGGACGTGGAAGTGGGCGTCCTGCCCCGCACGCACGGGTCGGCCATCTTCGGCCGCGGCGAGACGATGGCGATGGCCACCACCACCCTCGGCACGACGCGCGACGCCCAGATCATCGACGGGCTCGGCGAGGAATACTCCAAGACGTTCATGCTCCACTACAACTTCCCGCCGTTCAGCGTGGGCGAGATCAAGCCGATCCGCGGCCCCGGGCGGCGCGACATCGGTCACGGTGCGCTGGCCGAGAAGAGCCTCCAGCCGGTCCTGCCGAGCCCGGACGACTTCGGATACACCATTCGCGTCGTCTCGGACATCCTCGAGTCCAACGGGTCGTCGTCGATGGCGTCGGTGTGTGGCGCGACGCTGGCCCTGATGGACGCCGGCGTGCCGATCAGCGCCCCGGTGGCGGGCATCAGCGTGGGCATGGTCTCCGAGGACGACAAGCACGTCCTGCTGACCGACATCATGGGCGAAGAGGACTACCACGGCGACATGGACTTCAAGGTCGCCGGGACCACCGAGGGCATCACGAGCATCCAACTGGACATGAAGGCCCCCTTCATCCGCCAGGACCAGGTCGTCGAGACCCTCGAGGTCGCCCGGGCTGCCCGAATGAAGATCCTCGACGCGATCACGGCCGTGATCCCCGCGCCGCGCGATGACATCAGCCCGTATGCCCCGCGGATGATCACGATCATGATCGATCCGGACAAGATCGGCAAGGTCATCGGGTCCGGCGGGAGCACGATCAAGCGTCTGCAGGAAGAGTCCGGTGCGACGATCGAGATCGACGACGACAACAGCGGACGGATCTACATCTCGTGTGTCGAGTCCGAAGGTGCGCAGGTGGCCAAGGCGGCCATCGAAGCCTTGACAAAGGATGTGGAACTCGATATGATTTATGATGGCACGGTCGTGTCGGTCAAGGACTTCGGCGCGTTTGTCGAGATCCTGCCCGGAACCGACGGGATGTGTCATATCAGTGAACTCGACAAGAGCCGTGTCAACAAGGTCACTGACGTCTGCAACGTGGGCGATAAGATGCGCGTGAAGGTCATCGGCATCGAAGAGAACCGCGGGAAGAAGAAAATCCGTCTTTCGCGGAAGGCCGTGTTGAAAGAAGAGTCGCAGAAAGACTAGACTTAGATGGTCCGGATGCAGGGCAGCCCAACGGTTGCCTCCTTGTGACAAGTTAATAATCGTAGCGTTCTCTCCCGGCGGCGCCGCCGGGAGAGGCGCCGCGGGGCATGACCTCCGTTGTCCGTTCCGTTCGGGGCGCGGTCGCCATGTGATCAGTCGCCACGCGGCGGGCCTGCATGGGCTCGCCAAAGCGGCCAAATTCATTGGCTCTCTCTGGAGGTGCCAACCATGCCCAGTGGAAAAGTTAAGTGGTTCGACCCGAAAAAGGGCTACGGGTTCATCATTGGCGAAGAAGGCCAGGATGTCTTTGTGCACTACACGTCCATCGAGGGAGAGGGCTTCAGGGCCCTCAAGGACGGGGAAACTGTCGATTACGAAGTCGTCCAGGGCGACAAGGGCTACCAGGCCCGCCACGTCAACCGTCCGAGCGATGTCTCCTGATCGTCGCGCGCCGGTCCGCGCGGGATGCGCGTCAAGGAACCGGCACTCATGAGCATCATCTGGTGGCTGGCGGCGGGTGCGGTGATTTCGGGCCCCGTGTGGGTGGGCTTGGCCGTCTGGCTGACCAGGCGAATCTGGCGCAATGCGCGAAGAATGTCGGTCCGCACGCGAGGCCAGGACCACCTGGCTGAGTTGGGCCAACTCGCCGGCGGACTCGCGCACGAAATCAAAAACCCGCTGTCCACCATCAACGTCAACCTGCAACTTGTCGCCGAAGACCTCGCCCGCCTGCCCGGCGACGAGCCCCAGCGCTGGCTGAGGCGCCTCGAGAACGTCCGCAGGGAATCCGACCGCCTCAAGGGCATCCTCGACGACTTCCTCGGCTATGCCGGCGAGTGCGAACTGACCCGTCGCACGGTCGACCTTCGGCGGCTGGTGGGCGAACTGGCGGACTTCTTCGCCCCGCAGGCCGACGCCGCCCGGATCGTCATGCGAACCACCCTGCCCGATCAGCCCGTCCTCTGCACCGTCGACCCGGACTTCCTCAAGCAGGCCATGCTCAACCTCATGATCAACGCCGTAGACGCCATGGGCGACGGAGGCGAACTGATCATCCGCCTGTCAGCCGACGACGACCAGGCCCGCATCGAGGTGATCGACACGGGCACGGGCATGGGCGCCGAGGACCTGGCGCGGATCTTCCGCGTGTACTACTCGACGAAGAAGGGCGGCACGGGCCTGGGCCTGCCCACCACCCGCCGCATCGTCCGCGAGCACGGCGGGACGCTGAACGTCGAGTCGGAGGTGGGCAAGGGCACGCGATTCACCATCGCCCTGCCGCTGGACCCGCACCGCGAGTGACATCTATTGACACAACCTCACATCCTGTTCTCTTTCTTCTCTCTCTCTTCTCTCTGTTGTGTTTTTCTCTCCTTTTCTCCGTGTTCCTCTGTGTCTCTGTGTCAACAATGGACGTTACATTTCTCCGTCAGGAAAAAGGACGTTGGGCTCTCGGCGCGTGACATCGTCACGCGTTCGCGTATACTCATGACGCTATGACAGACCCTGAGATTTCAGCCGACATCCTGATCGTGGAAGACGAAGAGGCCCACGCCGAGGCGATGGACGAGGGGCTCAAGCGCCTCGGACACCGCTGCACCGTGGTCCATGACGGGGCGTCGGCGGTGGCGAAGATCTCCGCCTCGCCATTCGACATTATCGTCACGGACCTGTGCCTCGGCGGGTCGATTGACGGCCTGGACGTCCAGGCCGCCGCCGCCAAACATGCACCAGCCACCAAGGTCATCGTCGTGACGGCCAACCCGTCGGTCGAAACCTGCCGTACCGCCCTGCAGAACGGGGCCTTTGACTACATCGAAAAGCCCCTGGACCTCGACGAACTCCGCGCCGTGGTCTCGCGGGCCTCGGAGGTCACCGCCACGCGGCGCACCGTCCGCGAGATGAAGCAGCAGCTCGACGAGAACTACGGCTTCGACGACATCGTCGCCGCCTCGCCGGTGATGATCCGCATCCTCGAAACCGTCCGCCGTGTCGCGACGTCCGACCTGCCGGTGCTCCTGCTGGGCGAGTCGGGAACGGGCAAGGACCTGCTGGCCAATGCGATTCACACCCAAAGCCGCCGCGCCGCCCAGCGGCTGGTGACGATCAACTGCGCGGGACTCAGCGAGTCGCTCCTGGAAGACGAGTTGTTCGGGCACGTCAAGGGCGCGTTTACCAACGCCACGTCGGACAGGCCCGGGCGATTCGAGCACGCTACCGGCGGCACGCTGTTCCTCGACGAGATCGGCGACATGCCGATGGCCATGCAGTCCAAGCTGCTCCGCGTGCTGGAAAACGGCGAAGTCGTCCGCGTGGGCGCCAACGAGCCGGTCCGCGTCAACGTCCGCATCGTCAGCGCCACCCACGCGGACCTCGCCCAGCGCGTCGAGGAGCGCCAGTTCCGCGAGGACCTGTACTTCCGCATCAAGGGCGTGACGATCAAGGTTCCGCCCCTTCGCGAGCGGCGAGAGGAGATCCCCCTGCTGATCGACCACTTCATCGCCCAGGCCAACGAGAAACAGGACACGACCATCAAGGGCATCGCCGCCGACGCCCAGCGCCTGCTGATGGCGTATCCCTGGCCCGGGAACATCCGCCAACTGCGCCAGGTGATCGACGGGATGGCCGTGATGGCCCCGGGCGAGAAACTCACCGTCGACGACCTGCCCGACGAGATTCTCCGCCGCCCCGGCGCCGAGGCGAGTTCGCAGTTGGGACAACTGGCCGGTATCAGCCTCGAGGAAGCCGAGAAGGAACTCATCCGCAACACGCTCAAGATGGTCGGCGGCAATCGCGAGCAGGCCGCCAACATCCTCGGCATCGGCCAACGCACCCTCTACCGGAAGATCAAGGAATACGACCTGAAAGAATGAACCCATTGCTTGCCCTCAGCGCAGTCGAAGGGCGGATTGCGCGTATGTGAAGCTCGTTTCCGCCGCGAGCAATCCGCCCTTCGACTTCGCTCAGGGCAAGCAATCGGAAATCCGCAATGAGCATATCCGTCCTGCCAATCCATCTGGTCAACAAGATCGCCGCCGGCGAGGTCATCGAACGACCGGCCAGCGTGGTCAAGGAACTGGTCGAAAACGCGCTCGACGCGGGGGCCTCCCGGATCGACGTGACGATTGAAGACGGTGGCAGGCGGCTGATCGCGGTGACCGACGACGGGGCGGGTATGGACCGGGAGGACGTGGCGCTGGCCTTCGCGCCGCACGCCACCAGCAAGCTCGCCGGCGAGGACGACCTGTTCAACATCGCGACGATGGGGTTCCGCGGCGAGGCGCTGGCGTCGGTCGCGTCGATCGCCCACGCCCACATCCGTACGCGACGGGCGGACGACGAGAGCGGCTACGAGATAACCGCCAGCGGCCAGGACGTGGGCGACGTTCGCCCGTGTGCCGCCGCGTCGGGTACGACGGTGACCATTCGCGACCTGTTCTTCAATACACCCGCCCGGCGAAAGTTCATGCGGAAGCCCAACACCGAGTTCGGCCATATCGCAGAGCAGATCGCCCGCCTGGCCCTGCCGCATCCGCAGGTGGCTTTCACGCTGACCCACAACGGGCGCGAGACGCACAACCTGCCCGCCACCGACGCCACGCGACAACGCGTCAGCGACCTGTTCACGCCCGACCTCGGCCAGGCACTGCTGCCGGTCGCGCCGCGCCAGGACGCCACTGTCTCGGTAGCCGGGCTGATCGCCCCGCCGTCGGCAGCGCGGGCGTCGGGGAAGTGGCAGTACCTGTTCCTTAACGGACGGTACATCCGAGACCGATCGCTGTCGCACGCCCTGCGGGAGGCCTACCGCGGGCTGATCGCCCCGAACCGCTACCCGGTGGCGTTCCTGTTCATCGACGTCGACCCTGCCGAGGTGGACGTCAACGTGCATCCGACGAAGATCGAGGTCCGTTTCCGCGAGACCCAGCGCGTCCACGGCCTGCTCCTGGCGGCGCTGAAGGAGACGCTGAACAAGGCCAACCTCGCCCCGGCGGCCAGCTTCGACCCCGTGCCCGCCTCCGCCCCCGACGCTGACGCAGCCGCCGAAGACCGGCGCGACTCGCTGCGCCAGGCCCTTGCGGACTTCTTCAAGTCCGCCCCGCCGCCCCAGCCGCGATTCAGCTTCCCCGAACCGCGGACCCCCG
>CAZVEV010000006.1:16841-49728 GCA_964625865.1 uncultured Planctomycetaceae bacterium | reverse complement strand
ACGTATCGCGGCGATGCGGCGCGCAGCGGGGCGACAGCGGCGACCGTTCCGGCACATCTTGCGCTTAAGTGGCAGGCGAAGATCGGCGAAGGCCTCAGCGCCACAACGGTTGCCGGCGGCCGCCTGTACGTGGCCGATATCGACGCCCACACGGTTCACTGTCTCGACTCGCGAAACGGCAGGCCGTTGTGGCGGTTCGTCGCGGGCGGGCGCGTGGACTCGCCGCCAACGATCTGGCAGGGACGGGTGATCTTCGGCTCGGCGGACGGATGGATCTACTGCCTCAGCGCCGCCGACGGACAACTGGCGTGGCGGTTCCGCACGGATCAGGTGGCGCGCCGCGTGGTCTCGTACGGCCGCCTTGAGTCGGCCCGCCCCGTCAGCGGAAGCGTACTGGTTTCCGGCGGCGTGGTGTATGCGGCGGCTGGGCGATCGGCGTATCTCGACGGCGGGATCGCGCTTTACCGACTCGACGCCAGGACGGGCAAGGTGCTGGGTACGACCAACGTCACCAGCGGGGCGCTGCCGGACGTGCTGTCCAGTGACGGCACGAGCGTGTTCATGCGCCACAAGCGTTTCGACATGAAAGGCGTCGAGCAGAAGACGGCGGCGGCGCACCTGTACAGTTCGGCGGGCTTCCTGGACGGGGGGTGGTGGCACAGGACGTATTGGCAGGTGGGCACGCGGATGCAATCGACGTGGGGCGGCTGGCCCAACGTGGGCAACCAGGTGCCTTCCGGGCGTCTGCTCATCGTCGACGGGTCGGCGGTGTACGGATTCGGGCGACTGAACCAGTACCACCGCGACGGCAGTCACGTGGGAATGGGCAAGACGGGGTATCGCCTGTTTGCCTGCGACCGTGCGGCCAAGCCCGCCGCCCCGGCACGCAAACCGGCCGCCAAGCGCCGGCGCCCCCCCGCCAGGAAGATCACCGTCCGCTGGTCGCAGCGCGTCGGCGTGATGACCCGCGCGATGGTGCTGTGCAAGACCACGCTGTTCATCGCCGGCCCGCCGGACATCGTGGGCGCCGAGGCGCCCAAGGGCAAACACCCGTACACGCTCCGCTCGGCCAAGACGCTCGCCGAGCAGGCCGCCGCGATGGACGGCAAGCGAGGCGGCCTGCTGTGGGCGGTCTCGGCGGCGGACGGCAAGACGCGGAGCGAACTGAAACTCGCTGCCCCGCCGGTGTGGGACGGCATGGCGGCGGCGGACGGGCGACTCTATATCGCTACCATCGACGGAAAGGTGGCCTGTTACGCGGCGAAGTAGTCGCAGCGCGTGCGCCTGACACCTGGATCGCTGAAGCGACCAGGCCGAAAGAGGCGAGGCGTGAAGCGACGGGATGGGATATCAGTCAGTTGAGCATCGGACGGGTCGCTTCAGCGATCCAGGTCTTACCGCTCAACGAACCGCGGAGAACCGTGCAGCGCACCACGACAATCAAGGAACCAGAACCGTGAAGAAAACACCGCGGCCAAACCTGACCGTCCTCGTCGCCATCATCCTGTCCGTCTTGACCGCCCGCGCCTGCGCCGACCAGGCGGCGGACATCCTGTCCGCAACCGGCGTCAAGGGCGGACTGGTGGTCCACGTGGGCTGTGGAGATGGCAAGCTTACTGCGGCCCTCGGCGCGGGGGACGGCATGGTCGTCTACGGCCTGGACGCAAGCGGCGCCGACGTTGCGGCAGCACGGAAGCAGATCCGGTCGCTGGGCGTTTACGGCAAGGTCACGGCTGAGCGGTGGACGGCCCCCCGCCTGCCCTATGCGAGCAACCTGGTCAATCTCGTGGTGGGGTCGGACCTCGGCAAGATACCGATGGCCGAGGTGATGCGCGTGCTTGCCCCGAGCGGCACGGCCTACGTGAAGTCGGACGGCAAGTGGTCCAGGACGGTCAAGCCTCGCCCCGGAACGATCGACGAGTGGACACACTTCCGCCACGGGGCTGACGGCAACATGGTCTCGCAGGACCATCTGGTCGGCCCGCCGCGCCACGTGCAGTGGGTCTCGGGGCCGATCTTCCAGCGTCATCACGGCATCGTGCCGAGCATCACAACGGTCGTCTCGGCCGGCGGGCGGCTGTTCTACTCGATCGACGAGGCGACGCTGGGCTTTGCGGGCATGCCGGACAAGTGGCACATCGTCGCCCGTGACGCCTTCAGCGGCGTGCAACTGTGGAAGCGCCGCATGGGGCCGTGGGGTTCGGCGGCGTGGAGCTACTGGACCGAAGGCCACGCCGCGCGCTTCAATCACCCGCTGCATGTCCGCAAGCGTCTGGTGGCTGCGGGCGATCGCGTCTACGCCACGCTGGGGTTCAACACACCGGTGGTCGCTCTTGACGCCGCCACGGGCAAGACCGTGATGAGCTACCAAGGCACGGACTACACCGACGAGCTGCTCTGGCACGACGGCGTTCTGTACCTGTCGGTCAACGATCGCGAGCAGAAGCCCTGGTCGGGCAAGGGGGTTGACCCGGCCCTGCCGGCGACGACGCCCAAACCGTCGCAGAAGCACGTCTGGGCCGTCAACGCCGCTACGGGCAAAGTGCTCTGGAAGGCGGGCCCCTTCCTCGGAAGCACGGCCAAGCTCGACCGCCTTGCGTCGATGCGACACCTGAACCTGACCGTCGGCGGATCGGGCGTGTTTCTCATCGACGAGCGAGAGGTCATCGCGCTCGATGCGGTCTCCGGTAAGGAGACGTGGCGCATCGATCGCGTCGGCGTGGCGGGGGCCTCGACCAAACGCCTCGACGTCGGCCACATGTACCACAAGCTTGTCAGCCCGAACACTCAGGCGGTCATCTACCACAACAACGTCCTTTACATCCTGCATCCGGCCGGTTCACAGGGGTTCAAGTCCGGCGGCGCGGGAATCGTCCAGGCCCTGGAGGCCGGGACGGGCAAGGAACTGTGGCGCCACAACACGGCGACGCCCATCGCGTACCTCGACCGCCCGGACATCTTCGGCATTGGCGAGTGCATCTGGATAGCGGACAGGAAGGCGATGACGCTGATCGGTCTGGACGCCCGGACGGGGAAGGTCAAGCACAACCACTCGATCAAGAAGGCCCTCGACGTGGGCCACCACCACCGCTGCTACCCGAACCGCGCGTCGGTGAACTACGCCGTCCTCGGCCGCCGGGGGGCGGAGTTCGTCGATCTGGCCAGCGGCGAGGTCACGCTGCACCACTGGGCTCGCACCGGCTGCAGGTCCGGGCACGTCCTGGCCAACGGCCTGCTGTACCGGTCGCCGGACCACTGCCGCTGCTACATGGCCTTCCAGCCTCGCGGGTTCTACGCGATGGCCTCGACCAAGGCCGCCGCAGGCTTCACAGCCCAGTTCGACAAGGCCAACCCCCTGGAGAAGGGCCCGGCGTACAATCCGAAAATGGGTACAGGCACCTCCGCTGCGCTCCGGAGCCAGTCCCCATTTTCGAACTGGCCCACGTATCGGCACGACGCGATGCGCAGCAGTGCGGCGACTACCGAGGTTCCCCCGACGATGTCCGTGGCGTGGCAGGCTGACGTGGGGGGCAAACCGACACCCCCCGTGGTCGCTGAGGGCAAGGTCTTCTTCGCCACCGAAGACGATCATCGCGTCCACGCCTACGACGCTGCCACCGGCGCCAAGGCCTGGTCCTTCACCGCTGGCGGGCGCGTGGACTCTCCGCCGACGATCCACGCCGGCTGGGCGGTCTTCGGCTGTCGTGACGGCTGGGTGTACTGCCTGCGAGCCGCCGACGGCAAGCTGGCGTGGCGGCTCCGCGCCGCGCCGGGCGAGCGGCGGATCGTCGCGTTCGGGCAGGTGGAAAGCGCTTGGCCGGTGCATGGCAGCGTGCTGGTTGCAGGAGGCACGGCCTGGTTCGTTGCGGGGCGCTCGTCCATGCTCGACGCGGGGGTCTGGGCATACGCCGTCGACGTAGCCACAGGCAAGTTGATCGACCGCAAGCAGATCCACGAGGTCCAGACCGAGACCCGAACGACCGGCGAGTTGCCCAAGGGCGCGTTGGCCGACATCCTCGTCTCGGACGGCGAGGGCGTGTACCTGCGCAAGCGCAGGCTGGCCCTCGAGGCGCCGGTGGCCGGGGTCGGTCCGGCCGACCTGGCCGCCACGAAACCTCGCCTGACCACCGACGGAGGATTCTTCGATACGCGCTGGTTCCACCGGGCGTTCTGGAACCTGACCGCTGCCCGGCAGCGGGCGACGGGCAACCTGATAGCCTTCGACGCCCGGCGGGCCTACGTGGCCGCCGCCAATGCGCCCGGCATGAACAACAAGACCTTCCATATCCCGGCCGGGGGTAACAAGGATCGCATCACCGGCGTGGACGGTCGGGGGCCGAGTTGGCTGGCCCGACCCAACCTCCAGGTCGGCGGGTGCATCCTGTTCGCCACCGGCTCGGCGCCAGCCGGAAAGCCGCCTGTGGATCAGGCGGAAGGCCCCGGACCGAAGCGCGACCGGAGGCGACGGGCGCGGAAGCCTCGCGCACGGACGATCTGGCGGCACGAGACGTTTGCCGTCATGCCCTGGGCGATGGTGGCGGCGGGCCAGACGCTGCTGGTGGCCGGCCCGCTGGACAAGGTCGACCCGAAGGACCCGTGGGCCTCGCTGGAAGGCCGCGCCGGCGGCGTGCTCTGCGTGCTGAACGGCGCGGACGGGAAGACGGTCAAGCAATACGACCTTCCCGCGCCGCCGGTGTGGAACGGCATGGCGGCGGCAGGCGAGCGGGTCTACCTTGCCACCGTCGACGGCAAGATCTTGTGTTACGCGGCGAAGTAGTCGCAGCGCGTGTCGCCTGAGACCTGGATCGCTGAAGCGACCAGGCCGAAAGAGGCGATGCGTGAAGCGACGGGATGGTGTATCGGTCAGTTGAGCATCGGACCGGTCGCTTCAGCGATCCAGGTCTTACCCCTCAACGAACCGCGGAGAACTGTGCAGCGCACAACGACAATCAAGGAACCAGAACCGTGAAGAAAACACCGCAACCCAATCTGACCGTCCTCGTCGCCATCATCCTGTCCGTCTTGACCGCCCGCGCATGCGCCGACCAGGCGGCGGACATCCTGTCCGCAACGGGCGTCGCCGGCGGGCTGGTGGTGCACGTGGGGTGCGGGGACGGCAAGCTGACCGCTGCGCTGCGGGCCGGCGAGAGTTACCTCGTTCACGGTCTGGATGCCGACGCCGCCAACGTCGCGGCCGCCCGAGAGCATATCCGCAAGGCGGGCGTGTACGGCAAGGTGTCGGTTGCCCATCTGACGGGCAAGGCCCTGCCGTACATCGACAACTCGGTGAATCTCGTGGTGGCCGAGGACCTCGGCGCCGTGCCGACCGGCGAGGTCATGCGCGTCCTGTGCCCCAACGGTGTGGCGTACGTCAAGAAGGGGAACACGTGGAGGAAAACCGTCAAGCCGCGCCCGAAAGAGATCGACGAGTGGACGCACTACATGCACGACGCGTCGGGCAACGCGGTGGCGCATGACTCGGTGGTCGGCCCGCCGAGGCGACTGCAGTGGATCGGCTCTCCGGTCTGGGCGCGCCATCACGATCACATGTCGTCGGTCAGCGCGGTCGTCTCGGCAGGCGGACGCGTGTTCTACATCATGGACGAGGGCTCGCGCGTGTCGATTCTCCTGCCCCCCAAGTGGGTGCTCATCGCCCGGGACGCCTTCAACGGGACGGTGCTGTGGAAGCGGCCGATCGACAAGTGGTTCTCCCACATGATGCGTCTCAAGAGCGGCCCGGCGGTCCTGCCGCGTCGCCTGGTGGCCGTGGGCGACCGCGTATACGTCACGCTGGGCCTGGACGCTCCGTTGACGGCCCTGGATGCCGCGACGGGCAAGACCGTGCGCACGTACGAGGACACCGAGAACACGCAGGAGATCATTGCATCCGACGGCGTACTGTTCGTCGTCGCCGGAGGCGAGCCGCCGGAGGGCAAGGCCCCGGCGCTCTGGGCGCTGACCAAGCGTAACGTGGTCGCCCTGCAGGCTGAGTCGGGCAAGCGACTGTGGCAAACGAGCAGCCCGGTCTTGCCGATGACGCTGGCCGGCGACGCCCGCCGCGTGTACTTCAACGATGGCGAGAAGGTCGTCGCGCTGGACCGCACCAGCGGCAAGCAGGTCTGGGCCTCCAAGGCCGTCCCGCGAACCGACAAGCTCCACTCGTTCTACGGCGCGACGCTCGTGGTCTACGAGGACGTGGTGCTGTTCTCCGGCGGGGAGACGGCAGGCAAGCAGACCGGCACGTGGTACACCAGCGGCACGGACACGCTGACGGCGCTGGCGGCTGATACGGGCAAGACGCTGTGGACGGGCTACCATCCGCCATCGGGCTATCGCTCGCCGGAGGACGTCCTGGTCGCCGGCGGATTGGTCTGGACGGGCGAGACGACCAGCGGGAAGGTCCCGGGCGAGTTCACCGGACGAGACCCGCGAACGGGCGAGGTCAAGAGCAAGTTCACCCCCGACGTGCAGACCTACTGGTTCCACCACCGCTGCTACCGCGGCAAGGCCACCGACAAGTACCTCCTGATGTCACGGACGGGCACGGAGTTCGTCGACCACAAGGCCAAGCATTGGATCACGAACCACTGGATTCGCGGCGCATGCCTCTATGGCGTGATGCCCGCCAACGGCCTGCTCTATGCCCCGCCGCACCCCTGTGCCTGCTATCCCGAAGCCAAGCAGTTCGGCTTCACGGTGGTGGCGCCTGCGGCGCCGGTCGAAGGTCCAAGGTCGAAGGTCGAAAGTCCTCGGCTGCACAAGGGCCCGGCCTATGGCAAGAATCCGCAATCCGCCCTTCGACAGGGCTCAGGGCAAGCAATCCGCAATCCGAAATCGAGTGATTGGTCGACCTATCGCAGGAACGCGGCGCGGAGCGGATGGACCAGGGCGTCCGTACGCGCGAAACTGGCCGAAGCGTGGCAGACCCAGATCGCCGGCGCGGGCAAACTCTCCAGCGTCGTCGTCGCCGAGGGCAAACTGTTCGTCGCGTCGGTCAACGACCATACGGTCCACGCCATCGACGCGAAGACCGGCAAGCCGACGTGGCGTTTCACGGCCGGCGGACGCGTGGACTCGCCGCCGACGATCTGGCAAGGGCGGGCGATTTTCGGCTGCGCCGACGGACACGTGTACTGCCTCCGAGCGGCCGACGGGACGCTGATCTGGCGATTCCGGGCGGCGCCAAGAGACAGCCGGCTGGTCGCATTTGAGCAAGTCGAGAGCGTCTGGCCGGTGCATGGCAGCGTGTTGGTGACCGGCGGCAGGGTGAGTTTCGTGGCCGGGCGGTCGATGTTCCTCGATGGCGGGTTGCGGCTGATTCAATTGGATCCGGCGACGGGCGAACTGCTGGGCGAGAAGATCCTGGACGACCGCGACCCGACGTCCGACGACAAGCAAGGCCTGCAGAAATACGTCAGGGGCCTCGACATGCCGGTCGCCCTGCCGGATATCCTGTCCAGCGACGGAACGCACCTGTACATGCGGTCCCAGCGATTCGACATGACCGCAAAGCGGCAGGACATTGCCACTCGCTCCGCCAACAGCCAACTCGGGGAAGGGGCGCACCTGTTCAGCCCCACCGGCTTCCTGGACGACGCATACTGGCACCGATCGTACTGGGTGTACGGACGAACGTTCTCGGGCGGGTATTCCGGATACTCGCAGGCGGGCAAACGGGCCCCGGCCGGGAAAATCATGGTCTATGACGACCAGGCGGTCTACGGCTTCGGGCGCAAGGCGAAGTACTTCCGCTGGACCACGCCGATTGAGCACCACCTGTTCGCCGACACCAAGGGCCAACTTCGCGGCAGCGCGCCTGGCGGCGGGACAAGCGCGTCCGCCCGCGGGGCGTGGGTCAGCGTGGCCAACAGCCCGAGCCTGGACCCGACGGGCAAGGCGGTGGCAGTCGAAGCGTGGGTTAAGGCCGACCGGGGCGACGGCGTGGTCCTTGCCCGTGGCGGAAACCTGCAGGGTTACGCCCTGGTGCTCCGCGGCGGCAAGCCGTCGTTTGTGATCCGCGCCGGCGCCAAGCTCAGTGCGGTGTCGGCCGACGCGAAGGTCGTGGGCAAGTGGGTCCACCTTGCCGGTATCCTGGCCGCAGACAAGACGCTCAAGCTGTTCATTGACGGCAAGCTGGCCGCAACGGCGAAAGGGACGGGTCTCATGACAGGCGAGCCGGCCCAGCCGATGGAGATCGGTGCCGACGACGGCGGGTCGGTTGGGGACTATCCCACGCCGTGGCCCCTTGCGGGCGCAATCGACGAAGTCCGCGTCTTCCATGGAACGGTCAGCGACGCCGAGATTGCCGCCCACGCCGCTGCGGGAGGCAAGGTCGCCGCCAGGGGCGCGAAACTCGTTCTCTGCCTATCGTTTGACGACGGCAAGGCGGGTGACACGTCGGGTAACAAGAACCATGGGGCGGCCGGCGGCGGCAAGAGCGTAGCGGGCAAGTTTGGCAAGGCCATTCAGTTCGGGGGTCCCAAACGTGCGGCCAAGCCCAAACCCGTCGGCAGGCGGCGCGGTGGTGCGCCTGGCTTCGCGCATCGCTGGGCCCAGGACGTGCCTCTCATCGTCCGCGCAATGGTCCTTGCCGACAAGACCCTCTTCATTGCAGGCCCGCCGGACCTGCTCGACGAGGAGAAGGCCAAGGGCCGCTCACCGGACCAGCAGGCCAACATCGCCGCACAAGAGGCCTCGCTGGCCGGCAAGAAGGGGTCGCTGCTGTGGGCGGTGTCGGCCACCGACGGGGCGAAGCTGGCGGCCTACACGCTCAAGGGCACGCCCGTCTTCGATTCGCTGATCGCCGCCGGCGGACGCCTCTACTGGGCAACAACCGACGGACGCATAGTCTGCTACGCCGGAAAGTAGCATCCTTCGGCCTGGTCGCCGGGTGCCGTGGGCTGCGAAGCGAAGCGGAGCAACCACGTTGTGCAGGCGCGCAAGACGTGGTTGCTCCGCTTCGCTCCGCAGCCCACGGCACCCGGAGTGAGAACGATGTGACGTTCAGAACAGGCGCAGTCGTCGTCCCTTGCGCAGCACGGAAGCCCGGTACAGCGTCCCGCGCCACACGATGCCTCCGCGCCACGCGCCGGCCGCCGCGGACCAGAGCATGATCGCCGCGGAGATCGGCGCCGTCAGCGGCGTGAGGACCGCGGGCCCGACGCGCACCCGAGCCCACAGGGCCAACGACACGCCGGCGGCAAGGAAGACCGCTGGCACGGCCCCCGCCAGTACCCATCCGACCGGCCCCCAGCCAGCCAGCGCCGCCGCCAGCGGGGCCAACACGGGCGAGGCCTCGAGCCCCAGCACGATCAGCGTGGCCAGCACCATCGGCAGGAAATGACAGCCGGTGGTGGCGTAGCCTTTCTCGGCCCCGCGGCAGGCCTCGCCCAGCGTGCGGTACCAGTGGAGGCCCACGTGGCCGAACGCCGCCACGACGCCGGCCTTGGCCCCGCTATGCTTCATCATCATCCCCACGGCCATGTCGTCAGCCACCTCCAGCCGCAGCCACTCGAAGCCTTCGGTAGCCTCGAACGCCTCGCGCCGGACCATGTTGAACGCCCCGACGCCGATGAACCGCCTGGAATCGGGATCGATCGCCCGCCACGGGGGCGTGATCAGCGTCATCAGCGGCCTGAGAAACCCGCTGACGACCGCGTCGGTCAGCAGCGTGCCCGGCCAGATCTCCGGCATGGCGGGCAGGTGGTCGATACCCTCGTGCTCGCACCAGGCGACAGCCTTGCGCAGCGCGGAGTCCTGGAAATGCACGTCGGCGTCGGTCAGCAGCACGAACCGGCCTTTGCTCTCAGCGAAGCCGGTGTTCAGCGCGTGGACCTTGCCCAGCCAACCGGCGGGCAGTTCGGTGATGTGGATCGCCCGCACGCGATCGTCTTCGGCCGCCAACGTGTCAATGATCTCGCCCGTGGCATCGGTCGAGCGGTCATCGACCAGGATGATCTCCAGATCGGGGTAATCCTCCGCCATCATGCTGCGGACCGCGGCTTCGATCTTGTCGCCCTCGTTGCACGCCGGGACAATCACCGACAGCCTCGGCCAAGTCTCCGGCTCGGGCGGATGCAGGTCGGCCAGCACGGACACGGACCGCCGCACGCGCACGGTCCCGTAGAACGTCAGCAGCCAGTACAGCAGGCTCACGCCGACATACGCCGCCAGCAGGCCCGTTTCCACAATTGGTTGACTGGTTAACTGGTTGATTGGTGTATTGGTTCTCCGGCTGATCGGTGACTCATTGCGTGGCACGATTCTGCTGGTTCGGCGTTGGTCTGCCGCCCTCTTGCTGTTCCCAGTTAACCAATACACCAGTTAACCAGTCAACCAGCGATGTGGGTGTCATGTCGGTGTCCTCATCGCCTGATGCAGACGGCCCCCGCGTCGGTCAGGCGCTGTCGGGCGGCGTCCAGTGCATCGGGCGTGGGCACGCGGTCGGCCTGGTCGGGGGCGTCCTGCCCGAGCCTGGCGTGTTTGGCCTGGCCGAACGGGTGATAGGGCAGGAGTTCCACTCCGCGGCAGTTGGTCAACTCGCCGTACAGCGCGGCCACCGCGTCGAGATGCGCGTCGTCGAGGGTTGTCCCGGCGATCATGATGCAGCGCAGCACGGTGGGCGCCCCGGCGGCGTCGACAGCGCGGAGATTGGCGACCAGGGGCTCCGGCGCGGCGCCCGTGGTGCGCGTGTGACGTTCCGGATCGGTGTCCTTGACATCCCACAGGAACAGGTCGACCAGGGGTATGATCTCGCCGAATCGCTCCGGCGTCCCTGCCCCGCATGTTTCGATGCACGTGGAGATCCCGCGCGCCTTGGCCTCGGCCAGAAGTTCCCGCGTAAACGCGAACTGCGCCATCGGCTCGCCCCCCGAGAGCGTCATTCCCCCGCCCGATTCCTCGTAGAAGACCCGGTCGGCCTCCACGACGGCCAGCACCTCATCCACCGTCATCTCCCGCCCGATGACCTTGATCGCGCGGGAGGGGCAGGTCTCGGCACACGCGAGACACGACCGGCAGGCGTCCTTTCCGTCCATCCGCCCGGTCAGGATGTCCCTGGCCGAGCCGTGGGGACACACCGCGTCGCAGGCCCCGCAGTCGATGCAGACGCTCGGGCTGAAAAACAGCTCCTTGTGGGCCTGCTGCGATTCGGGGTTGTGGCACCATCGGCAGCGCAGGGGACAACCCTTGAGGAAGACGGTAGTCCGGATTCCGGGCCCGTCGTGGATGCAGAACTTCTGGATGTCGAACACCAGGCCCGTCATTCGCGTCCTTCCGCGTCGGCCGGCGTGTCCCGACCTGCCGGACCAGTATAGACGATGCTCCCCCGGCGTGAGAACCCCCTGTCGCCAGCCGGAGGTCCTGGCACGCACGAGGGAGCGGCCTAAGCGACGATCTCCCGGCCGACGGGGTAGAGGGTGGGTTGAGGCGTGGCAGGCGGCTACGGGGCGGCCAGGCGTCCTGGCCGAGGTGCCGCGTTTCGGCGCGACGCGGGGGGACGTTCCACGGGGCGGCAGTGGCGCCGTGTCCACAATCGAGGAAAAACCGCTTGCCCGCCGTGCCGGGCCGGCCGTAAAATTATCCAATGCATGGCCCCGCCGTGGTTGGGGCTTGCACCTGTGACAGGCCTGCTTGGCCGTGTCGACTTCGTGTGCGAGACGCGCGGCAGCATTTGCTGGCAAATCCGTGGCTCGACGGAGGGCGACTGGTCCGGCTAAGGCGGAGTTCCTGTTTGCGGAGAGGCTTATGGTCTCTGTGTTCAACACAGGCTCTGCATTGGAGTCGCGCCATGACAAGTAACACTCGCTACGCTCAATGCATTGGGATTCACCGGGGGCGCCCGTTGAGGGGACACCCGCTGATGGAGCAACTCGAACCGCGCTGGCTGCTGAATGGCGGAGTGGGCCCGCCGTTCGAACCGCTTGCGGGAACGGCAAGTATCTACGGCAAGGTCGCCGAGGACCTCAACGGTAACGGTGTGCTTGATGCCAACGACCCTGGCCTGGTCAACTGGGCCGCACAACTGCTCGACGCCGAGGGGGTTGTGCTCCAGACGACGCTGACGCAGGCCGACCCGGCCGGGTCGTTCAGCTTCAATGACCTGCCTGCGGGTAACTACCAGGTCCGTCTGATCGTGCCCAGCACGTGGGTCCAGACGACGCCCGCGTTCCCGGCGTACGCCTACTCGCTCGCCGAAGGCCAGGAGATCCTGACGGCCGACTTCGGCACGGGCCAGTACTGCACGCTCGGCGGGCGGAAGTTCAATGACGCCGACGGCGACGGCGTACTCGACGACGGCGAGGCGGGCATCAACGGCCAGACGATCGAACTGTACGACGACCAAGGCCAACTCGTCGCCACGCAAGTGACGGCCAACTCCGCTGTTGACGGCGCTTACCGGTTCACTGACCTCCTGCCGGGCAGCTATGAAATCCGCGAGACGCCCCCCGCCGGCTGGTACCAGACGGCCCCCGAGGTCGCCCAGCGGTCGTTCGACCTGACCAGCGGACAGCACGTGACGGACCTGCACGTGGGCAATGCACAGTACTCGTCGATCAATGGACATAAGTTCCATGACGTTGACGGCAACGGCCAGCAGGACGAGGGCGAACTCCGGCTGGGCGGCTGGACCATCGAACTGTACGACGATCAGGGCGCGCTGGTGGACACGACGACGACCAACGCGAGCGAGAGCCTCGGGTTCTACCAGTTCTCGAACGTCATGGCGGGCAGTTTCGAGGTCCGCGAGGTGCTTGCCGACAGCAGTTGGGTCCAGACGTTCCCCGCCGGCGGCGCGGTTCACGCGATAGACGTCCTGCCCAACCAGGTGATCGCCGACAGGGACTTCGGCAATGCACAGTATGCATCCGTCAGCGGGTACAAGTTCCACGACCTTGACGGCGATGGCGAGTGGGACGATGGCGAACCGGGTCTCGGCGGATGGACCATTGAACTGTACGACCCGCAGGGCCAACTGATCGACACGACGACCACGGACGACGGCGAGGATCCGGGCTACTACGAGTTTACGGACATTACCCCGGCCCCCGGCGACTTCGAGGTCCGCGAGGGTTCGCGGGCCGGCTGGTATCAGACGGCCCCCGTCGGCGGGGTGCAGGCGGGCACGCTGGCCAGCGGCGATGTCGTAACCGATGGGGACTTCGGCAATACCGAATATGCGACGATCAGCGGCTACAAGTTCCACGACTATGACGGCGACGGCGTGTGGGACGACAACGAGCCGGGCGTCGGCGGGTGGACTGTTGAGTTGTACGACGACCAGGGCGAACTGGTCGCCACGACGACGACGGACACCGGCGAGGGCCTCGGCTACTACGAGTTCACGGATGTGACTCCGGGCGATTACGAGGTCCGCGAGGAGAACCGCGCCGACTGGGTCCAGACGTTCCCGGCTGAAGGGACCCATTCGCCGACGATCGTCAGTGGCGACGACTGGATGGGGGATTTCGGCAACTATGAAGCGCCGGGCTCGGGTGTGATTCGCGGCATCAAGTTCGAGGACGCCAACGGCAACGGCGAGCAGGATGAGGGCGAGGACGGGCTGCCCGGGTGGACCATCTTCCTGGACATGTTCGACGGTGGCGGGTACTACGAGGGCAGCGGGGCCCAGCGGGTGACCGACGCCAACGGCGAGTTCGCCTTCCTGGGCCGGGAATCGGGCGAGTACGAGATCTACGAGGACGTCCAGCCCGGTTGGATTCCGACGACGCCGACCGACGGCATGCAGATCATCGATGTTAACGGCGAGACACCCGTCGAAGTGGAATTCGGCAATCGGAGAGCCGCGGTGGCGGTCGACGATCGGTTCACGGTGATCGACCACGTCGGCGTCAACCTCCTCGATGTGCTCGCCAACGACATGTACGTCCTGAATCACGGCGTCGGGAACGTGACGATCGTGGGCATCGACACGAGCGGCACACAGGGGACGGCGACGATCTCGGACGACGACCTGCACATCGAGTATACGTCTCCGGCCGCCGTCGGCGGCGATGATACATTCACGTATACCCTCGATGACGCAGGCCGCCAGAGCACCGCTACGGTGACCGTGACGCCTGTCGACACGTCCCTGGCCAATCAGTCCACGCACCACTCGCAGGACACCCTGTCCGTGCCGCTGGCGCAGACCAGCGTGCCGGGCGATACGATTGTGTACACGGCCACCGTCTCGGGGCTGGATCCGTATGTCCGGAGTCTCCAGCAGACGCATGACATCACCCGGCACATCCCCCAGTGGAACAACTGGCACGGTCGTCAGGAGAAGTGGATGAAGGACTCTGGGGGCAACTGGTGCTACGTCTTGCCCGACGGCGGACTCTATCGCGGCGTGACCGACGTGCTTCTCGGCATGGTCGGCCAGAGGTACTACAACAATCCCCTGCTGATCATCAACGGCCTGCCCGGCCCGGAGCCCGGTCCCTTCGTGACGGCGAACATTCCCAACGGCCAGTTGGTCCTCGATCCGCCGGCTGCGTTCGTCGGCCAGGTAACGGTCTACGTAACGGCCACGCTGAGCGGAAGCAACAGCAGCGTGGTTCAGAGTCAGTTCACCCTGACCGTCTGGAACACCGTCGACGCACCGGACGTTCAGGACCAGAACGTCTCACACCTGCAGGACACGCTGGACCTGGCGCCCCTGCCGCAGAACGGTAACGATGGCGATCCACAGACATACGCAACGCAAGCGGCCTGGCCGGGTCAGGCGGCGTGGGAGATCAAGCAGGGCCTGGGGCTGGCCAGCTACGTGCCCATCTTTGACGACTACCGCGGTATCGGTGAGAAGTGGTTCCTGACCAACGGCGGAAACTGGTACTTCATCCTGATTAACGGCGGCGTGTTCCACCCGGGTAACAGCCTGCCCGTGGGGCGCACCAGCAGCCACTACCACATGTACCCGCAGATGCTCATTGACCTGACCGGCCCGGTCGTGCCCCAGGCGACCGTTACGACCATCGGCACGCAGGTGACGGTCGATCCGCTACCCGGGTTCGTCGGCCCGCTGCAGGTTGAGCTTCGCGCACAGGACGGCGCGGGCTGGGCCGCCCGGACCTTCTGGGTCAACGTGACCAACAATCTGCCCGACCTGTCGTTCCTGACCGACCAGACGATGGCGCCGGGCCAGACCGACCTGGTCATCCCCCTGCCCCAGACGGACGCCGACGGCCAGGGGATAACCTACCAGGCCTGGCTGCGCACCGACCAGGGCGACGCGTGGAACCTCAAGAACACCTACGGCTTCGTGGGACACTGGTCGCCGTGGGACAACCACTTCGGGCAGGGCGCCAAGTGGCTGTGGGATAACACCGGCACGTGGTACTACATCACGCCCATGCGCTACGTCTATCGCGACGGCAGCGGACAGGCGCTCGGCCGTGTTGCACAGGACTACTACGACAATCCCGTGGATCTCGTGGACGTCGCGCCGTTCCAGCAGGTTATCGGCACGACCTCGCTGAACGGCAGCCTGACGGTGACGCCGGATCCCGGGTTCAGCGGCACGTTCCACACGGACCTCCAGGGCGATGACGGCGTCGAACTGACGGACATCGCGACGTTCCAGACGGTGTTTACTGGGCCGTAGTGGTCGGAGCAGGGCCCTTGGCGACCGCGTAACGCCGGGTCACGTCCTCGGCGGGCACGTATGTGATAGTCGGGTCCCAGTCCAGCGGGAAGTGGATCGGCGTCTTGCGGAATGATGCGGCGAAGATGCGGTGGGACCATTGTCGCTGGTCCGCGGCGACGGTGGCCACGCACGCGGCGGCCTTGTCAGTGAACCACGCGGTGTCCAGATTGTCCTTGTCGCCGTCCCACGCGCCGATGTATCGCCATCGCCCGTCCCAGATCTCCACCCACGTGTGATTGCCCGACCCGTCCAGCCACATCGGCACGCCGGCCAGACGCGCCGGAATCCCCGCCGCCCGACAGGCGTTGGCCAGGATAATCGACAGCCCCGTACACGAAGCGAAGCCGGCCTCGGCCGACTCGTACGGGCTCTGGTCGCACTTGGGGCGCTTGGTGGCGTGATAGGTCACGCCCAGGGCGTCGAAGACCTCCTGGTTGAGCTTCAGGGCGGCCTGCGACGGCGTTTCGCATGCCCAAGCTGACTGGGTAAAACGGTTGGCAAAGTCCTTGCGCCAGTCGTCGCGACGCTCGTTGACGTGAGCGTACGGCAGCACGGCGTTCAGGAAGATGTCCTCAGGAATCTCACCCCACGGAGCCCCGGCGCGGGCCTGGAAGGCCAATGCAATGTTCGTACGAAGGAACGTCCCGCTCAACGACGTCAGGTCGCGGTCGGGCATGTTCGCGATGAGAAACGCGACGGCGTCCCTGTGCTCGGCCGGGGTATCGCGAATCGCAGCGGCCATTTCGTCGCGGTTTGCCCCCCCCCGCCCCAGCGCTGCGAGGACGGGCGGGCGGTACTTCAGGTCCAGCAGGTCTACGGTTTGGTTGATCACTCTGCACTCACCGCCCTTCTTGAGCAACTGTCCCACTGCACGCTCACTCTAGGTCAAACCCCCCAGTCGGTCAATCCGATCGGGGGCTCGGCCTCGCCGGGCGTGCACCTGCACTGACTCACGATCACTCGGCGGTGCGGCAAAAAGCGGTGTAGGGACAGGGCCCGCAATTCGCCGGTTCGCACCGTCGGAAGTGGCCGCTGCGGCGGGCGGTTATCAGGCGGCGGGCGATGTCGCCGATGCGCTGCTCGGCGCCGCCCAGCCGGGCCGGGCTTGTGTCGATGCGGCAGATGGCGGCCGGGCGAAGGAAGTACAAGACGGCGCCCGTCGGCGGCTGGCCCAGGTGGCGGGAGGCGGCAAGGGCGTAGGTGAGCATCTGCAGTTCGTACCGCTCGGCGTGTGCGGCCAAGCCCTCGGGGCCCACGCGGTCCGACTTGTAGTCCACGATGTGCCACGCCCCCTCGGCGTCCTCGAACAGCAGATCGATCTGCCCCCGCAACAGCGCCGGGCCGACTCGCATCTCGAAGTCCAGCTCCCGCAGGTCGGTTCTGGCGCCCGCCAGTTGGCCCCGAAGTTCATGCTCCTCGAATCCCGCAAGCATGGCCGCGAACTCGCGCGACACCGCGTCCAGCCCGGGTGCCTCCAGCAGGTCCATTTCGACGGCTGCCTGGACCACAAGGTCAGCGGCGGCCTGTGGCTGGCGCACGTCGAGCAGTTCCATACACCGGTGATACAGCGTGCCCAACGTCGCCGGGCCGAGGGCCGCAATCGGCGCCCCGCCACCGGCCGGGACACCCGATTCGGTCGGCACGCGGAGGTCATACCGCCAGCGGTATTGCATCTCACACCGCTCGAAGTCGCCCAACGTGCTGACGGCTACGACGGCGGCGCCGACGTCAGCACTGACCGGTCCGACCAGCGGAGGGGCCGCTGACGGACGAGCGCGTGCAGCGGAAGCAACCGCCCTCGTAAACTCATCGGCGTTCGTTGCGGCGCGGATCATGCTCCGCCCGGGCGGCGTCTGGCCGGATGCCGGCGGCGCCGTCGCCCCAGCCCCAACGCGTCGCACGACCGCCCGGTACCGACCGTCGCCATAAGCGATCGTCTCGGCCCCGTCATCGACGATCGCCGCAAGATGCAGGTGCTCATCCATCTGCGCCAGGAAGCACTCGCCATTGCGGAATCGGCCGTCGCGGTCGCGCCAATCCGCGCCGATCAGCACGAGGTGGTCCTCGTGTCGCGTGGCGGCGACGTACCACTTGCGGACCTCCTCGGCCTGCTGGTCTCTCTCTTCGCGCTGCCAGGCCAGCCTGGCAGACAGGGGGCGTTCGGGGCCGTCCTCGTCGTCGCGGTCTGTCTGTGCGGCGCCGGGCGTCCAGGTCAGGCCCCAATCGGTACGGATCAGGAGATCGTCGCGCCGGACGCGGCGGGCAGCGTTGAGGTCCGGCAGGACGACCACGGGGAACTCGAGCCCCTTGGCCTTGTGGATGGTCATGATGCGAACAACGTCCTCGGTCTCGCCGGCGACGGCGGCCTGCTCGTAGCGGGCCTCGCCCAGCGTCAATTCCTTCATCTGGGTCAGGAAGTCCGCCAAGGCGGTCCCGGCCTCGCCGGCGGCGCGGGCCTGGTCCAGCAGCATACGAACGTTGCCCACCATGCGTTTGCCCTGCGGCTGGGCCAGAAGCGTCGCCTCGTATCCCGTGGCGTCCAGCAGGCGCTGGATGATCTCGTCGACACCGATAGCGTCCTTGAGGCACCGTAGCGTGGTCAGCAGGTCGACAGCGTCGGCAACGGCTTCGAGACGGGATGCGCCCAAGGGCTGGCGGAGCATCCCGTCGAGCCGCCCGTCAGCCATCGCAGCCGACAGCGCGGGCAGGTACGGGGGCTCGACAGCCTGGGCCAAATGCATCATCGCGTTGTCGTCCAGGCCGAACAGGCTGCTTCGCAGGACACCGACAAAGGCCACGTCGTCGAATGCATTGTCCACAACGGCCAGCGCGTTGAGCACGTCGAGCACCTCCTGGCGGCGGAAGAAGCCCGAGCCGGCGACGACGTAGTAGGGTATGCCGCAGCGCTGAAGCTCGCGTTCGTAGGCCAGCGAGGCGGTCATGCGGGCGAAGAGAATCGCGATGTCGCCCGGCCTGACGGGGCGCCAGTCGCCGGATTCGGCGTCCCGGACGATCCGCTCGCGATTGTCGAGCATCTCGCGGATCCGCTGTGCGGTGACGGCGGCCTGCGCGGCGGTGGCGTCTGATGCGCTGGCGACGTCAGCCCCATCGGCCCCGGCGGCCAGCAGGATCTCGACGCTCGGGGCGGGCGGGCAGACTGTACGGTGGGCCTCGATAGGCGAATAGGCGTCGCCCATCAGCTTGCCGAACAGGTCATTGACGAACGCCACCCCCGCCGCGTGCGTCCGGAACGACAGGTCCAGTCGCTCGGTGTTGCCCGGTCCCATGCGGTTACACATCGCCTGGAAGACCCCAACCTGCGCGCCGCGGAAACGGTAGATGCTCTGCTTGGCGTCACCGACGACGAATAGCCGTCCCGCAGGCGGCGGGCCGGTCGTGTCACTCCCATCGCCGACAACCAACGCCGTCAGCAGCGCGACCTGGAAGGCGTCGGTGTCTTGACACTCGTCGATGAGCAGTTGCCTGATGCGCTCAGCGAGCGCCTTTCGCACGCCCGGCGCGCGATGCAGCAGTTGGGCCGTCCTGGCCAACAGGTCCGTGAAGTCCAGAAGCCCTCGCGATCGTTTCTCTGCCTCGTAGATCGCCTTCGCCTCACCAGCCAACTCCACCAGCGCTGCCAGCGTCGCCGCCGCCTGACGGTCCGGCTCGCCAATGTCCTCGGCGAACTCGGCGTAGGCGCTGAAGGCCTCCATTACCGCCTTCATCGCATCACGGACGGCCTTGGCGGCGCCCTTATCCCCACCCCAGTTCTTGTCCGAACCGTAGTTTCGCAGACGAAGGTCCAACCGGGCGAACGACTCGGCCGTCCGCTCAGCCCGATCAGCCAGTATCCACCCCGCCGCATCGAGCAGTTCGTCGCGAAGCGGCAGGAGTCTATCGCCGTCGTCGGTGCACTCAAGCCCGACCAGTTCGGCCAGCATACGGGGCAGATCCTCGTCAGCGTCCATCCGCTGCCACGCCGCGTCGCGTTCGCAACGGATCTGTGCGTCCCATCGCTCGACAATCCGTTCGGCGTCGCCGTAGTCGTCGGCATTGAAGGCCGTTCGCATGTCGACCAGGGCCGCGACCGCCCTGGCGAGACGAGCAAACGTGTAGCTTCCCAACAGGCGCGCCACCTCGGGGCGTTCGGATTCCACAGCGGCCAGCAGGGCGCGGTCGGCGGCCTCGGCCACCAGACGTCCGACCAGGAGGCTGTCAGCACAGACGGCGAAGTTCGGGTCCACGCCGGCCTCGATGGCCCGTGACCGCAGCAGCGCACTGCAGAACCCGTGAATCGTGGAGATCCGGGCCTCGGGCAACTCGTCGATCCATCGCAACAGGCGCAGGCGCTCGGGGCCCGTGGCGCGGTCGGCCCGGGCGGTCAGCATCGTCCGGACGCGCTGCGACATCTCCAGGGCGGCCTTGTCGGTGAACGTCAGGGCTACCAGTTGCGAGAGGGACTGCCTCTCGTCGCCCTCGCAGGCCAGCAGCAGTTCGGTGAACCGTCGGGCCAGGACGAACGTCTTTCCGCAGCCGGCCCCGCTAAGCAGGGCGATACTCTCATCGATGCGGTCGACACCGGCGGCCTGCTGGGCGGGCGTGAGGTCAAAGGCGTTACTCATCGCACGCCCCCCTTTGCCTTGGCCCGGGGCTCGGAGAACTGGCAGATCTGCCGGAAGGGACAGTACGCACAGCCACCCGACGGCACGACGTCGAACCGGCCGGCCCGCATGGCGTCGATGAACTCGGTGATTCGCGACATGACCGCATCGCGATTGGCGTCGTATGCCGCGTCCGGGCGTATCCGTCCGCCGTGCCGCTTGACCCGCGCGAAGTACCGCTCGGCCAGGTCGCCCCCCACACGGTGGAACACGCCGCCCATCGCATCGGGGGCGAACATCTCGGCGACGACGGCTGAGTACAACGGGGCCTGCACGTTTCGACACGCGGTGATGTCCTTGACGCTTGGCAGGGCCCCGGTCTTGTAATCGATGACGAGCAGGCCCTCGTCGCCTTCGAAAGCCGCCCTGTCAACGCGGTCAATCCGCCCCTTAACGCGAATGCTCCTGCCCTCGGTCAGCGTGATACTGACCGGATCAGTCAGGCTGGCCGGATCGGCGTTGACGGTGCGGTCGCCCATACCGAACGCCAGTTCGAAATAGAGGCTCGCGGCCGGCATGTCCGGCTGGGTCCGCTGGGCCAGGAGATACCGCTCCAGTTCGCGCCGCATCTGCTCGCGCTGGATGCGCCAGAGCATCGGGTACGGCGGGCGCTGGGCCTCGACGGCGTCCGATGCGGCGGCCACCGCTGCGTTCAGTGCGTCCTGCAGATCGTCTTCGGCCAGTTCTGCCAGGCGAACAGGCAGGCCGAATCGCTCGGCCAGAAGACGATAGGTCCTGCACAGGACGTCGTGGCAGAACAGGCCGCGGGCGGTGGGCTCGAGCAGGCGCTGCGGTTCGGGCAACTCGTTGAGGTCCAGGACATACTGTGCAAAGAACCGCCAGGGGCACTGACCGAACGTGTCGAGTTGCCTTGCCGAAAAGACCGCCTGATCGGAGAATCGTCGGGCCAGGGCGGCCAGCAGAGGCGGCTCGGTCAGGCGCCCGTCAAAGGCGTCGCAGGGTCCGGCCGTCCATCGCCGGTTGTGAGCCCACAGCCCCGCCGCCGCACGTGCCAGCGGACCGGGTAAGGCGGCGGAGGCCCAAGACAGCGCATCACCGGGATCGCCGAGATCGCCGCGGAACAGGCCCGCCAGACCGGCGCTGAGGGCGTCCCGGGGCGAAGCGATCTCTGCGGGGAGCGGGACGAGTTGGCCCGGCGTGACGGTCTCGACGTCCGCGCCGTCAAGTCCGCCCACACCGCGGAGCAGTGAGAGCAGGTAGCTTCCCAGCGCACCGGGCCTGCCGCCGGCGTCGGCCGAAAGATGGCTCAGCGTCAGCGACGTCTCGGCCCGCGAGACGCCCAGGTAGAACAGCAGCATCTCCCGAGCGTTCAGGTCGGCACGGGCGTCGAGTTGGACGCCTCGCGACGCCCAGGCCGCACGGTCGGCCTCGCTGACCAGGGAGTTCTCTGTGAAACGTCCGGGGAACTGTCCCTCGCCGAGCCCGAGCACAAACACGTGCTCCCGCCGGATGGCGCGGGCGTCGAGGATGCTCCAGACGTCCACCAGGGCCTCTCCCCGCGCCGGCGGGCACGAGACGGCGGACAGGGCCTCCATAAGATCTCCCAGTGCGGCCGGGGCTGCGCCGTCGGCTTCGGCAAGGGCCGCGTCCAGCATTGCCATCGCCCGCAAGTCACGCGCCATCAGGTCCGCCTCGCCATGGTCGCACGCCTGGCCCAACGCAAGGGCGTCGATGAGACGCCGCAACCCATCGACCACGGGCACGCCCTCGCCAACAGCCCCTGCCACCAGATCAAACAGCGCATCGAGCATCGCCGCCGCCTCGGCCAACGCCTCGGGCGTGACCGCAAGCGGGCCCAGAGCAAACAGCGCCGCGTCGCGCGGATCGCCCTCGGTCTCGTCGGCTGCCACAGCCCGCGCCGCGCGTCGTCCCAGCCGGGCGGCGGCCGCCTGGTAGTCTTCTCGCCCGCCGAGGACGTTTCCCTCGCGGATGAGCATCTCGGCCACCGCAACGGTTGTCTCGTCGAACGGACCCAGCGATTGAGGGCGGAAATAGCTGCTCTTGATCACGCGGAGCACGTCGCGAAACGCCCATGCGGGCCCCAGAGACGCGAGGTCGAGGACGAAACGGACAATCGGCATGTCAGACAGGGGTCGACTCACACGGGCAATCGGGATATCGCAGGTGTCGAACACGCGCCGGATCGTGCCCTGGTAGGCGTCCGTCGAACGGACCAGAACGGCAATGCTGCCCGCCGCCGCCCCCTCGACGAGAAGCCGCTTGACCCGTCTCGCGACCGCCGAGACCTCCGCCTCGATACCCGCGGCCGCGATGACGCTCAGGCCTTCAGGTGCTTCACGAGGTACGGCATCGAAGTCGAATACGGCGCGGCAGAGCGGAGCGAAGCTCGCGGGCCGGGGTTCGAGTGTAATCTCCGCGAGGTGTTCGCCGAACGTCCGGCGGACATTGTTCAGCGTCCGCAGCGTCCAGTGCCACATCCGGGGCCGTCCGTCGTCGGCCCACGGCAGGGTGATGACCACTCGTGTCCCGCGGTCGGCCAGCAGGCGGAGAATATCCAACTGCGTCGGCGTGAAGTCGGTGAACCCGTCGACGACCAGCGCGGGCAGCGGCAGTGTGACCTCACCGGAGGCCAGCAGGTCTCGCGCCAGCCACATCCGCCCCTCAACGTCGTACAGCGCGGCCTGGTGGAGGCGGTCCTGGTATCGCCGATAGACCGCCAGCACGTCGCGTCCCTTGCTCCGGGCAACGTCTCCAATTGCGCCGGCCAGTGCGTCCGGCTCGACGGCGGCCCGCTTCAGTTCACCGATCGCCCGGTCAAGCGTCACGATGAGTCCGGGGGTGTCGGCGACCGGAGCAAGGACCGTCAGTTCGCCGGCTTCGCGCAGGCCGTTGACGATTTGCCGCAGCGCGAGGCGCCTGCGCATTGGCGATTGTACGGGCGCCCGGCGTTTCGTCTCCGTCAGCATCAGACTCGCCAGCGATGCGAACGTCATGATCCGGGGGGAGACGATGACACCGCCCGGGGAGGCGGAAATCGCTCCGGCCTTGAGGTCGGCAACGGTTGCGGCGTTGGGACAAATCACCGTGCAGCCGCGGCCGGCCCGGTCCCGCAGATGGTCCCACACCGCCATCGCCGCCGTCGTCTTGCCCGCCCCGGCCGGACCAAGCACAAGCACCGCCCGGCCCGGGGCCGAGAGAATCCGCTCGACTATCGAACTGTCATGCCCCATGCGCTCCATCGTCGCGATTGTTGCAGAGTGGTTCGGCAAAGACAAGCGTTCACGGGACCTTGCACCGCGCGCCTGGCCGGTGAGCCGTTTGGATCGTACGCTTCTAAGGACGTACGCTGTCTATCTCCGCGCCAAGGCGCGGAGACCGAGGAGACTTGACGCGCTGACGGGGCGAAGTGCTTTCCGGGCACTCCGGCTGCGCGTACCGCGTTACGCGAGGACACTATGGCGGCAAAGGACGCAACACCTCCGCTGGTTCGACGGGACCGGTCCGCGTCCATATCCCCTTCCCGTGCGGACTTACACGCCTCCGTCCCGCCAGTGGACCCGAGGGTGGCCCATCCCCGGCACGTGTTGGCCGAAGTCACCCGACGACGCCTGCGAGTCAACTTCCTCCAGCGCTACGAGTCTCGCGGCGTGGACCGCTATCGCGAAGCCAGTCAGCCCCCCGCAGACGACGACACGTCGACGCTCGACCTGAAAAGGTAGACCGTAGGGCGTGCAACTCGTTGCGCGCGGAACGGATTGGACGTTCGTCCCGCGTGCAACAAGTTGCACGCCCTACGCGACATGACGCTATCCCGATCGCACCGTAGCGACAAGTGCGGCGGTGAAGCGGCAAACGTCATCTCTGCTGTGACCGGCCGAGAGGGTTACCCGCAAGCGACTGCTGCCTGGAGCGACGGTGGGTGGGCGAATGGCGGGGACGAGGAAGCCGGCCTCGAGGAGGGCGGCGCTGGCCGCAACGGCCCTTGACGCGTCGCCGAGAATCACGGGCAGGATCTGGCTGGTCGACTCGCCAGTCGTCAGCCCCGCGGCCGTTATCGTGGCCCGGAGTTGGTCGGCCAGGGCCAGCACGTGGGCTCGCCGCTCGGGCTGGTCGCGAATGATGTCGAGGGCCCGGATGGCGGCGGCGCAGATCGCCGGCGGTGGAGCGGTGGTGTAGATGTACGCCCGCGCGGTGTTGCGGATCACGTCGGCCAGCAGGCGCCGGCCCGCGACGAACCCCCCAACGGCGCCGATCGCCTTCGACAGCGTCCCCACCGTCGCGTCGATGCGGTCTTCCACGCCGGCCAGTTCAGCCAGCCCGCGCCCGGACGGACCGAGCACGCCGGTGGCGTGGGCTTCGTCTATCATGAGCCTCGCATCGAAGCGGTCCTTGATGTCGGCCAGCTCGGCCAGCGGCGCGAAGTCGCCGTCCATCGAGAACAGCGAGTCGGTGACGATGAGGCATCGCTCGTAGGATGCGCGGTGGCGTTCCAGGAGACGCACGAGGCGGCCCGTGTCGCGATGGGCGAACGTCCGCATGTGGGCCCCGCACGCCCTGGCCGCGTCGATGATGCTCGCGTGGTTCAGCTTGTCGCAGAGCACCAGGTCACCCTTGCCCGCCATCGCCCCCACCGCGACGTGATTGGCCACCCACCCGCTTGACGTGACGACGGCGGCCTCGCACTGCTTGAACTCCGCCAGGCGGCGCTCCAGTTCGACGTGCAGTTGCGTCGTCCCGCTGACCAGGCGCGAAGCGCCCGCACCGAGGCCCCATCGCTCGATGGCCTCCACGGCCGCGGCGCGGATCGACTCATCGCCCGCCAGGCCCAGGTAGTCGTTGCTGCACAGGCAGATGACGTCTCGCCCGTCGACGGTCATTCGCGCCCCGCGGGCGGGGGCGACCACGCGCTCGCGTCGGAGCAGATCGGCCCGGGCCAGTTCGTCCAGCCGTCGCTGCATATCGTCCCAATTGCTCATCGCGAGACATTTTGCTTGCATGGCCGCCCCCGCGTCAATATCCTGTGCCGCAATCCACCGGCCGCATCTGCTGGGAGCCAGACCATGGAAGACAGAATTATCGGCAACGGTATCACCTTCGACGACGTCCTCCTGATGCCTGCACGCTCGTCAGTTTCGCCGTCGGAAGTTGATACGTCCACGCAGCTTACGCGGAACATCCGACTGAATATCCCGCTGGTTTCGGCGCCCATGGACACGGTGACGGAGTCCGCGCTGGCCATCGCGCTGGCCCAGGAAGGCGGCTTGGGGTTTATCCACCGCAATCTCTCGCCCGAAGCCCAGGCGCTCGAGGTCGAGAAGGTCAAGCGGTCTGAAAACGGCGTGATCACCGACCCGTTCACGCTGCCGCCGGACGAATCGACGGAGACGGCCCGGCGGGCGATGGCCGAGCAGAACATCTCGGGCATCCCGATTGTGGAGGAGGGCGCCAAGCTGGTGGGGATTCTGACGCGGCGTGACATGAAGTTCCTGGCCGGCGAGACGGTGATCCGCAACGTGATGACGAGCGAAAACCTGGTCACCGGCTCGCCCGAAACGGGACTGGACGAGGCCCAGGAGATCCTGCATCAGGCCAAGGTGGAGAAACTGCTGCTGGTGGACGATGAGATGCGGCTGGTCGGGCTGATCACGATGAGCGACGTGGACAAGATGCGCCTGTTCCCGCGTAGCTGCAAGGACCCCCGCGGGCGCCTGAGGGTTGGCGGGGCCGTCGGCGTGCTCGACTACGACCGCGTCGAGGCCCTGATCGCCAAGGACGTCGACGTGATCTGCGTGGACACCTCGCACGGCCACAAGGAAATCGTGCTCGAGACCCTTAGGCAGATCAAGGCGAGCTACCCGACGATCGACGTGGTGGCGGGCAATATCGCGTCGGCGGCGGCGGCCGAAGACCTCATCGCCGCCGGGGCCGATTCGCTGCGGGTGGGCATCGGGCCCGGGGCGATCTGCACCACCCGCGTGGTGACAGGCGTGGGCGTGCCTCAGATGACGGCGGTTTCCGAAACCGCTCGCGTGGGCGACGCCAACGACGTGCCCGTGATCGCCGATGGCGGCATCCGGCTCAGCGGCGACATCACCAAGGCCATCGCCGCCGGGGCCTCGGCCGTGATGATGGGCAGCCTGTTTGCCGGACTCGAAGAATCGCCCGGTCGCCTGGTGATCTACAGGGGCAGGCGATTCAAGAGCTACCGCGGCATGGGCTCGATGGACGCGATGCTTGCCGGCTCGGCCGACCGATACGGGCAGGCGGGGCAGACCGACCGCAGCAAGCTCGTCCCCGAGGGCGTCGAGGGCCGCGTGCCCTACCGCGGCCTGCTGGGCGACTTCGTGTATCAACTGATCGGCGGGCTCCGTAGCGGGATGGATCACTGCGGCACCGAGACGATCGAGGACCTGCGGACCAAGGCGACGTTCATTCGCATCTCGGCGGCCAGCCTGGCCGAGAACCATCCGCACGATATCGCGATCACCCATGAGTCCCCGAACTACACGACGTGGGACACCGATGAGGAATAGCCTGCGAACCGTCGCGCGGGGACTCGTGGCGGCCGCCGCGGCGCTGTGTGCGGCCGGCGCATGCGGGTGCGCGTCGGAGTCGCCGGGCACGCAGATGATGCTCGGCCCAGTTGCGTACGACAAGGCGTTCTCGACGGCACAGGAGGTGGTGGCGCAGTACTTCCCGGTGGACTCCGCCGACGCCGAGAGCGGGGTGATACTCAGCCGTCCGGTCTATGCAGAGCCCTCTCGGCTCGGCGCGACCGGTTCGGCCCCGGATCGGCAGTTCGCGGAGATGACGCTCCGCGCGGATGGGCGGTACGTGGTGGCCACGCTGTCGGTGGCCGTCCAGCGCGAGGGCTCGGCCGCCTACAGGACCTTTCGGGGCCGCCAGGAGAACTACAGCGGCATGCCCAACCAGACGCCCGCCGACCTGGAGGGCGCCACCACCCCGCGGCAGAACGACGTGTGGGAGACGTATCGGTACAACCGCATGCTCGAGCGGACGATCCTCCGCGACCTCGACCGCCTGCTCCGCCCCCCCGCCGGCGCACCGTAGCCCAACTTTGGTCGCCGAACACGTAGCAGGGTGCCGCGTCAAGCCACGGCATCCGCTCGATTACTCACAGCGGCAGTAGCGACTCGCGGTCGATGAGGGCGACCAGTTCGCGTTTCTTGATCTTCAGTGTGGCTGTTCGGGGGAACGGGTCTTCCCAGACAGCAAAGAACTTGGGCATTTTGTAGCTTGCCAGGGTCTTGCAGGCGGTGCGGATTTCGCGGCGGAGGGTTTCGGCGTCGGTGTCAGCTCGGGCGGGGACGACCAGGACGACGATGTCCTCGTGGCGCTGCCCGGCCTTGTCGGTGGGCAGGCCCAACACGCAGACGTCGTCGACGCCGGGACACTTGGCGATCACGGCTTCGATCTCGTTGGGATACACGTTCTTGCCCGACTCGCCGATGATCACGTCCTTCAGCCGCCCGGTAACGTGGAGGAACCCGTCGGCATCGAGGCGCCCGAGGTCGCCCGTGCGGAGCCAGCCGTTGTCCAGTACGGCGGCGGTGGCGGCGGCGTCCTCGAAGTAGCCGGCCATCACGTTCGGACCGCTGACGAGAATCTCGCCCGTGCCCTCATCGCACCCGTCGACAGGATCAATCTTGACGGTGACGTTCTCAATCGGCCTGCCCACTGAACCGATCCGGCTGCGGACGGGCGTGTTGACAGCCACCAGGGGCGAGGTCTCCGACAGGCCGTACCCCTGCATGATCGGCAGGCCGATGTGCTTGAAGAACAGGGCGATCTCGTCGTCCAAAGCCGCCCCGCCGCTGAAGAACACGCGCATGTGCTCCCCGAACGCGGCGCGGACGCGGCGAAGCAGCAACGGTCCGACGGGCAGGCCCAGCCGGTCGGCCGCGGCGGCGATGCGACAAAGCGCACGGGCGAGGCGACGTTTCCAAGGCGACATCTGCGCGATCTGGGCTTCGATGCGTTTGTGGAAGAGCCTGGCCACCGCGGGGACGATGACGGCGATGGTCGTCCGCGTCTTGTGCATGGCCTCGACGAGCACGCGCGGATTGAGCGACTGGGGATACGTGACGCGTGCCCCGCCGTAGAACGGCAGGAGCATGCCGAGGGTCTGCTCGAACAGGTGGTTCAGCGGCAGGATCGACAGGAAGTTGTCGCCCGGGCCGAAATCCATGATCCGCGGGGCAACCTCCACGTTCGACGCGATGTTCCCGTGGGTCAGCATGATGCCCTTCGGCTCGCCCGTGGTTCCGGACGAAAACGATATGACAGCCAGGTCGTCCCCGGCCGGTCGATGACGGTCCAGCACGCGGTTCAGGGCCTCCCCGTCGGACTTGCCCACTGACGGGATCTCGCCGAGCAGTATTACCTCGCAGGTCCCGCCGGCGGCGGCGCGGGCCTTGTCGGCGTTGTCGCCGCATGTCAGCAGGACTGCCGCCCCGCAGCGTCGCAGGATGTTGGCTATCTCGGCGTCGGTGAGCTTGGCGTCCAGGGGCACGAGGGTAGCGCCCGTCAGCAGGATCCCGAAGTAGGCCATCCCCCACTCCGGACCGTTGCACGCGACCAGCCCCACCCGCGCCCCAGGCCCCACGCCCCGGGCGTGGAGCATCTCGGCCAGTTCGGCCGCCCGGTTGGCCACCTTCCGCCGCGTCACCGACGACACGCCGTCAGTCGGGCTGTAGGTCTGGAAGACCACCCCCTCGCCGTGGCGGCGCAGAGAGTCGCACAGGATGTCCGTTACTGTCTGCATAGATGTGTGCACGTCAACCGGAACGGGCGGCGCTTCCCATGGCGGATGGTTTCGCCTTTGGCGTGGTCCTGGACTTCGCGATGACGGGCTTGCCCCAGACTTCGGTTTCGACGAAGGCTGCGTATTTGCCCTTCTTGTCGGAGACCAGCGAGGTGAACTTCAGCGACGTGACGACGCGCTTGACAATGGGGAACTCCTGCCGCTTGCCGTTGAACTGCGGCGTGATCTTGACCTTGGATCCGTCGGAGAACTCGACCGTCGCCTCCTTCCAGTGGTTGTTCTGCCGCACGTTGTGTCGCACGACGACGACCAGCTTGTCGATCTCGACGGGGCGCCCGAACTCGATCGTCAGCTCCGGAGCGGGGTGCTTGCCGCCGGGCAGATACGGTCCCCAACTCTGGCGCGGCCAGCGGTGATGGTCGCCCGTGGCTTCGACAAACCCGTCGATGGCGGTCTTCGCCGAGAAGACGGCCGCTTCGCCCCACTCGCTGTTGGAACTGGCGTGCGGATACGCCTGGCTCTTGCCCCGCGGGTCCATCGGGTTCAGCGCGACGTTGCGGTAGGCCGCGACTTCCTTCTTCGTCGCCGCCCGCGCCGTGATCACGTGCGTCTCGCCCTGGAAGGCCTTGGGCGGATGGGGAAAGTTCCTTGGGTACTTGCCCACCGGCCAGAGCGGAATCGGGAACTCTACCTTCCTGGTCGGGGCAAAGAGGATCGTCTCGGCGTAGTGCTTGTCGACCTTGACCGCCAGGTCGTGCGCCCCCGTGATGACGATCCGGTCGCCCTTGACGTACTTCCGCGCCACTTCCAGCGTGCCGCTGGTCGATGTCTTGACCGTGGCGCCCTTGGCGTCGACAAGGGCGATGGTGATCTTGTCGGCGCCCATCGCCTCGCCGCACGCCGCCGGGGCGAAAACAGCCGCCGCTACGACAAAGGCGACTAGTCCAAACGTCCTGAGAACACGGCGACCGTTTCGTTGATACTGCATTGTCATTCCTCCCGTGAGAGGTCTTTGGGTTTGGGGGTTGGGTTCGCTTTCTATCGCGTTGAGGTCTTCGCGCCCCGGAAGGTTATCGGGACGTCCAGTGGGCGGTCGTTTTCCACGCCGGTGGGATTCGCCGGGTCCACGTCAACCGGCGGCCAGATCGCCTTGCCGTCCTTCTGGGCCTTGATCACGCTGCGGTCGTTGCCGATCCAGCCGATCTCGTTCGAGTTCAGGTCCAGCCAGAGCGTGATCCGCTTCATCTCGTCGGCCGTCAGCTTGACGTCCTTCATATGCGGATTCGTCCTGAGGGCCTTCATGAGGCCCGACACGTGGGCGCCGAAGCGTCCGGGCGTTGTCCGCGACCCGCCGACGCCGAGGACCTCCAGTGCGGGGTTCTCGCCGGGGCAACTGAAGACGCGATCATTGCGGGCCAGCGACCGGTAGCTCATGTCGGGGGCCTTCTTCGGGTGCTTCATGTGGCAAGGAACGCACTTCCTGTCGAAGACGGGCTTCTTGACCAGTTGGATGTAGTTAAACGGCATGGCACCGCTGGAGACCTCCTGGACGAGCTTCGACGGCGGGCGCTTCATCGCCAGCGGTCGGGCGTTGACCGGCGGCGTGCCCCGCAGCTTGTCTTCGTGACAGCCGAGGCATGACAGGTGCTCGCCCGGATGAACGAACGTCGCCGACCGCATCGAGTGGACCGCCATGCCTTTTTCGTCGAGCAACTGGAAGTAGATCGCCTTGCCCACCGGCGCCTCGCAGTAGACGCTGCCGTCTTTCTCGACCGGCACGATGCCCAGCGGCATGCGCCCGATCGAGTCACTGGCGAACGAAATCTGTCTGACCGACTGGCCCGAGAACCAGTTGTCGAGCATCTGGGGCATGACCTGGACGATGCGCATGTGCTTGACGGTGATGCCCTTGGGCAAGGTGGCGGCCTCGTCGGCGTCGTAGACGTTCATCACGCTGATGACGGCGCGGCGGTGACCCGGGCGTCCTGCCCGCTTGCCCTGCCATGTCTGGACGGGGATCACCGGCGGCATGCGGCGGGCGCGCATCGGGAACGGGTCGCGCACGCGGTACTTGCCCTTGCCCGGATCGTAGATCACGTCACGGTTGCCGAATCGGTCCAGCAGGTACAGTCCGTAATTGTAGTTGCAGAGATAGAAGTCCTCGCTGAGCGGCCAGGCCGTCCCGTATGTATGACTCGCTCCGTGTTCGACCTCGGGGAAGAAGTACTCCGGCGTGATCCGCTTAAGCTGCGACATCTTTCCGTCGTCGGCGATTCGCGGGTCCAGCAGCACCAGCGAGCCGGAGAAGCCCTGGTGATGGCCCACGGCGGTTGCGGTGTACTTCGGCGAGTCGGGGACCGGCCGGAATGACAACTCCGCGTCGGGTCGCAGACGCCGCCCATAGACGAACGCACGCTTGCCGTAGTTCTTGGGATCGGCATCCTTGGGCACGGCGTGCCACGGCAAGGGGTAGTTGCCGTGGTAGTTCCGCGGGTCCCGCCCGTCCGGGAAGCACTCCCAATAGTGATGGGCCACCCCCCAGTGACGGTCCACGTAGTCCCACCGCGTGTAGGCGATCTTGCCGGTGTGCGTGATGGTGGGCGCCCATTCGTTGGTCTCGTGGAAACTGAGGCAGATGATGTCCGAGCCGTCCGGCTCCATCGAGTGCATCGTGTAAGTCAGGGCCTGGGGCACGATGACACAGCGCCCCACGCCGCCGCGCCGCGTCGAGGTGAACACGATTCGCCCCGACGGTAGCTCGTGGGGGTCGAAGTCGTCGTCCGGACCGTCGGTCAACTGCTCCAGGGCCTTGGTAACCAGGTTGTACCGAAAGACGTGCCAGACCTCCTTGTCCGTCGTCGCCGCCAGCAACAGGCGCTTGCCGTCGTAGCTCAGTTCGAGCCCCGAGAACTTGCCCACCAACTCCTTGCCCTTCCACGGGCCCGAGGTGACCTTGACGCCTTTGAGCACTTCGGTCATCGCCGCAGCGGTCTTGAAGTTGCTGAGAATCACCGGCCCCCCGCCGATGCTGTGCCCCGGAAAGACGGCCCTGGCCTGTTCGATGATTCGCCTGTGGCCGGGCTTTTCGAGCATGCAGACGATCTTGTCGAAGCTCAGCAGGGGGTTGGACATCGCGATCCGGCGGCGGAGCGTGCAGACCTTGACGAACAGCGCCTTTCTCGGGCCGCCCTTGGCGGCGGTCTTTGCGTCGGCGGCCAGCTTCGCCAGTTGGGCCGCGTAGCTGGCGGTGACCTTGGCCGGGAGCATCCGTCGGGCCTTGAAGTGCCCCACAAGTGCCGCCGTACGCCGCAGCACCACGTCAAGCGGGTCGGTGTCTTTCGGACTGACAAGGGCGTGTACGTCAAGCGCCTCATCCTTCAGTCGCTGTCGCCATTCGGGCTTGGCCCGCTTGGCCCGTGAGAGGTGGCGCGTGATCTCACCCCACTCCTCATCCAGCGTCTGGGCGACCGTCAGGGCCGCCGGCACCGTCGAAACGAGCACCGCCAGTATCGTCACGATACCGGCAGCCAGACACGTAACACTCTGAGGACGTCGCGCTGCATAGGGCATAGTCGTCTCTCTCTATTAAACAGACAGCGTGTTTCCGGTCTCTCGCACAATGCGTCACCCGCATGCCGTCTTGCCGATCAGCGGCAGTTCCCGCCACCATCGGGCTCGTCCCGATGGAGCACTGATTCGTCACTAGCCGCGAACCCGCCCCCCTCTTTCCTCCTTCCCGCCCCGCCTCCGGCGGGGCGGGAAGGAGGAGGAAGAAGACTCTCGCGGCTAGTGACGAATCACCGCTCCACGGGG
>CAZVEV010000006.1:3885-16831 GCA_964625865.1 uncultured Planctomycetaceae bacterium | reverse complement strand
CACCCCCCCCCCCTCTTCCCCCCCCCCCCCCCCGCCGGGGGGGGGGTGGGTTGTCGGTCTAACACCCCTCCGGCGCTTAGCAGTCAATCATCGCTCCACGGGGACAAGCCCCGTGGTGGCGTAGAAGCCGCCTCGCGCGAACCAGACCTCGCCTCGCGCGAACCAGATCTCACCGTCACGAACCAGGTTCGCCACTCCAGATGTAACCCCTGCTACCGGCGGGCGGCCCGTCAGAGCCCCAGGACGGTCTGGCGTTCCTCGACGATGGTCTCGACGAGGGCCTTGACGTTGGCGATAGGCACGTCGTTCATTACTTCCTGGCTGGGGGCGATGATGTGCCCCCCACCCTTGCCCAACGTGCGGATGGTCTTGCGGGCCATCTCCTTGACCTGCTCAGGCGTGCCGAACGGCAGGAGGTCCTGCGTCTCGATCCCGCCCCAGAACACCAGGTCGGCGCCGAACTCGCGTTTGAGCAGTTCCAGGTCCATGCACGGCTGGACCGGCTCGAAGACGCGCAGCCCGATGGCCAGCAAATCCGGGATGAACCGCGTGATGTCGCCGCACGAGTGCAGGATGATCGGGATCCCCGCGTCGTTGTACGGCTGCCACGCCCGCTCCAGTCTCGGCAGGACGAACTCGCGGAACATCGTCTCGGACATCATCGGCCCGCACTGCATGCCCAGGTCGTCCCCGTGGTGGGCGACCTTGAAGCCCATCTCGACGACCTTGCGGGCGTACTCGACCTTGTAGTCGGTGATCTTGTCCAGCAGTTCATGGATCACCGCGGGGCGCATGGCCATGTTCATCATGAACTGTTCGAAGTCCATCAGCCCGCAGCCGCGCTCGTAGATGCCGTAATACCCCGAGGGCATGACCAGGAAGTCGCCCGAGAGTTCGTCGAGTTCGGCCTTCATCTCGTCGAACAGCCCCGGGCGCGTGATGTCGGGAACGGTGTAGTTGGCTACCGCTTCCTCGACGTCCTGGAAGAGCACTTCGCGATTGACGTCGGGGGGCATGTGCTCGGCAACTCGTGGAGTGGCGGTCTTGGACAGCGGATGGAACTCGGAGAAGAACCCGTCGGACCCCACCGTAATGCCCATGCCCCACGCGTCGTAGACGATGTGGTTTTCCCAGTCCATGCCCGCAAACCCCATCGCCTTGAGCTTCTCCATCGACTCGCGGTCGTTGCGGTAGAACAGCGCCTTGTCGTGGGCACACAGGGCGATGTGGATGTGGTTCTCCAGATAATCGTCGAGTTGGCCCGCGTCGATGCCGAGTGCTTCACTGATCTCGCCGTCCCGCGTGCGATCCGAGAAGGTGATCTGGCTGGGCAGGTAATCCACGTCCTGGCGGTTGATCACTCGCAGGACTCGCTCTTCCTTCGTCAGGGCCATGGGGCGTTCTCCTTGTCGTTTCGGTCGGCGTTAGCCTGCAAACTCGGGCTCGATGAGTCCTCTGACTTCGCTCTTCAGGCGGAAGAGGTCACCGGCCTGCGGCTGGGCGGCCCGCTCGTCGTCGCTGAGCAGGAACCATGCCGTCGTGATGTACAGTTCGTCCAGTTCCGCCCCGCCGAATCCCATGCAGGTGACGTTTGCGGCGGGCAGGGGGACCTCGCGTTCGATCGTCCCGTCGGGGTCGTAGCGGGTAATGCGCGAGCCGCCCCAGTGCGCGCTCCAGATGAAGCCGTCGGCGTCGACGATCAGCCCGTCGGGCAGGCCCGCCTCGGCCGGAACTTCCACGAACGTGCGCCGGTTGCTCACCGTGCCGGCCGCCGTGTCGTAATCCATCGCGATGATCTGGTTGTGGAACATGTCCGTCACGTAGAGCGTGCCCCCGTCCGGGCTGAAGCCGATGCCGTTGGCCACCGCGTAGCCCTCGTCAATCGTGTGGAGCGTCCGGTCGGGGTCGAGGCGGTAGAGCACGCCCTCAGGCGCGTCGAACTGCACCACGTTTGCCGTCCCGGCCAGCAGGCGCCCCTGGCGGTCGACGGCAATGTCGTTGAACCGCAGGGCGTCGTTGTCGGCCGTCGGGTCCACGATAAACTCCGACGTGTTGGTCTCCTCGTCCCAGAACGCCAGTCCCGTCTTAGTGCCCAAAACCCACCCCCCGCCGGCGCGACGGGCCAGGGCGGTGACCGGCACGTCCAGGGTCCAGTCCTTCTGGTCGCCCGTGGCCGGCTCGTAGCGATGCACGCATGACCCTTCGAGGTCGATCCAGTAGACGGCCTGCTGATTCGGGACCCAGATGGGCGTCTCGCCGGCCTGGTCCTGTGAGGGGATGAGGTGTTCCACTGCGTTCATAGTGCGTCTCCTGTTCTATGGAAACGGACGTGGCCGCCAACGCGGCAACTGAGCAGGAGACTATCACAAGCCCTTGCCGCCCGCAAGGACGCTAAGTCGGGGTGGCGTGGGCTGCGGAGCGTAGCGGAGCAACCACGTCAAGCGCGGTGAAACGTAGTTGCTCCGCTACGCTCCGCAGCCCACGGCACCCGCTCCGGACAGTAGATGCGCTATGTGTTCAGTTTGATCCGGGCGCTCGAGCGCTCGGACTCGGGCTTCTTGGACTTGGACTTGGACTTCTTCGATCCCCTGGACTTGCGCGGGTGGGAATCTCGCTGGGACTGAAGTTCGCGAATCGTCTTCTCGATTTCGGCGATCTTGGCCGTCAGGGCCGCACCTTCGGGATCCTTCGCGACCAGGGCATTGATCCCATCGTAGAGGGTCTTGCGCGCCTCGCGGCGGGCGTCGGCCAGGGCCTTCAGCTCCGGCGTGTTGTAGGCCGCCCGCCTGGCCTCGCCGGCGGCGCGGTAGCGTGCGTTGGCTTCGGTGACGGCTTTGCTCTCGGGGCCCCGGCCGCGCTTGTAGCGCAATTCCATCAACTTCTTCCGTGCCGCCTGCCCGGTCTCGGTGACTTCGGCAAGAACGGCCTTGGCTTCGGCGATCTCCTTCAGCAGGGCCTTGCCCTCGGGCATCACGGCCAGCGCGGCGTTGCGGGCGTCCTCGTAAGCCTTTCGCGCCTTGGCGTAGGCCTGGCGGTCCCGAGACTTGCTGGAGATGGCCCGCTCGAGGGCCCTCAGTTCAGGGTCTTCCGCCAGGGCACGATTGATCGGCGAGTCCCGGTGGCGCAGTTTGAGATCCGCCAGCGCCAGCGTGTAGGTCATTGCGGCGCGCGAGTCCTCCGCTTCCTCGATCTTCCGGACAAGGGCCGCCGTCTCGGGATTCGCCTTCAGGTCGTCCTCGCGTGCTTTCTGCATGGCTTCATACGCTTCACGTTCCGCCTTCATGGCAGCGACGATACCCGGATTGTTCTGCTCGGCATCCCGCGCGGCCTTGTCCGCAGCGTCGGCCGTCTTGCGCAGGGCCAGTCCCGCCTCGCTCTGCTCAATCCTTCGCCGGATCGCGGACAGGTCGTACTGGAGTTTCCGACGTTCCTTATAGGCCGCGGCGTACTTCGCCTTGAGGGCGTCGGCATCGTCCGGAGTCTTGGCATCGTCCTGGGCACACACGGGCAGGACCAGCGCCATCGTCACCGCGCAGCACACAAGCACTCTGATCTGTCTCATCGGTGTTTCTCCCATCGGGTTGGGTCTCTAGCAACCATCTATAATCCTATCGCCATCGCTTCCCGCCGAAAAGACCAAATCGCGTCGAACCGCTCCCCGCAAAGACGCCCGAGGGTCCAAACGTGCGACTGACGAGATGTCTTCCCTGTTCAGCGGGCGGGCTTGCCCACCGTGTGTCCGTCCGATTGACGCAGTGTGTTCGATGCATTTCGGCGTCGGAACCGACGCCGCACGCGGGGCAAGCCCCGCCGCTAAACATGGACGAAACAGCAATATTGCACGCCGACGCCTCATCCGGTCTAATGACCGCCTTCGTGACCGATCGATGTCGGTCCTGTCTCGCCATGAAAGGGATTACAGATGAAACGTCTCTGGAGTGTTCTGATCGTCGTCAGTGTTTGCCTGGTTCTCGCCGCAGGGACCGCCCAGGCCAAGGTGACCCTGCCGACCGTCATTGGCAACAACATGGTCATCCAGCGCGACGTGCCGCTGCCGGTGTGGGGCTGGGCCGATGCGAACGAGAAGGTGACCGTCACGATGTGCGGCGCCAGCAAGACGGCGACGGCCGGTGCCGACGGTGCGTGGTCCGTCACGATGCCCGCGATGAAGTATGCCGCCGGTCAGAAGCCCCTGACGATGACCGTCAAGGGCAGCAACACGATTGAGTTGAGCAACATCCTGGTCGGCGAGGTCTGGGTCGGCTCGGGACAGTCGAACATGGAGTGGACCCTTGGCGGGTCGGCGGGCGGAAAAGAAGCCATCGCCAAGGCCAACTACCCCACCATCCGTCTGCTGCACGTCAAGAAGGTCCAGGCCAAGGCACCGGCCAAGGACATCGTTCTGGCCACGCGAGGTAAGGATGCCTGGCAGGCGTGCTCGCCGCAAACCGTCGGGCGCTTCTCCGCCGTCCTGTTTTTCTTCGGACAGCGGCTGGCGAAAGATCTGAAAATGCCCATCGGCCTGATCAACAGCTCCTGGGGCGGTTCGCCCATCGAGCCGTGGACGGTCACCGACGCCGCCAGGAAGCAAGGCGGCGGGATGTACAACGCGATGATTGCCCCGCTTCAGCCGTTCCCGATTCGCGGGGCCATCTGGTACCAGGGCGAGACCAATGTGTTGCGACAGAACGGGCTGGCGTACTACGACAAGACCAAGGCTCTCGTCGAAGGCTGGCGCAAGACGTGGAACAATGATAAGTTGTCATTCTACTTCGTGCAGATCGCCCCCTGGGCCGGCCGCTACGGGCCCGGACAACTGCCCGCCCTCTGGGAGGGCCAGGTCAAGAGCCTCAAGATCTCGGGGACCGGGATGGCCGTCACCACCGACCTGGTGGACAATATCAAGGACATCCACCCGCGAATGAAGAAGCCGGTGGGCAACCGCCTGGCGCTGTGGGCGCTGACGAAGGACTACGGCGTCAAGGGCATCGTTTACTCCGGCCCGCTGTTTACGTCACAGAAGATCGAGGGCGGGAAGATCCGCCTCAGCTTCGCCCACGCTGACGGGGGCCTGGCCAGCCGTGACGGCAAGGACCTGAGCGAGTTCGCCATCGCTGGGGCCGACGGCAAGTTCGTGCCCGCCAAGGCCGTCATCGACGGGCAGACCGTCGTGGTCTCGGCCCCGGGCGTAACGGCGCCGAAGCACGTACGATTCGGCTGGCACAAGACGGCGAACCCGAACCTCGTCAACAAAGCCGGTCTGCCGGCGTCCCCCTTCCAGACCAAGAACTGGCAAGGCGGCACGGGCGAGTAAACCCCGGCGAGGTCGCGGGTCAGTGCGGACCAGCGGAAAACACGGCGAGCAAGCTCGCCCGCTAAACAATGCAAGCGAATAGAACGTCCACGGTTTCCGCCTGCAAGGTTAAGCGGCGGGGCTTGCCCCGCGTGTCTCGGCGCACCAGCGGTCGCACTCGGACAGAGCGTCAACCCGTTTCGGGCATGAAGGTGGGCATGATCAGGCCGGTCGGCTTCGGGTACTCGCCGCGGACCTGCGCGAAGTGCAGCTCGCAGTTCCGCGCGCCCCAGTCGTAGAGGGTCCGCACGAGTCCGGTCGCCTCGGCGGGCACAAGGAGCAGGGGCGTTCGCCCCCGGTGGTGGTCGAGTTGGGCGGCGATCAGGACGGCCGCGGCCGCCTCGCTACGCATGACCCCCGGGCCGACGATGTGGCTGCCCGGGTGGAAGACAGATCCCAGAAAACCGTCGAGCCCGCCGTCAACTCCTTCGAGCACCAACGTGTGCCATATCCCCATCGCGTTGTCGATGAAGAACCGGTAGTCCTTCTCTCGTCGGATGCCGACCAGTTCAGCTTCCAGGTCCGCCATGGCCCCCACGTCGTCCGGCGTGGCCGGTCGTATGCGATCCGCCCCGTCCAGCGTGGCGGCCAGGCCCTCGGGCGGCGATTCGATGATCATGTCGTGGAAGATCATCCGCGGCACGAAGCCGGCGCGATTATACAGCGAGAAGGAATCCAGGTTGATCGCGCTGGAGACCAGGCGTATGGGCAGGCGGCGCTGGTCGGCATAGTCGGTGATGAACTTCAGGAGTCGGCTGGCCACGCTGCGACCGGCAAAGTCCGCATGGGCGTTCATGATGCCCAGCGCCATGTGCGTTTCGCGCTCGCGGTAGAAGCACGAACCGGCCAGTCGTCCCGTTGCGGTGTCCCGGGCCACCACGCAGTAGCCCGGATCGAGCGCCTCGTAGACCTCGCAGAACAGCCGCGTCGCGTCGGCCGGGCCTGTGAAGATCGCCCCCCGGGCGTGGGCCTCGTACCACTGATTCGTCGAAACGCGGATCAACTCGGCCACTTCGTCCCACTCGTCCGGTTCCATGGCCCGTATCGTAAGGTCTGACATGTCTGGTTCTCACCTGAAGGAAGTCCCCGGGAACTCGGTCACGCTCCCGGACAGATGTTCGCCCACGCGCATCGCGGGCCGCTCCAGATACCTTACGCTCATCGCCCGTCCACGCAAGCCCGATGGTTTGCCGTACGGCCTTGAGGCCCCCGCGCGGGGTTGTATACTCTGTGTGTATGTACGTTTCATTGTCCCGGTCGTCCGGGAGGATACCTGTGATCATCCGAACCATACGGTATGCCGTACTCATAGCGTGTCTGCTCGTCGCGGCCGCGGCATCCGATGCGCGGGCGGACAAGGCCGTCGACGATCTCATCGCCCAGATCGCCACACAGGCCAAGACGAATACCCAGCGGACGCTGGACTTCCACCACGCCGCGGGCCAGGTGCCCGACAATCCGTCGCTGCAGGTCCCCCTGCTCGCACAGGCCGTCGAATACGGGCTCAAGAGCCCCGTAACGCCCGAAGTGCGGGATACGGTGACCAAGTCGCTCGATCTGCTGGTCAAGATCGCCCCGAAACGCATCGACACGTGGCAGGAGCGGCGCATCGAATTTCTCACACGCTGGTTCCGCATGACGCGGGATCGTGACCAGCGCATCGAGGCCGGCGAGACGCTGCTCCGGTCTGTCCTGAACATTGCAGCGGCCCGCGAGAAGAACCGCCGCTGGGGCGAAGCGGCGGGAGCTTATCGTCAGGCCCTCTCGGTCGCCACGACGCTCCGGCTGCCCGAGAAAGCTGAGATCACCGCGCGCATGCGACTGGCCGTGCATCGCAGCGAGGCCGTGCGCCGCGTCGAACGCTATGTCGAGACCCTCAAGAAAGACCCGACCAGCACCGCGGTGCGGGACCTCCTGGTCAAGACGCTCGTGCTGGATCTCGATGAGCCGGACCGGGCCGTCCCGTACGTCAACAAGGACGTCGCCGAGACCTATCGCACCTGTGTGCCCCTGACCGCGACGGACATCGACCAGACCCCGGAAGCCGCGTGCGGGACGCTGGGCAAGTGGTATCACGACACGCTGTACCCAAGAGCACTGGCGGTCAACAAGTCCGCCGTGCTCCGCCGCGCCGAAGCCTACTACCAGCGGTTCATTGAACTGCACGCGGCCAAGGACGTCGCGTCCTTCAAGGCCAAGACGGCCCTGCTGGAGATCGAAGCCGAACTGAAGCGTCTGGGCGCCGCCTCGTCACCGCGGGGGCGCGATCAACGGGCGTTCATCGCCGACAAGAGCATGAAGCCGTTCGGTGTGGGCAAGCAGTTCTCGCCGTTTCCCGTGCAGGAAACCGCCGATGGGCTGGGTCCGTTTTCGGGCAAGGGTGTGTATTTCGACCAGAAGACGGGCAAGGACGTGCTATACGAGATCCGCTCCCGCCGGCGCGTCAAAGTCGTCGGGTACAAGGGAGCGGCCATCTTCAAGACCACGATCGAGGTCCTCGATCCCAAGGGCAAGACGGTGGCCGCCATCGGCCCGTTGGCCGGGGGCAACAAGTGGGCCCAGTTCACCCTGAAGGTCCCGGCCACGGTGGGCCATCACTTCTTCCTGCGCTTCCGCAACCACGCCAGCACGTGGTTCTACATCAACACGCTGACACTGGGCCAGTGAATCAGCAGACGAGGTGACCATGCGATATGTACTGTGTGCGGCGGCGCTGGCGATACTGGGCGGGGCCGCCCTTGCCGATGAGAACTGGCCCCAGTTCCGCGGACCCGCGGCCGACGGACACAGCGACGCGACGGGGCTGCCCCTGACATGGGGCCCCGGAAAGAACATCACGTGGAAGACGCCCATCCACGGCCGCGGCTGGTCATCGCCCGTGATCTGGGGCGACCAGATATGGATGACCACGGCGACGACGGACGGCAAGATGCTGTACGCCGTCTGCGTCGACCGTCGGACAGGCAAGATCGTCCACGATCTGAAGCTCTTCGACGTCCGCCGCCCCGAGAAGATCGCCAAGATCAACACCTACGCCTCGCCCACGCCCACCGTCGAAGCCGGGCGCGTGTACGTGCATTTCGGCACGTACGGCACGGCGTGTCTGGATACGGCGACGGGCAAGGTGCTCTGGGCCCGCCGCGACCTGAACTGCGACCACCACATGGGGCCCGGCACGTCGCCGATCCTCGTCGGGAAACTGCTGATAATCCCCGTCGACGGCATCGACGTGCAGTACGTCGTCGCGCTGGACAAGACCACCGGAAAGACCGTCTGGAAGACCAAGCGCTCCGAGGACTACCGCCGCGTCCACCGCTTCTGCCGCAAAGCCTACTGCACGCCTATCATCATCCAGTCCGCCGGCCGCAAGCAACTGATCAGCCCGTGCGCCAAGGCCATCATCTCCTACGACCCGACCACCGGAAAGGAGTTCTGGAAGGTCCGGCACCGCGGGTGGTCCATGACGCCCCGCCCGCTGTTCGGCCATGGGCTGGTCTTCCTCGTGATGGACTACGACAATCCCGAACTGTGGGCCATCCGCCCGGACGGCAGCGGCGACGTGACGCGAACGCACATCGCCTGGAAGTTGACCACGCGCGTGCCCAAGAAACCCTCGTTCCTCCTGGTCGACGACCTGCTGTTCCTCGTCGACGACACCGGCTCGGCCGCCTGCGTCGAGGCCAAGACCGGACGCACGGTCTGGCGCGAGCGGATCGGCGGGCAGTATTCGGCCTCGCTGCTCTACGCGGATGGTCGCATCTATGTCTTCTCCGAGCGCGGCCGGACGCACGTGATTGCCCCGGCCCGCACGTACAAGGCCCTGGCGGCCAACGACCTTGACGGACGCGTGATGGCGACCCCCGCGGTGGCGGGCAGGGCCCTGTTTCTGCGAACCGACACGCACCTGTATCGTATCGAGAAGTAGGGCGCGGGACTTGGTTGCACGCGGAGGGGATTGGGTATGCGTTCCGCGTGCAACACGTTGCACGCCCTACGCGGGGCCACCCGAAAGGACAGTGCGAATGAACCGTCGTGAAATGTTACAGGCGGGGCTGGCGGCCGGGATCGGAGCGGCCGTGGTCCGCTCTCACGCCGCACCCGCCGCCCGCGCGGGCGCCATGAACGACCTGAACGTCGCGATCATCGGCGCCGGGTCGCAGGGACGCGTGCTTCTGAATGCGGCCATCAAGATCCCCGGCGTGCGGTTCCGTGCCGTGGCGGACATCTGGTCGTACAGCCGCCGGTACGCCCAGCGGTGGCTCAAGAGTCGCGATCACGTCGTCGACGTCCACGAAGACTACCGCGAGATGCTCGCCAAGACCAAGGACCTCGACGCGGTGATCGTTGCCACGCCCGACTTCGTCCACGCCGAGCACACCAATGCCTGCCTCGCCGCCGGCCTGCACGTCTATTGCGAGAAGATGATGTCGAACGACCTCGCCGCCGCCCGGTCGATGGTTGCTGCGATGCGGAAGACCGGCAAGCTGCTGCAGATCGGCCACCAGCGGCGGAGCAACCCGCGGTATCTGCACGCGCGGAACAAGATCGTCCTGCCGGGCAAGATGCTCGGGCGACTGACCCACGCCCAGGCTCGCTGGAACCGCGCGGTCAGCGGCGACCTCGGCTGGCCCGCGAAGTACCTGATCGACAACGCGACGCTGAAACGGTACGGCTATGCATCGATGCGCGAGTTTCGCAACTGGCGCTGGTTCACGAAGTACGGCGGCGGGCCGATTTCCGATCTGGGCTCGCACCAGATCGACATCTTCAACTGGTTCCTCGGGCGCGGCCCGTCGTCAGTGATGGCCGCCGGCGGGCGCGACTACTACACGGATCGCCAGTGGCACGACAACGTGATGGCGATCTACGAGTACGACACACCGCCCGGGCGAGTGCGGGCGTTCTACGAGGTGCTCACCACCACCAGCGCGGGCGGCGGCTACGCCGAGCAGTTCATGGGCACGGCCGGCTCGCTGAAGATCTCCGAAGTGCCCAAGTGGACGCAGGTCTTCCGCGAGGCCCACGCCGAAGACTGGGCCCGCTACGTCAAGCAGGAGATCGTCAAGGCCCCACCGGCGCCCAAGAAGCCCGAACCCGGCGAGGCCGCCGTTGATGTGCGCGTCAGCGCGGAGATGGCCGCCTACACACTTCCGGTCGAACTGAGCAAGCCGATCCACCAGCCGCACCTGGAGAACTTCTTCGACGCCATTCGCGGCAAGGCCAAACTCACCTGCCCCGCCGAGACCGCCCTGAAAAGCGAGATCGCCGTCTTCAAAGTCAACGAGGCGGTCACCGCCCAGCGCAAGATCGCCATACCGGACGAGGACTATCGGGTGTAACCCCCTGCCGCGCTCGTCATTCCAACATTCTTAAGAATGTGAGAATGTCATGTGATCACCTGATGGACAAACGCTCACTCACCCTTGAGCAGTGCGGCGGCCTTGGCGGCGAGGGTGGACTCGGCGTACTCGGTCAGGACGCGTTTGAGCGTGGCGTCAGCAGCGATGGGCTTGCCGGCCTGGCGGTAGGCGTCGGCGGCGAGCATGAGCAGTTCGGGGGCGTGATGGCTGGTAGGCGTGACGCGGACGAGGATCTCGGCCTCCCGCGCGGCGACGAGATAGGACTTCTTCCGCACGAGCATGCGTGCCCGCAGGAGCGACCAGTAGCCGTCGAGCTTGTCGGCAGGCAAGGCGTCGGCCCATTTATCGAGAGTGTTGGCGGCCGCCTCGAGGTCGCGCCGCCGGATGTAGTCCTCGATCTGTCTGGCAAAGTCGCCGCGTGTCAGGGCCTGCCCGCCGCCCTTCCGGACGGACCTCGTGCCGGCGGCGGCGTAGGCGGTACGGGCCTTGGCCTGCTCGCCGGTCAGCCGCCACACGTCGCCGATGCCGATGCGCGCCCGCCGGACCCAGATCGACGTGCTCAGCGCCCCGTACTTGCTGACGACCTCGCTGAACAGGGCCATCCCCTTCCGCGCGTCGCTGAGGTGTTCGACGCAGACCTGCCCGGCCCGCACGAGCAGTTCGGCCCGTCCGGCGGTGTAGGTTTCGAGCTTCGCCCCGGCCAGCAGGGCCTTGAGTGCGGTATCGGCCTGGCCCGCTGCCAGCAGCGCCTCGGCATAGATCGGCACGAGGTACGCGGCGGCCTTCTTGTCCGCTGAGCCGCGAGCGACGAACGCGGCGCCGACCTTGAGAAGCCCTTCGATCCGGCCGGTGCGTTTCAGCAGGTTCACGGCCTCGACCATCGACAGCGAGTCGAGTTTCTTGAAGCGGTATTTGGCGACGATCGCGGCATGGTCGCGGAGACTGTCGAGGCGATTGTGCGTCACCGTGCGCCACGGGCGCGTGACGTAGATCGTGTTCGTGCGCACCAGCGTGCCGGTGCGTGTCAGGCCCGTCAGCGTCACGGTGCGCATCGCATCGAGGAAGTACACGTGCTCGACGGCGGCCCCGGTGGCCCGCTCGCCGTCGCCGAAGTCCCACGTCCACTCGACCACCTGCTTGCCCACCGCCGACCCGGTCTGGACCGCCTGGAAACTGTACCGCTGGTAGTAGCGGTTGGCCATGAACGCCTCGCCGGCGTGGACGGGAGTGAAGTCGACCGCCGCCTTGCCGATTTCCTCCATCGCCCCGGCCTGGCCGCGCACCACCGGCGCGAACGCGCCGGGCGGGATCACGCGCATCCGCTTTTCCCGCGGCGGCTGCCACGCCACCACCGCCACCGGCGCCCCCCACGGGCTGCAGTGATAGAACGTCAGCTTGTGCACCCCGGCCTTCAGATACGCCTGGCCGCGCTTGCGGATGTCGCGCTGCGGACCGTGATTGCCCCCGTTGGCCACCACCAGCTTGTCGTCCAGCGTCAGGAACGAGGCGTTCTGGCTGGACGTGGAGAAGATGTACGTGCCCGTCTTGGGGACCTTCAGGTAGGCCTCGAACGTGCGCGTGACCGCCTGGGTGGGCCCGAACGGGCTGTGCCCCAGGAAGATCCGGTCCAGAAAATCGCGCCCGATGAACGTGTCGACCTTCTTCAGGACGGCGCGGGCCTTGTCCAGCGTGGTGGCCGACCCGCCGGGGAACTTCCACTCACTCAGCAGCACGCCGCGCCGAATCGCGAGTTTCCGGGCCTGCTGGGGGGGATTCGGATTCCCGTAGTACACGAAGTACTGCGTCACGCCGGCCTGGATCGCAAAGGCCACCCGCACCTCGTCGCCGGGGCCCGTCATGAGCACGCGTGAGGGCATCTCGCGGCGGGTGATGGTGGTCACGCGGATGTCGGATGCGTCGGGGCGCATCTTGCCACCGGTGGGCATGTGGACGACAGCAATGTCGTCGCCGCCCAGGCGCGTGGGCTCGGACTTCGGAAGCGTCACGGGGCGGCGGCACTTCCATTCGTAGTTCCACCAGGCCGGGGCGCCGCGGAGAGGCGCCGTCGCGATCGCCAGGCTCGCGAAGACCACCAGCGACCAGACTCGTGTTCGATGCGCTTTCATGACTACAGCCTATTCTACGGACGTTTTGAGCGCAAGGGGAGTGTCTATCGAACCATGAACTGGGTGCCGTGGGGGGGGGGGGGGAAGGCAGGCGAAACCAAAAAAGC
>CAZVEV010000006.1:0-3875 GCA_964625865.1 uncultured Planctomycetaceae bacterium | reverse complement strand
GCGAAGCGGAGCAACCACGTTACGCGCACTGGAACGTGGTTGCTCCGCTTCGCTCCGCAGCCCACGGCACCCGCTCGGTCGGAGGGAAACCGCCCGACGACGAGGACGATTGTGACTCGGGCACCATTCGCCATGCGAAACGCATTGGTGTATGATGCCGCCATGGCGTATCTTCCGCTGGCCAACCTGATGCATCACAAACTGCGAAGCGCCCTGTCGGCGTTCGGGATCGGGATCGGCATCTGCATGCTGGTAACGCTGAGCGGCCTGGCGCGAGGGAGCCTGTTCGAGGTCGCCGATCGCTGGGAGGCCGTCGACGCCGACCTGACGATGTACGCCCAGACCGAGGGCGAGAATGCCGGGTTCCCGCACGGCGTGGGCCTGTCGGAGAAGTTCGTCGACATCGTCAAGGCCAAGCACGGCGACAGCATCGAGCGCGTCGTGCCGGTGTTCCTCTGGCCGCTCAGGATGGGCGGCCAGGACCAGATGGCCGCCGGGGTGGACCGGGAGATGTGGCACACCCTGACCGGCGGACGCGAGGTCGAGGGGCGGCTGTTCGACCCCGACGACCGCTTCGCCAGGTGGATCGAGCAACTCGAACGCACCCCCGCCCCGAACGACGAGCCGCTTAACCTGACGCAGGGGGACCTGTCGCACCCGGACCACAACGGGCTCGAGATGGTTATCGACACCCGCCTGGCCCGCGCGGGCGGATACACACGCGGCCAAAAGGTCGAGGTGGCCAATCACACGTGGACGATTGTCGGCATCGTGCCGGCCGGCGCCATGACGCGTGTCTTCATCCCGCGCCGCACCGCGCAGTATCTGTTCGGGGACGGCAACCTGCACAGCAACACGCTGATGTTCATCAAGCTCAAGGCCGGCGTGGATCCCGCCACGATGGCCGAGGAACTGAAGGCCTCCACCCGCCAGACCGTCGTGCCGCTGGAGGCCCAGCGGAAGATGCTTACCGAGAAATTCGGACGTCTGTTCGTCTACGTCGACATGGCTAACGGCATCGCCCTGACGATGGTGTTCCTGTTCGTCATGACCACGCTATACACGATGGTGCTGCAGCAGACGCGGGAGATCGCGATTCTCAAGGCCAACGGCGCGGGCAACGCGTTCGTCATCCGCCAGGTGCTCGGCGAGTCGCTGCTGCTGACGATGGCCGGGGCGGGGCTCGGCATTGCGATTAGCTACCCGGCGGGATGGCTTATCGAGAGGTTCCAGCCCCTGCTGACGGTCACGATTACGTGGCAGTGGATCGTGATCGCCATCGGCGCCGCCCTGGTCGGCGCGACGATCAGCGCGATCTACCCCGCCTGGCGGGCGACGCGGGTGGACATTGTGACGGCACTGACACTGGAGTGATCCCGCGGCACCGGCTGCAGACGACTCAACACATGAACGACAACAACGTCATCCTGGAAGGCCGCTCGCTGGTCAAGTCGTTCGGGCAGGGCCCGGCGAGGGTGACGGTCCTGCACGAGCTTGACCTTGCGGTGCGGCGGGGAGAGTTCCTGGCCGTCATGGGGCAAAGCGGGTGTGGCAAGAGCACGCTGCTGCACGTGCTGGGCCTGATGACATCCACCGACCCGGACCCGGCGACCGCCGGGCGGCTGGGCACGGTGTACGTGGCCGGACGGGTAGTCGGCTCCGGGCAGGCCGAACGCACCCGAATCCGGCGCGACGAGATCGGCTTCGTCTTCCAGAGGTTCAACCTCCTGGGCCAGCTCAGCGCGGCTGATAACGTCGCGATATCGCTGAAGATCCGCGGCATGAAGGCGGACGGGCACGTGGACGAGCTGTTCGAGATGATGGGCGTCTCGCACGTGCGCGGCCGCAAGCCGGGGCAGATGTCCATCGGAGAGCAGCAGCGCGTGGCGGTGGTAAGGGCGCTGGCGCACAGGCCGGCGATCCTGCTGGCCGACGAGCCGACGGGCAATCTCGACTCGACCAACTCGGCCGCCCTGCTGGAACTGTTCCAGCGCCTCAACCGCGACGAGGCACAGACAATCGTCATGATCACACATTCCGAGCAGGCCGCCGGCTACGCTGACCGCACCGTGCATATGAGCGATGGCAGAATCACCGACCACACCGACTGACAGCGCCGAGGCGCTTGTCACCGACCCCCTCGCTGGGGGTGACGGGATCTCTGTGCGCCTGTGGTTTCTGGCCTACGCCCTGGGCCTGGGCGTGGCGGTGGCGGCCGTCGCGATCATGCTGAGCGGGCAGCAATGGACCTGGACGTGGAGCCCGGGCGAGATCGGCAGGCAGATGCAGAGCGTCAGCGCGGCGCCCAAGCTGCTGATCTTCGGCATCTACGTCTCACTGTGCTGCACTTTCCTGCCCATGCCCACCAACGCCATCGTCGCCGCGGTGGCCACCCGCGAGGCGGCCGTCACGGGCGAACTGTGGACCACTGTGCTCGCCGTCGGCCTGGTTGGCGCGGTCGCCTCGACGATAGCCAACCTCAACGACTACCACCTGTTCACGCTGGCCCTGCGCCACCGTCACGTCAAGCGCGTCCGGCACACGCGGCTGTATGACGTGTCGGCCAGGTGGTTCGCGAGGAGCCCGTTTGCGATTCTGGTGATCTTCAACATCATCCCGATTCCCGTGGACGTGATTCGCATGCTGGCCGTCACGTACCGCTATCCGCGCGGCCCGTTTGCCGGGGCGAACTTCGTCGGGCGACTCGTGCGATACGCGGTCATCGCGTTCGTCACGTTCCACTGGAACCTCGGCTGGGTGGCGGTTGTGGTCCTGCTCGGACTGGCCGTCGTGCTGGCGCTGGCCAAGGTGCTCCCGCCGGCGATCGGAAAAATCATCGGGCGCCAACCCAATATCGCCGACGGAGATACGTAGTAACAGGTGATGCAGGAGCCAATGGAATGACGCGAATGAGACTATCGAGCCTGATCGTCGTGCTGGCGGCGACGACCGTTGCATGCGGGCAGAACAAACCCGCCCCCGCGGCCAAGCCCGCGCCGAAGCCCGCAGCCAGGCCCGCGAACGCCCCGTCGGCGGCGATCATGAAGATCCTGACCGCCCTGGAAGCCGCCGGCGCCAAGCACGCGACGATCCAGGCCGACGTGGACTATCGCATCGACCGCGACCTGACAGGCGAGACCGAGCAGCGCACCGGGTACGTCAAGTACCAGAGGCGAACTAAGCGCTCGCCGGACAAGTTCCGCGTCCACTTCGACACGCTCCGCATGGATGAGGGGCGAAAGCTCAAGAGCGTGCAGGACTTCGCGTTTGACGGGATGTGGCTGTGCGTGGCCAAGCATCGCGAGAAGCGGCTGATCAAATACCAGGTCGCCGCGGTGGGCCAGCGCGTCGAGCCGCTGCGGCTGGGCAAGGGCCCGTTCCCCTTGCCGTTCGGCCAGAGCGTCAAGGACATCCTGACGTACTTCCGCGTCACGCAGCCGGCCCGTAAGGCCCGCAAGAGCGACCCGCCCAACGCCGATCGCCTGGTCTTCACCACGCTGGCGACCCGCAAGAAGGATCTGAACGTCGTCCGGATCGAGCAGTGGATCGATCGCACCACGCACCTGCCGGTCAAGGTCACCGCCCTGGACAAGAGCGAGAACACCACGACCGTCACGTTCACGAACACCAAGTCGGGCATCGAGTTCGACCGGGACATCTTCCACATTTCCCTCCCCCGAGGCTGGACCCAGAGCATCAAGCCCCTGAACCAGGCCGGCGCCGCCAAGCCCAAACGCTAGCGTACCGCCCGAGCGAAAACGGGGACGGGCTCGCGCGCAGGCCGCAGGCGAGTAGGGGGTTGCACAAATTTGAAGCGGGACGCACCACCCCAACACCCCCCCCCTGACCATCCCGGGCGAGGAGCTGTCGTTCTC